>QCIO01000003.1 GCA_003216635.1 Prochlorococcus sp. AG-402-L23 | reverse complement strand
TGAAACTTCTGCCTTTGTAATTGTGTATTACTTTTTGGATCTAATGAGTTGAGGTCATCTGCAGATGATAAATGACTATATATTCCCTCAATAAAAATATTGTCAAAAGATTTGATTTTTTCAAATTGCTGAACAAATTTATTGTATTCAAATCCTAATCTTGACATTCCTGTATCAACTTTCAGATGTAAAGGAAATTTCAATCCAAAGTAATTCCCAATGTTATTGCAAATTAAACATTCTCTTATACTACTGATAGTTGGCATCAAATCATTTTTAAAAGATATAATAAGATCCCTTTTCGTATAGAGATTTCCGAGGATAAGTATTGGGTTTTTAACTCCAGAAGAACGAAGGTTCATTCCTTCATTTAAGGTGGCAACACCTAATTGAGAAGCCCCACCTTTAGTAGCATACTCTGATACTAATTTCGCATCATGTCCATATCCATCAGCTTTAACGACTGCCATAAATTGACAATTTTTACTTAATTTAGATCTTAACTCTCTAACGTTTGTTTCTATTGCTTTACCTTTAACTTCAATCCATGCTCTTTGTTTTGGATCTATATCTTTTTCAAAATTTGGAAATTTTTCAAAATTAAATATCTGTTTTGTTTGCCTATTTTGCATTAACTTTGCACAATAGATATGCGCTTATTGAAATATACAGTTAGCATGACATGTAAATTGTATTTTGGCATGGGGCAGACTCTAGTTTTAAATGCATCTTATGAACCTTTAAACATCACTTCCTGGCGA
This sequence comes from Prochlorococcus sp. AG-402-L23, assembly GCA_003216635.1. GTDB lineage: Bacteria > Cyanobacteriota > Cyanobacteriia > PCC-6307 > Cyanobiaceae > Prochlorococcus_A. The sequence goes on along the minus strand of QCIO01000003.1, from coordinate 101,171 downwards.
AGAGCAATAATTTTGATGATTAAAGGTAAAGCAGAAAGCTTAGAGGAAGATAAATCATATTCAATACATAGCGGGAAAAAGTTACCGACAGTTATAAGACTTCGTTACTACGTAAAGGTACCTTTTAGAGAGGTTTCTTTAACAAGAAAAAATATTCTTCTAAGAGATAATAATGCTTGCCAATACTGTAACTATAGGGGTAGTGAGCTATCTATAGATCATATTTTACCAAGAAGCAGAGGTGGAACAGATAACTGGGAAAATGTTACTACAGCATGTCTCAGATGTAATGTACAAAAAGGTAACCGAACCCCCGAAGAGGCGAATATGCCCTTAAAACGTAAGCCTTATCGTCCATTAAGTAATCTAAATTTTGAGGCTACAAGACAAATCGACTCTGGCAGGCATAAAGAATGGAGTAAATACGTAATAGGGCTTGCAATCTGATAAAAAAACCTTAATTCACTTCGTTATTAAAATCTTCCATCATTCTTTTTTGTTCTTGAGCTATGCATGCATCAATCACTTCGTCCAATTGACCAGCAAGAATTGGCTCAAGTGAAAAATTGGAACCTAATCTATGATCAGTTGTCCTGTTATCTTTAAAATTATAAGTTCTGATTTTTTCACTCCTATCGCCTGTTCCAACCTGGGAAAGTCTTTGTGATCTCTCTTTTGCATTAGCCTCTTTTAATTGAATTTCATACAATTTAGCTCTTAAAATTTCCATTGCACGTTCTCGATTTTGCAATTGTGATCTCTCTTGAGTACAAAAAACTCTTATTCCTGTAGGCTTGTGGAGAAGATCGATAGCTGTCTCTACCTTATTAACATTTTGTCCGCCTGCACCTCCTGATCTTGCCGTGCCAACCTCTAAGTCTGTTGGATCAATTTTAACCTCAACAGGATCAGCCTCAGGCATGACGGCCACTGTAGCAGTAGAGGTGTGAACTCTACCTTGAGATTCAGTAGCTGGAACTCTTTGGACTCTATGTACACCAGCCTCAAATTTAAGTTGACTATATACAGAATCTCCCTTAACGGAGATAACTAACTCCTTAAAACCTCCCATATCTGACTCGGAAGAACTAACAGGTTTTACAGACCATCCAATTTTTTGTCCATATCTTTCATACATTCTTGCTAAATCACCTGCCCAGATACAAGCCTCGTTACCTCCAGCACCGGCCCTGATTTCTAACATTACACTTCTTTCATCTCTTGGATCTTTTGGCAATAAGGCGATTGTAGTTTTTTGAATCAGTTCATTCTTACATTCCTCTAGAGTTATTAATTCCTCATTTATCAAAGATTCCATTTCTTTATCATTTCTATTCTCTTTTAGTAGATTTTTTGAATCTTCGATTTCTTTATCAGTATCAAGTAACTTATTAAAATCAATCACCAAAGGTTCCAATTTTGACCTTTCTCTTGCTATAGATTCTAATTTTTTTGGATCATTAGCTATATCAGGATCTGCAAGCTGTACTTCCAAATTTTCAAAACTTTCTGAAGCAGTTTTCAACCTTGCAATTAATGTAGAGTATTCCAATTGAAATTATGCTTAATTTTTGAAAATTCTATTTTTTAGAATCTTTTTCTTCTTTTTGCTCTTTTGATGTGGCTGAATTAGCTGAACCCATTCCATATTTCTTCATAAACCTATCAACCCTACCTTCTGTATCAAGAATCTTCTGAGTTCCAGTGAAAAAGGGATGATTACCACTCCATACATCAACATGTAATTCAGGCTGCGTTGAGCCAGTTGTCATTACCACTTCTCCATTACAAATAACTTTTGCATCAGGATACCATTTTGGGTGTATTTCAGATTTTGGCATGATTTAAATTCCTTTAACGTTTAGAGAATTGAGGAGCTTTCCTTGCTTTTTTAAGACCATATTTTCTTCTTTCCTTAGCTCTAGGATCTCTACTGAGATGTCCTTCAGTTTTTAGAGGTTTCCTATTATCAGGAGATAATTCGCAAAGTGCTCTTGCTGCTCCTTGCTTGATAGCATCTGCTTGACCTGTCAATCCACCACCAAAAACATTTACAAAAATATCATAAGAATTTTCAAGGCCTAATGTTTGCAAAGGTGCTTTTATTGAATTTAAGTGCAGAGGGTTAAAGTTTAAGTAATCATCTCCAGAACGACCATTAATTTTTATTAGTCCATTTCCTGGGATCAAGCGAACTCTAGCTACTGAAGTTTTTCTTCTTCCAGTTCCCCAATACACAGCTTTGTTTTTTATTTGGCTATTCATTTTGATAAATTAACTATTTAATAATACAGGATTCTGAGCAGCATGAGGATGATCAGCACCTTTATAAACTTTTAGTTTTTTAAATTGCTGTCTTCCTAAAGAGTTATGTGGCAGCATACCCTTAACAGCTTGCTCGATGATTCTTTCAGGAATTCTTTCTTGTAGAGACTCAAATTTTTCAATTTTCATTCCTCCGGGTCTTCCAGAATGTCTTCTATACAACTTTTGTGATGCTTTTTTACCTGTTACTTCAACTTTTTCAGCATTAACTACAATTACGAAATCTCCAGTATCTAGATGAGGTGTAAATGTTGGTTTATTCTTACCTCTTAATACAGTTGCAATTTCTGTAGCAAGTCTCCCAAGTATCTTATCTTTTGCGTCAACTAAAAACCAATTTCTTTCAATGGTTTTTAAAGATGGAGTAATTGTTTTATTCATTTACCAAATTTATGCAAATAAATTTAAAGTTAGTTCTAAATTCTACCTTATTGAAGGAATATTAAACAACAGTTTTGAATGATTTACACAAAAAATTAGCTTAATTGAACTTTACTTAAGAAAAACCCTTAATTAAAAATACAGGGAAAAAATCATTGTTATTAATCTTTTTAAAAACATATTCTTCATAAACAGCATTTACAAAACATAAACCCTTAGCTGGAGCAGATTCTTTAACATCATTTTTCTTTTTGTTTACCCATCTATCTGTAAAAATTTCTGGCGATATTTTTTTTTCTCCAACTAAAACTAGTTGACCAACAATTAAACGGACCATTCCATATAGAAAACCAGTAGCTTTAATATCAATTAAAATCAAATCTTCTACTCTTTTAATATCTATATTTTTGATTTTTGTAATAGAGTTTGTTCTGTTACTTCCACTTTTCTGAAAAGCAAAAAAATCATGTTCTCCTTCCATTGTCTTAGATGCATTAAACATTAAAACTTCATCTAATACTTTTTGATATCTATGCCATGACCAATTATTAATAAATAAGTTAGGGAATTTACTGTTATTAATGACATATCGATAATGTCTATATGTAGCTGAATAGCATGCATGCCAACTATCTTTAACCTCAACTGATTCCAAGATCCTAATTGTTGAGGGTAAAAGACTATTTAAAATATCAGAATAACTATTAGCTGGCATAACACAATCAATATCAAAATGTACTACTTGACCTGATGCATGAACCCCAGCATCAGTCCTACCTGCTGCAAAAGTCTTTACTGTATGATTTGTAATCTTGAAGAGAGCTCTGTCTAGAATTTCTTGAACTGTGGTTGCATTTTTTTGTTTTTGCCAACCTGAATAATGTGATCCATCATATTGGACTAGTAAAGCTACCCTTTTCAAAAGTTATTTTCTAGTAAAAGCTCCTATGTTAATTAACTAACTTAAACAAGCTCGATTATGGCCATCTGAGCGTTATCACCTTTTCTAGATACGGTTCTGACTATGCGTGTATAACCACCTTTTCTGTCTCCATATCTTTCCTTTGCTTTTTCAAATAATGAATGAACTAATTTCTTATCATAAATAAATCCAATAGCCCTTCTCCTTGAAGCCAAACTTCCTTCTTTTGCGAGTGAAATCATTCTTTCAGCTTCATTTCTTAAAGCTTTTGCCCTAGCTTTTGTTGTAGTTACTCTGCCTTCTCTAATTAATTGTGTGGTTAAACCTCTTAGAAGTGCTTTCCTCTGGTCAGCAGGTTTACTTAATAATGGAATTCTAAGTTGGTGTCTCATAATCTTAAAAATTGTTAAACAGATGTTCTGCTTTGTGGAATAGAAATGCCGATGCGCTCAAGAGCCTCAATAACCTCATCTGCAGATTTAGAGCCAAAGTTCTTAATTTCAAGAAGATCTTCATAGCTAAAGCCCATTAAATCGGAAACTGAGTTAACTTGCGCCCTTTTCAAACAATTATATGCTCTAACGGACAAGTTTAGTTCCTCAAGAGGAATTTGAGCTTCAGGGGATGGTTCAGGTTCTTCAGGAATTTCCTCAACCATTGTAACAGTAGCAAGAGGTTGAAAAAGTTCTATTAAATGATTTGCAGCTTCAGCGATAGCATCATCAGGACTTGTTGAGCCATCTGTTACTACTTCCATTTTTAATCTTTCTCTTCCTGTGCCGCCTTCTGCTACAGCAGTTTCATCGATCGTAAAATTAACTCTCTTCACTGGCATAAATACAGCATCTACTTGAAGTAAATCAATAGCAGTTGTCTCTTCACTCTTACGGTCGACAGGTCTATATCCTACACCTCTTTCAACATGGATTTCCAACTCTAAGTTATGACCCTCCTGAATAGTTGCGATCGGTTTTTCGCCATCAACAATTTCAACTTGAGAGGAGAATTGAATGTCATTAGCTTTTACCTCCATTGGACCGCTCGCCACTAACCTGCCGATTTCAAGATCTGGATTAGAACTATTTAATGATAGTTGCTTACAATTCAGAAGAATATCTAAAACGTCTTCTCTAACTCCAGGGATAGTGGCATATTCATGATTAATTCCTGCAATTCTAACTGCAGTCACTGCACTTCCTTCAAGTCCTCCCATTAGGACTCTTCTAAGAGAATTACCCAAAGTTGTAGCTTGTCCTCTTTCTAGAGGGCCAATTAAAAAAGTTCCTGTTTGGGAGCGATCATCTGATATTTGATGGTCGATTCTGTCAATCTGGTATTGCAACACGGAAAATAATAAGGTTAAGAGTTTTTTTGGGGGTTGAGAATGGTTAAAACCTAAACGCGTCTCCGTTTAGGTCTTCTACATCCATTATGAGGTAATGGAGTTACATCTCTTATTAGAGTTATTTCTAATCCGGCCACTTGTAAAGCTCTTATGGCCGTTTCCCTACCTGCGCCGGGCCCTCTAACTAGTACTTCTATTTGTCTCATTCCCTGATCGAGTGCTCTTCTAGCTGCAGCTTCGGCAGCTGTTTGAGCAGCGAATGGTGTACCTTTCCGAGCGCCTTTAAATCCACTTGAGCCTGCAGAAGACCAAGAAATTACATGACCAGAAGTGTCAGTAATTGAGACGATAGTATTATTAAATGTGCTTTGAATATGTACCACACCATTAGGTACATTACGTTTTGATTTCTTTGAACCTGTTTTTTTGACTGTAGCTGCCATGATGTTTTAATTTAATACTTCAATTTGTAAATAGATTTAATTAATTATTTTTTTCTTCCTGCAACTGTTTTCCTCGAACCCCTTCTTGTTCTTGCATTAGTTCTAGTTCTTTGACCTCTTACTGGAAGACTCATTCTATGTCTTCTTCCTCTTACACACCCTATATCTTGTAGACGTTTTAAAGCCATTCCCTCTTTTCTTCTCAAATCCCCCTCTAAAGTGAATTCTTCTGTAGCACCTCTAAGCTTTTGAACATCAGAATCTGAAAGGTCTTTAACCCGAATATCGGGGTTTACACCCGTATTAGAAAGAATTAGCTTTGATCTCGTTAAACCAATTCCATAGACATATGTAAGTGCAATTTCAACTCGCTTTTCGCGAGGTATGTCAATTCCTGCAATCCTGGCCACGTGTTTTGAATAAGTAAAAGTTTGAATTTGAGGGTTGAAATTTAACCCTGACGCTGTTTATTACGAGGTCTTTTCTTGTTAATAACATAGATTTTACCTCTTCTCCTCACGATCTGATCGTCAGGACTAATTTTTTTGACTGAAGATCTGACCTTCATAGGGGTTTAACTAATAAAATGTTAATACCATATTCTACATCATCATCAAGCCGTTTTTTGTTTGATATCAGAGGAAATGGTTTTTAGATCTCTATTAGCATCGATATATTCTAACAATGAGAGATCTTTAAAATATTGAATTAATGGTTCTGTAGTTTTTTTATAAATGTCAACTCTTGTTCTAATTGTCTCTTCGGTATCATCTTTTCTCCCTCTTAAAAGCAAACGCTTAATTAGTACTTCTTCTGGAATATCTAAATAAAAAACTACTTCCAAAGGTTGATTTATTTCTGTTAACACCTTATTCAATGAATTTGCTTGAGATAGATTTCTTGGGTAGCCATCTAAAATCCAGCCTTTATTATTTTTATCTAAATTTTGTCTTACTATCTTTAAAACAAGTTCATCACTAACAAGTTCCCCTCTATTCATAATATCTTTTACCTGAATACCAAGGATAGTATTCATTTCTATTTCTTTTCTTAATAATTCACCAGTAGAAAGGTGTAAGTAAGAATTAGTTTGACTTAGCAATTGGGCTTGAGTCCCTTTACCTGCTCCAGGAGCACCTAAAAATAATAAATGTTTCTTCATTAATTGTTAATTAGTCCTTCATACCTTTGAGAAATAACATAAGTTTGAACTTGCTTAGCAGTATCTATAGCAACACCCACAAGAATTAGTAATGAAGTTGCTCCTAAACCTTGAAAAGTCTGCACATTTGTAGCTTTTTCTACTGCAGCAGGGATTATAGCTACTGAACCCAGAAATAATCCTCCTAATAATGTCAACCTATTTTGTATACCTGATAGGTAGTTTGCCGTATTAGTACCTGGTCTAACTCCTGGTATCGCTACTCCGCCTTTCTTTAAATTTGAAGCTACATCAACTGGATTGATAGTAAGAGATGCATAAAAATAGGCGAACCCCAAAATCAAAGAGAAGAATGTAAAAGCATATGGCCATGGATTTGAAGATCCTGGATTTAAACTACTAGCTAACTTGATTAAGACTGGATTGCCCGTAACATTTGCAATAGTTATAGGTAAAAAGATTAAAGCAGATGCAAATATAATAGGCATAACTCCTCCTGCATTTAATTTCAAAGGTAAATAACTTTGCCTTGTAGGAAGTAGTGTTGAATTTCCTATTTGCCTTTTTGCACTAACAATAGGAATGCGTCTGGCTCCCTCTTGGACAAAAATAATCCCAACAATTGTCAGTAAAAATACTCCAAGTAAAACTGCTATACCTAAAACATCTCCTCTATCGCCAGTTTGAGCTTTTTCAATGGTTGAACTAAGAGCCTTAGGTAAAGTAGAAACAATATTCAAAAAAATTACCAGTGAAGCTCCTTGACCTATCCCTTTCTCTGTAATAATTTCACTAAACCACATAACTAACATTGAACCAGTAACTAAGGCAATAGAGGTTTGTAAGACAAATGTAGTTTCACTTATCCCCTGGATAGCATATTGTCTGAGAATTAAGGAAAAAATTATACTTTGCAAAAACCCCCATCCTAATGAAACATATCTTGTTATTTGAGCAATTTTTCTTCTTCCCGCTTCCCCTTCATTTTTTTGTAAGTCTTCAAGAATAGGCAACGAAGCTGTGAGAAGCTGAATAATTATTGATGCGTTGATAAAAGGAAGTATGCCTAATGCGAATATTCCTAGGGTTGAAATTCCTCCTCCTGTAAAAATATCTAAAAAACCTATTAATTGACCACCTTGATCTATAAAACTTTTAAAAGCAACCCTATCAATACCTGGCATGGGGATATAGATACCAAGTCTTACTAACAGGAGAAGACCTAAAGTTGTTAAGACTCTACTTCTTAGCTCTTTATTTAAAAATAATTGGGAAAGTATTTCAGAAGCGCTAGGGTTTCTACTTTTGTTGACAAACATTTTTGAAGCTTACCTAAATTTTTAATAAATTTATTTATTATTTATAAGCTCGCAGGATCCACCTGCGTCCTCAATTTTTTGTTTTGCAACTTTTGTAAATGCATGAGCTTGAACTTTTAACTTTACATTAATTTTTCCATTACCAAGTATTTTTAAAGGAAATTTTGGCTTGAAAATCAATCCTTTCTTAACTAGCAAGTCAAGGTTAACAGTATCGTTCTCTTTGAAATGATTTAATTTTTCTAAATTAATTATTGAAAAGTTCTTTTGATTAATTATTTCAAAGTGCTTTAATTTTGGAACTCTTCTATATAGTGGCATTTGACCACCTTCAAAACCTGGACGTGTGGGTCTTCCAGAACGTGACTTTTGTCCTCTCATTCCAAAACCACATGAAGCACCCTGACCGGCTGCAATACCTCTACCCTTTCTTAATTTTTTCTTTCTCGAGCCAGAGTTTGATTTAAGTGTATTCAATGTTGAAGTCATAATTTTCAAGAATAGAGCTGTTCAAGGGAGATACCTCTCTCCCTTGAAACAGATTTGTGTGTTCTTAATTGAGAAAGAGCCACCATAGCAGCTCTTGCATTATTCAAAGGTGTTTTACTACCCAATCTTTTTGCTAAGACATTTTTTATGCCTGCTAATTCTAAAACTGTTCTTATTGAACCACCAGCAATTACACCTGTACCTGGGGCAGCTGGTCTAATTAATACATTAGCAGCACCATCTCGACCTTTAGATAAAGTTGGTATTGAATTATTTGGAGTTAATGGAACCCTAACAAGATTCTTTTTGCCATCTGACACTCCCTTTCTAACAGCACCAATCACATCTCCAGCCTTTCCAACACCAACTCCAACTTGACCTTTCTCATTACCAACAACAACGATTGCTCTAAAACTCATTTTTTTTCCGCCTTTAACAGTTTTTGATACGCGTCTAATTTGAACAACCCTTTCTTGCCAATCAGAATCTCTCTCTAAATTTTTCGAATCGCCTCTTCTATTTCTCTTTCGGTCGTTATTACGATTATTCTTTTTTTGTTCGCCAGGCATTGCTCCAGGAACGTTATCATTCTTGGATTGAATTTCTTTTTTTGTAGGAGTGTCAGTCATAGTAAAAATTAAAAGTTAGAATTCTAAGCCAGCTTCACGAGCAGCATCAGCAAGTGCCTTGACTCTACCGTGATATAAATTACCTCCACGGTCAAAAATTACTTGCTTAATACCTTTTTTTATCGCTCTGTTTGCTAATAATTTTCCAACAATTGAAGAAGAATTACAATCAGAAGGTAATTTCTCAGATTTTTCTCTTAGTGCTTTATCAACAGTTGAAGCTGAGCAAATAGTTGTTTGAGCGCTATCATCTATAATTTGGGCATAAATATGGTTATTAGAGCGAAAAACAGATAATCTTGGACGCGTTGCATTTCCAATTAAGAATCTTCTTAACCTTCTATGTCTTTTTTTGGTTTGTAATTTCCTGGAAAGTTTGGTCATTTTTTTAATTGGAATTATTTTTTGCCAGATTTACCAGCTTTTCTGAGAATTGTCTCATCATGGTATTTAATTCCTTTACCTTTATATGGCTCTGGAGGTCTAATTGATCTGATTTTTGCTGCTTCATTGCCAACAATTTCCTTATCAATTCCAGATACGGTAACGTTTGTATTACTCTCAACTTTGTATGTTATACCATCAGGGGGGATCATTTCTACAGGATGACTATATCCTGCACTTACAATTAGATTTTTACCTTTTACTTGAGCTCTGGATCCAACCCCTACAATTTCCAGTTTTTTTGAAAAACCTTGACTAACCCCTTCAACCATATTTGCAATTAAGGCTCTACATAACCCATGTCTTTGCCTTGAGAATATTTTTGTAGTAGTTGGAATTACGACAACAGTGTTATCTTTTTTATCAAAACTTACTCCCTCCGGCATTTGACGTTTTAACTCACCCTTAGGGCCTTTGACTGTAACTGTTAATCCATCAAAATCAACCGTTACTTTATCTGGGATCAGTACAGGGATTTTTCCAATTCTTGACATGATTAATCCTCCTTAATAAACATAGCAAAGTACTTCACCACCTATACCTTGCTTCCTGGCATCACGATCACTCATGACACCTTTAGAAGTAGATATAATGGCGACTCCGAGACCTCCAAGAACTTTTGGTAAAGCTCTAGTATTTTTATAAATTCTCAAACCAGGTTTACTAACTCTTTGCATGGATCGAATAGTAGGGAATTTATTCTTACCACTATATTTTAGACCAAGTGTTATTTGTGCTTTATAGCCTTCACCTTCCTCGTTAATGTCAGAAATGAAACCCTCTTTTTGAAGTACTTTTGCAATACTTAAAGACATTTTTGAACTTGGGATTGTTGTGGTTGTATGCTTTTTTTGACTCGCATTTCTTATTCGAGTAAGCATATCTGAAATAGGATCGTGATTTGACATGTTTTTAATTTAATTCTTACTAAAAGGAATACCTAACTCTTGCAAGAGAGCTTTACCTTCTTGATCTGATCTCGCACTAGTTACAATAGTTATATCCATACCTCTTATTGAATCTATTTTATCAAAAGAGATTTCAGGAAAAATTAATTGCTCTTTCACTCCAACGGTGTAATTCCCTCTCCCATCAAAACTTTTTGGATTAACTCCTCTGAAGTCTCTTATTCTTGGTAAAGCTAGATTTATAAATCTCTCTAAAAAAGAATACATCCTGTCACCTCTCAAAGTTACAGTACAACCAATTGGCATACCCTCACGAATTTTAAAACCCGCGATAGCTTTTTTGGCCCTAGTAACTAAGGCCTTTTGTCCTGTAATTGTTGCCATTTCATTTAAAGAAGCTTCTAAAGCTTTTGAATTTGAAGCAGCTTCACCAAGACCTCTATTAACGTTGACTTTGACAACTTTAGGTACTTGATGAATATTTTTAAGACCAAGTTCCTTTAAAAGTTTTGGTCTAATTGATTCTTTGTAGCGATTTTTTAGAGTCATAATTTTTGTTAATTCTGGTCTTTGTCAGAATTGATAAATTAGAAAAAGTTTAAATCTGGTTTTTGATGAAAAATTAATCAATTACTTCACCAGTTTTCTTCAGTCTTCTCTTCTTAACTCCCTCTTTATCAATAAAGTATTCAATCTTACTTATAAGATTTTTTTCCTTTGAGAAGAACATTACATTTGATGCATGTAAAGATGCCTCTTCTGTAAGTATTCTTCCAGTTTCACCTTCCTGAGTTGGTTTTACATGTTTTGTCCTAAGGTTAATTCCTTTAACTACAACTCTATTTTCAAGGGGGATAGTTTTTAAAACTTCTCCAGTTTTACCTTTTTCCTTTCCGTTAATTACCTTAACTAAATCTCCAGTTTTAATTCTCATTTTTATTCTTTGAAAATTCTTCTTTTGTTTTAATGAATCCAACATTTATATCACCTCCGGAGCAAGAGAAACAATTTTAGTGTAATTTTTATCACGCAGTTCTCTGGCTACAGGACCAAAAACTCTAGTACCTTTTGGATTCTTATCTTCATTAATCAAAACGGCAGCATTATCATCGAATCTGATTGAATTACCAGTATTTCTTCTTAAAGTTGCTTTTGTTCTAACAATGACGGCTTTAACAACCTCAGATTTCTTAACTCCCATATTCGGAAGCGCATCTTTAACAGTTGCTACAATTACATCTCCAACATGTGCGTATCTTCTATTAGAGCCTAAAACCCTAATACATTGGAGTCTTTTCGCTCCGCTATTATCAGCAACTGTTAAATAAGTTTCTTGTTGAATCATTTTTTAACCTCCTTAGCCTGACTTGTTTTATTAAGAATCTCTTCTATTGCCCATCTTTTATGAGCGCTAAGCGGCCTAGTTTCTCTAATTTTAACTCGATCACCTAAAACACATGTATTTTCCGGGTCATGCGCCTTGTATCGTGTAGTTCTACTTACAATTTTTTTATAAGTGGGATGTGGATATCTGTTAATAACAGCAACAACAACTGTTTTGTCCATTTTGTCGCTGACAACAGTACCAATTCTTTCTTTAAGTGCCATAACTAATAATTAATCAGAAGTAGTTTTAGAAGCAGATTGACTCTTACTGAGAGTTAGTAATTGCGCAACTTGTTTCTTGATAATTTTAAATTTATGAGTTTCATTGAGCTGTCTCGTAGCTTGCTTGAATCTCAAATCAAAAAGATCTTTTCGTAATTTGTCAATCTTTTCAGTCATTTGATCAGAATTTAATTTTTTAAATTCTTTAAGAGACTCTGAGTTTTTCATTTTTTAACCTCCTCTTGAGACTTATTACTATTTTTTGTATTTTCTTGAGAGGAATTTTCTATATTTTTATCAATGGAGATAAATTTAGTTTTTACAGGAAGTTTGTATTGAGCCAAACGCATAGCTTCCCGTGCAGTTTCCTCAGTGATATCCTCACCACCCATTTCAAAAAGTATTCTTCCAGGTTTTACAACTGCGACCCAAAACTCTGGATTACCTTTACCAGAACCCATTCTAGTTTCGGCAGGTCTCATAGTTACAGGTTTATCAGGAAATATCCTTATCCAAATTTGACCGCCACGTTTGATATATCTTGTCATAGCTCGTCTACTTGCTTCAATTTGTCTTGCAGTTACCCATCCACAGTCTTGAGCTTGGAGGGCAAATTGACCGAATGCGATAGTATTACCTTTTGAGGCTATCCCCCTCATTCTGCCTCTATGTTGTTTCCGGAATTTAGTACGTTTTGGACTAAGCATTGTTATACCTCCTATAAATTCTCATTTGAACGATCCTCAAATTGTTGAGGTCTTCTACTAGCTTTCCTTTTAGGGCTCTCACCCACAGGTATAGTTTGTTCCTCTTTAGGGAGGACTTCACCTTTGAAAACCCAAACTTTAATACCTAAAACACCGTAAGTTGTATTAGCTTCGCGTGTTGCATAGTCAATTTCAGCTCTCAAAGTGTGTAAAGGTACTCTACCTTCTCTAGTCCATTCAGTTCTAGCTATTTCAGCACCATTTAACCTTCCCCCTACTTGAATTTTAAGACCTAAGACCCCAGCCCTTTGAGCCCTTTGTAAAGCCATCCTAATAGTTCTTCTGAAGGCGACTCTTTTTTCTAGTTGTTGTGAAATATATTCAGCTAGTAAAAAAGCATCGGCGTCTACACGTTCAACTTCAACAACGTTAATTCTGACTTGCCTTGTCCTATCCCCTATAGTTTTTTGAATTCCAGATCTTAATTCTTCAATACCACTTCCCTGCCTTCCAACTATAACTCCTGGTCTTGCTGTTTTTAATTCAAGTTCCAGTTGGTCAGCTTTTCTAGCTATAATTACCTCGCTAATTCCTGCTGCTCCATATTTTTTTTGTATAAATGTACGAATTTTAAAATCTTCTTGGAGAAGAATTGGATATGTCTTGGATGTAGCAAACCATTTAGAGCGATGCTCTTGCGTAATTCCTAATCTTAGTCCAGAAGGATGTATTTTTTGTCCCATTAATTTTGTACCTCCGCATTAGTTTGAGTAGGAGCAGATTCAACAGAAATACTGATGTGGCAAGTCTGTTTTTTAATTGAAAAAGCTCGACCTTGAGCTCTAGGCCTATACCTTTTCATTACAGGGCCACTGTTAGCCCATGCAGAGGAAATAACTAAGGTAGATGGATCCATTCCGAGGTTATGTTCTGCATTTGCAACCGCAGATCTTAGAACTTTAGTAATAGGGTCTGTAGATCTGTAAGGCATAAATTCCAACATAATCAATGCATCTCTATAAGACCTGCCTCTTATCTGATCCAAAACTCTTCTAACTTTAGAGGCTGATCCGCGAATATAATTCCCATGAGCTATGGCTGTTTTTGTTGTTTCAGGTGTTTTTGTCATGATTTTGCTCCTTTCTTATCTCTTATATGACCTCGGTAAGTGCGTGTTGGAGCAAATTCACCAAGTTTATGACCAATCATTTGTTCAGTAATAAATACTGGTATGTGAGTTTTGCCATTATGTACGGCGATTGTGTGACCGATCATTACAGGTAAAATGGTAGAGGATCTCGACCAAGTTTTGATAACAGACTTATCATTATCAGTATTTTGTTTTTCTACCTTTTTGAGCAGGCTATCTGCTATAAAAGGTCCTTTTTTTAGTGAACGTCCCATGATTATGTAATAGAAATTGAAATAGTAAATGAAGTAATCAAGAGTCTCTTCCTCCTCTACTCCTCTTAGAAACGCGACGACGTCTTCGAACTACTAATTTATTACTTGGTTTGTTCTTTTTACGTGTCTTCAACCCTAGAGCTGGCTTACCCCATGGAGTAACTGGGCCTGCTCTACCAATTGGTGCTTTTCCCTCCCCTCCTCCATGTGGATGATCACATGGGTTCATTACACTACCTCTTACTTGTGGCCTTCTTCCAAGCCATCTTCTTCTTCCTGCTTTACCTAAGCTAGTATTTCTTATTTCAGAATTACCAACTTCTCCAAGAGTTGCATAACATTCTTTTCTCACAAGTCTTACCTCAGTAGATGGCAGTTTTAAAGCAACATAATCCCCCTCTTTTGCCATAACTTGAGCACTCGCCCCTGCGGATCTAACCATCTGGGCACCTCTACCTGCATATAACTCAACACAATGAACACTAGATCCTAATGGCATAACAGAAAGTGGCATTGCGTTTCCATCTTCAATTGGAACACTTTCTCCAGATATAACATTTTGTCCGACTTTTACTCCAGCTGGAGCAATGATATATCTTTTTTCCCCATCTTCATAGAATAAAAGTGCTAGCCTTGCATTTCTATGAGGATCGTAGTGGATAGCTGCTACTTTAGCATTTATGTTTCTTTTATCTCTTCTAAAGTCAACTAATCTATATTGCCTTTTGTGACCACCTCCACGATGACGGCAAGTTATAACTCCACGATTATTCCTACCTTTAACTCTGTGTTTGGAAACTATGAGTGATCTCTCAGGTTTTCCACTAGTTATTTCATTGAAATCAGTAACTACTCTCTGTCTAGTCCCAGGAGTATAAGGTTTAAATTTACGAATTGCCATAGTTAAAACTCCTTAAGATTCTGGAAATAATTGGATCTTGTCTCCCTCAGCAAGACGTACAATTGCCTTCTTGACCTGAGAACGTTTACCGGAAAATTTCCCGACTCTTCTAGTTCTCCTAGGAGGATTCATTGTGTTAACTCCTATGACTTTAACACTAAACAAGACTTCAATAGCAGCCTTTATTTGTGGCTTTGCCGCTCTATGATCTACTTCAAAAGTATATTGGTTAAGATCTAGTGCGTTTGTAGCTTTCTCAGTAATAACTGGCTTTCGTATTACATCGGCTAAACGAGAATCAAATAATTTACTCATGATGCATAAACCTCCTGAATTTTATCTATCGCTGATTGACCTATTACCAATTTATTAGCATTAAGAATATCAAATACATTTAATTGATCTGCGGCAATTAATTTTACTTTTTCAATATTATTGATTGATTTTTTTATAACATCGGACGGACTATCAAGAATAACCAAAACTTTTTCAGTTTTTTGTATACCTAATCGAGCAAGGCCATTGATGATGTCACTTGTTTTAGGCTGCTTTAGAGTAGATCCAAAATCATCAACAGCCTTTATATCAGGTACTCTCGACATAAGTGCTGTTCTAAGAGCTAATCTACGTTCCTTACGATTCATATCAAGATTGTAAGAACGTGGCTTCGGTCCAAAAATAATTCCGCCACCAGGTCTTAAGGGTGTCCTTATTGATCCTTGACGAGCTCTTCCTGTACCTTTCTGTTTGTATGGCTTTCTACCGCCCCCACGCACTTCAGATCTTGTCAAAGTTGATGCTGTCCCTTGTCTTTTATTTGCTAGCTGCCTAAGGACTGCTCTATGGATTAAGTCTGCCGAAGAAGTTTCTTTAGCAACTGCTAAATCAAGAGTAACTTTGCCGGATTTTTTACCATCCCACTTAAGAGTTTCAAGTGTTGTCATGATTTTTCACCTCCTTTTTTACCTACAATATTGTTTGGCTTAATGTTTACGATTGCGCCGGGCTTACCTGGGACAGAACCCTTTACTACAAGCAAATTTTTCTGATCATCAATTTTTAACACTAACAAACCTTTAGTAGTTATCTGTTTTCCTCCATATCTTCCTGCCATTCTTTTTCCAGGATAAATTCTGCCTGGAGTTGTTCCTGCTCCTGTAGATCCAGGTGCTCTATGATTTTTTGAACCATGACTCATAGGACCCCTGCTAAAACCATGTCTTTTCTGGTAACCAGAAAAACCTCTACCCATAGATTTGCCACTTACATCAACTTTTTGACCAACCTCAAAGTTTTTTACAGTTATTTGATTTCCGATTTCATAAGAAGAAGTTTCTTCAACCCTATATTCTTTCAAATGCTTTAACAGTTCTTCACCTGATTTCAACAAATGTCCCTTTTCAGGTTTACTTATATGCTTCTCTTTGGATAAGCCATAACCTATCTGAACGGCAGTATATCCATCCAAAGCGGTTGTTTTCAATTGAGTAACACGACAAGGACCAGCCTCAATAAGAGTAACTGGCACGGAATTACCTTTGTCGTCGAAAAGTTGGGACATTCCCAATTTCTTTCCTAAAATTCCTATAGACATAAGACTAAATTAGGCTAGCTCGTAATGATTTTTAAATTATCTAAAACCTTCAGTTATTAAGGTGAAGTTAATAAAAAAACAATTAATAAGGTTGAGACTTATCTGAAAATCTAGATAGTTTCTCTTGGGATAAACCCACCTGTGGTTTTTAACGAAACGCTAAAAAATGTGAAATTTTGCAGAGGCTCGGCTAGCTTGCGAGCTTAAAAATTCACTGAATTACAATTGTACATCATCAAGTACCATAAAATAAAATAAAATAGAAACAAAGGAAATTTTTATGCCATTACTTCTCACAGGGAAAAAGTTTCATAACGATTTAAAAACTAACAAATGTCTTGCAATCTTTGCTCCTCTTGAAGGTGGTTATGAAACTCGTCTTTTGAGGAGAATGAGGGCCAAGGGCTTTAAAACTTTTATAACCTCAGCAAGAGGGCTTGGAGATCCAGAAGTCTTCTTGCTCAAATTGCATGGTGTTAGACCACCGCACCTTGGTCATCAAAGCGTAGGAAGAAATGGAGCACGCGGGGAAGTTCAACAAGTTATCCCACAAGCTTCTGAGTTATTTAATGAAAATGATAAAAATAAATTACTTTGGTTATTAGAAGGCCAAGTACTGTCTCAATCTGAATTAGAGAGCTTAATAGAGATTTGCACTAACGATAATAAACTAACGATAGTTGTTGAAATGGGGGGTTCAAGAAAACTTGAATGGAAGCCGTTAATTAATTATATTTTAGATGAATTTGAAAGTTAAATTGTTTGATTACAACTAATAATAAAAAAGATAAATGGATTAAATTAATTTGTGGTGCCAGTAATGAAGATATTGTTGCCATAGAAGATTTATGCGCAATTTATACTGCTGCTGGTGTCGACTACATAGATGTTGCCGCAGAAGAATCCATAGTCCACGCAGCAAAAAAAGGAATCGAGTGGGCAAAAAAAGTCTTTAAAAACTCCCCTGGATTAATGATAAGCATAAGTGATGGAAATGATATCCACTTTCGTAAAGCAAAATTAGATCCATTGAAATGTCCCCCTAATTGTCCAAGACCGTGCGAAAAAGTATGCCCCACCTTTGCAATTGATAATTCTGGGATCAAAAAGAGTAAATGTTATGGATGTGGAAGATGTTTGAATAGCTGTCCCCTAAATCTAATTAGTGAATATGAATATAATTTGTCAAAAGATGATTTAGGATCAACACTTCAGAAAATCAAGCCTAATGCAGTAGAAATTCATACAGAAATCAATCGCCTAGATTCTTTTGCAAAAGTTGTCAGTATCCTTAAAAGTTCTGAAATGAAATTAGACAAGATATCTATCAGTTGTGGATTAAATCAATCTTTCAAAAAATCACAAGAGCCCGAAGATCTTTTGAAAGCTCTTTGGGAAAGATATGAAATTCTTAAAAAACTTGATATTCCCCTTATTTGGCAGCTAGATGGAAGGCCAATGTCTGGAGATCTTGCTCCTTCAACAAGTAGAGATACTATTAAGTTGTTTAAAAAAATCGGTTCAGATCTTCCACCTGGATTAATTCAATTGGCAGGAGGAACAAATGAAAAAACTCATGAATTTTTGAGTTCAAACAATCTCCCAGACGGAATAGCATTTGGAAGTGCTGCAAGGAAAATTATGCAGCCCCTTATTGAATTTGCTCACAAAAATAACAAAAAACTCTATGAGTATCCTGAAAGAATGGCTTTAGCGATCAAAAAAGCTAAGAAATTTCTAGAGCCATGGAAATCGAGCTCATTCAAATAATATTTTTATTTTTCAAAACTAGCGCCATGTTTATAAAAACTTTGTATTTTTTGGATAGAAAAAAATCTTTTCATGTATTAAAATAAAAAATCAATGGGCCGTCGCCAAGTGGTAAGGCATCGGGTTTTGGTCTCGACATTCCTAGGTTCGAATCCTAGCGGCCCAGTTTTAATATTCAATAGGTGTCTTCTCAAAAAATATTTCTATTTGATTTCGATGGAGTAATAGTCGATGGAATGCAAGAATATTGGCATAGTTCGTTGCTGGCCTGTGAAAGATATTTAAATTCATCCTGCATCTATGTTGATCAAAAACTTTATAAAAGAGTACCAAATTCTTTCAAAGAAATTAGGCCTTGGGTTAAATATGGTTGGGAAATGATTCTAATTGTTCACGAAATTATAAAAACAGAAAATCCATTAAAAAATGATAATAAAGATGATTTCATTAATAATTATCATCAAAATTGCCAGAGGATATTAAGTGAGAATTCCTGGAGTGCCGAAGATTTACAAAAAATGTTAGATCAGTCTCGCAAATACCAAATTGATAAAGATTTTAAAGCGTGGGTAAATTTACATAATCCTTTTTTTGAAATTATAAATTTTATGAAAGAATTAAGGAAAAGAGAAATAAAAACTGGAGTCATAACAACTAAAGGTAAAATATTTGCAGAAAAAATTCTTAATCAATTAAATATTTTTCCAGAATTTATTTTTGGTTATGAATCCGGAACAAAAGTCAAAATAGCTGAGAAGCTTACACAAACTTATGAAATTTTAGGCTTTATAGAAGATAGAAAAAAAACTCTAATAGATATTAAACAAAATTCAGAAACTTCTCACATTCCATGCTTCCTGGCTGATTGGGGATATTTGAAAGGATCAGATAAGTATACTTTAAGTAATGAAATCACATTATTAAAATTAGGTAACCTTGAGGAATTAGTTGCAAGTTAAGGATAATCAGCTAGAGTACAGATGTACTATAGTTTGTATTTATGAAGTTTGGTTTAAATAAAAATTTCCAAATTTAGAATAATTACAAGAACTTTAACCGATAAATCAAACAATGAGCCTTGAAGAAAAGAAAAAAACTGAATCAAAAGAAAAAGACAAGGCATTAAGTCTTGTCTTAGGTCAAATAGAAAGAAATTTTGGACGAGGATCAATAATGAGACTTGGTGACGCTTCAAGAATGAAAGTTGAAACAATATCTACTGGAGCGCTCACCTTAGATTTAGCATTAGGAGGAGGCTATCCAAAAGGAAGAGTAGTAGAAGTTTACGGACCAGAAAGTTCAGGAAAAACTACATTAACGCTTCACGCGATTGCGGAAGTCCAAAAGAATGGAGGAATAGCTGCATTTGTAGATGCTGAACATGCACTCGATCCAGTTTATGCAGCCTCTTTAGGAGTTGATGTTGAAAATTTGTTAGTTTCACAACCAGATACTGGTGAAATGGCTCTAGAAATAGTTGACCAACTTATAAGATCGAGCGCAGTAGATCTTGTAGTTGTTGACTCAGTCGCAGCACTAACCCCAAGAGCCGAGATAGAAGGAGAGATGGGAGATCACGTAATTGGAAGCCAAGCAAGGCTAATGAGCCAAGCAATGAGGAAAATAACAGGAAATATTGGCAAATCTGGATGTACGGTAATATTCCTAAATCAATTACGCCTAAAAATTGGCGTTACATACGGTAATCCAGAAACAACCACAGGAGGTAATGCATTAAAATTTTATGCCTCAGTGAGACTTGATATCAGAAGAATTCAAACTCTTAAAAGAGGTACTGAAGAATATGGCATAAGAGCAAAAGTGAAAGTAGCAAAAAACAAAGTTGCACCACCATTTAGAATTGCAGAGTTTGATATCCTCTTCGGAAAAGGTATTAGCACAACAGGATGTTTATTAGATTTAGCAGAAGAGACTAATATCATAATAAGGAGAGGTGCTTGGTATAGTTATGAAGGAGAAAATATTGGGCAAGGAAGAGATAATACAATTATTTGGCTTGATCAAAACTTAGAAATCAGGAATAAATTAGAATCCATGGTTAAAGAGAAATTAACAGAAGGAACTGAAGTCAGTTCTAATTCAATGAAAGCATTAAATAGCAATCCTGCTAATACAATCGCTGTTAATGATATAAAAACAGTAGCTTAGATTTATAAAGAATCAGCTAAATTCCACCACCCAGCAGCAGGGCCTATAAATCTCACTACAATCCATAAGATTACTAACCCACAGATTCCAAACCAACTGGCCTTAATACTTAATTTAATTAGGTTATCTCTTTGATTGATTGTAAAGGGTAGCCATTCAAATAATCTTGGAGAGTCATCCAGTTTAGTTTTAGTATTATTTTTTTTTGGAGGTAAACCAAGTGTTTTACGTCTTTTTGCTTCTCCCATTTTCTTTAGTTATTTAAAAAATCATAACCTAATCAAAAGGTAGCATATAGTTAATTTGTTGTGAGGGTTGAATGTTTTGCAAAAGTAATCTTCCCCAGTTTCTTTTATTTGCTCTTCCATCTAAGATTATTAACTTACCTGAATTTCTTCTTAAAGGAGAAATAGATCTTTCAAGTTTTATTCTAGCTTGAGGAAGAAAGAAGTCTCTAAACCAATCTTGAGAAAGCTCCTTTTTATGAGAGACTGTAATTGCATTAATAGGTTCTGACATATTCGGAATCGGAAGTAAAGGTATAATAATTTGTTCTGGACTTTGAATTAAATAAGAATTCATAATCCACCAGTCAAAACTAGCGCAAAGAATTCCATTTTTACCAGAGGGAATTGTCTCTAGCAATACCCTCTTTCCGTACTTAGAAGCTAATTCTGTAGCAAGGTTAGTTTTTAAATCAATATCATCAGACAAAACTAAAGTTAAACCCTTTCTAAAAAGTATTAACTTTTTGCATTTATCCAAAATTGAATTTGTAAAAAGAGGATTATTAGGGAGCAACTGTTTAGATGGTATATATAGTGAAATCTTTTTCTCTTCAAAATTACTTTTAAAATTAATAACCAAGTCAATATCTAAACTGTGCTTTTTAAAATACATTTGAAAAAAATTATCTTTTCTCAATGCTGATAAAAAAACAAATTTATTATTTGAAAAAAATTCCTTAATTTGAGAAAGTTCATCTATTGGCTGCAAATACAAATCCCAATCCAAATTTGTATCGTTTAACTTTACCCAGCATGCCCAACCTTGAGACAATGCTTTATCAACGCTTAAAAATTTATCAGAAAAAAAAGAATTCTCATGAAAAAAATTTGAAAAGAAACTAATTTCTTTTTCATCTAAATTGATATAACTTTTTCCTAAGACCTTTCTCATGAAAAACTTTTTCTTCAACGAATCATATACTTCTATAAATTTTTGATTGATTAATTCAAATTCTTTGAAATTTTTTATCCAATCCTTTTTAAGCAAAGAAATTCTAAAATGATTTTTTAAATCCTGTTTTATATCCTCAATTCCAGAATAAACTATTCGATGATTTCTAAGATTACGAGAATTGGGATCATTAAGTAAATTTTGGATTGTTATCAAGCGAACATGATGATTTGCAAAAATGAGTTGATCATTTTTCAAAATGAAATCAAAACCTAGATTTTTCAATGAATTAATCTGAAATTGGCTTATAAATTGAATTTTTTCTTTAGATAAAATAAAAGTTGAATCCTCTTCCTTTAAAAATAAAGAAATCAAAATTGGAGGTAACCAATCATAGCTAGAAAAAATTTCTGAATTTATTAGATATGTAGAATCATTTGCAATACATTTGGAAATTATCCTCCCAAAAGAATAGATATGTTCCCAACTAATATTTTGATCTCTCAAAAAATTTTTCAAATATTGATGACTTAAAATTTCAAGCATTTATAATTAATTTAATTTCAAGTACATACAAAATTTATGAACCCAATATACAAAATATTGGTATCAATATAAAAGGGTCTTGAATTAATTAATCTATGAAAATTGGAATAGTAGGATTAGGTTTAATTGGCGGTTCTTTAGGATTAAAACTCCAAAGACTAAATCATACAATTTATGGAATAGCAAATAATGAATTTAATGAAAAAAAAGCTAAGGATAAAAAACTTGCAAATTTTGTTAGCCGTGATCTGAGCTTATTAAAAAAATGTGAGCTAATAATTTTGGCATTACCTATCAAAGATTTGATCAGTCCGTCTCAACAATTAGTAGCATCAATCCCTCAAGAGACAATCCTAACTGATGTAGGCTCTGTTAAAGAACCAATTGTAAATACATGGGAAAATTTACATCCTCTATTTATAGGATCTCATCCAATGGCAGGAACAGAAAAAAAAGGAGTTGATTCAGGTTTTGAAGGTCTTTTTAAAAATGCAAAATGGATTATTACCCCAACACAAAATAGTGATTTAAATGCAGTCAGAACTATTTCCGAGCTCATAAAATCAATGGATTGTGAAATTTGTCAAGCTTCGCCAAAAGAGCATGATGAAGCTGTATCTCTAATTTCTCATTTGCCTATATTTTTAGCTTCTGCCCTAATTGAAACTGCGCATACAAAAAATAATCAATCTTTATTAGATCTCACGCAAAAATTGGCTTCTACAGGATTTGCTGACACTTCTAGAGTCGGGGGCGGCAATGAACAACTAGGCTTAGATTTAGCTATTAATAATCAGATTAATGTTTTAAATTCCATAAATAATTTTAAAAAAAAGCTTAATATATTGGAATCTCTTATTAAAGAAAAAAATTGGGAGTTACTTTCTAACAAACTTGCTGAAGCTAAAGAAATCAGACAAAATTTTATAAACTAAAATTCTCTATACCTTTGGAAGCTAAAATTTGCCTTGAAACCATTAATGCTGACTGACTAACGCCTGCAGTCCCCTCTCCTGGATAAATCGAATCTCCACATAGCCATAAACCTTCAAAAGGTGTCCTACTTGATAATCCAAATAAACCAAAAATATCTGGATTTTGACCAAGCCCGCCTACTATTCCATTAGGTCTATTTGTCCATTTTTCAAAACCCAATGGAGTTGCTAATTCCCTATGGAGCCAATTTTCAGGATCAATATCAAATTGACTTTCCAATTCAATCGATATTTTTTTCATGAAATTATTTTTCTTCTTTAAGTAAGTTTGTTTATCTAGATCAAACCAATCTTTAGTTTTGGTAAAGATACTAGCAATTAAAGTTACTTCACCTTTCGGTGCTCTTCCATCACCATCATCACTTATTGATACAAATAACGAACAAAATTCTTTCGAAACAAATTGATAATGATTGGAGAATGTTTTTTTAATATGTTCTTTTTTTAATGCTGAATAAAAAACTACAGCTCCACTTGGATCAGGCAAATTATTAAGTCGATTTTTATAATTTTTTTTTCTTTCTAAAGGATCTTTCAAATGCTTGAGCAAAGATTGTGGAGGCGCGGTATAAATCACATCTTTTGCTTGGTAAACAAAAGATTTTTTTTTCGAATTAGCAGATACTTTCCAACACATATTTACATTGTCAAAAGTTATAGAATTAACTTCTTGCCCAAAAATTAAATTAACTCCAGTTTTAATCAATGAACTTTCTAATGATTCACTTAAAGACTGCATAGATTTTTTAAGATGCCACAGACCATGTGGCTGTTGACACATCTGAAGAACAGTAGATCCATATAATGCTGCGGTATTATAAATGTCCTCTTGAGAATAAAGTTTTAGTTGAAGATTTAAGAATTTAATCAAGCGCTTATTCTTAGATAATCCACATATACGTAATAAATCAAAAATAGTAGATTTAAGTAAGATACCTGTGACAAGGTTTGAAGGGACTAGTGCTTTAAGAAGTTGAGAAAAATCCCAAAAATTACTTATTGGTAATACAGGATTATTATTAGCAAATATCCAATTACTTTTATGTATGAGGGTACAAAGTTTCCAAAATCTTTGACTCCCAGGAAACTGCATTTCTCTTTCTGCAATCCATTTACTTTTTTCATACCAAATAGGGATAGGATTACCACCATCATTTAAATCAACAATGCAAGCAGGGTCTAAAATTGTGGCTTCTGGGGATGGAATATCTAAAAAGTCAAAAATTCTAGAATGTATTCCTCCCTTCTCTAAACCCGCAACTTGAGTTGCGCCAACATCAAAAATATAATTCTTTCTTTTAAAAGTACCTGCACATCCTCCGGCTTGAGTATGAGATTCGATTAAAGTCACTGATAAGCCTTGTTTTGATAAAATCGCTGCAGAAGTTAGTCCTGCTATACCGGCGCCTACAACAATAACTTCAGAATTTCTCATTAAAATGCAAAAATTATCCCCTATTGAAATTAACGAAATTTGTGAAGAATTAGGTGAAACCTATCCAAAAAGTATTGAGCAAGTACATGGGGGTGATATTCATAGTGCCTGGCAAATAGAATTCTCAAACAAAAAGTTATTCCTTAAAAGAAACATTAGAAACAAAAAATTTCTTGAATTTGAAAAATATTGTCTCCAAAATTTGAGAAAATATATTAATCAAGAAAATTTAGTTATTCCTGAAGTTATTGCATATAAAAATATAAAAAATATAGAGATTCTTTTAATTGAATGGATAGATATGCATAACTTTGACCAAAAAAAACTTGGAAAAGGTTTAGGTGAATTGCATTTAAAATCAGCTGAATCTAATCCCAAAATGTTTGGTTTCCCAGTTGAGGGTTTTATCGGAACAACAGATCAGAAGAAAGGCATGGAAGATAATTGGATAGATTGTTTTTTAAACTTAAGAATAATACCTCAACTATTAATTCTTAAATCAACAACTTTAGATAAAGAAATTATAAATAAAGTAAAAGAAAAAATTAAATCAGAATTGCTGTATCACAAACCAATAAATGCTCTAGTTCATGGTGATTTGTGGTCAGGAAATGCAGGAATAGACAAAAGTGGAAAGGGGGTTATTTTTGACCCGGCATCTTGGTGGGCAGATAATGAAGTAGATATAGCTATGACAAAATTATTTGGAGGTTTTAGAAAAGAATTTTATGAAGAATATCATAGAGTTTTTCCTATAAAAAACGGATTTGAAAAAAGAATTATTATTTATAATTTCTATCACATATTGAATCATGCCAATATGTTTGGAGGAGGGTACTTGAAACAAGTTAAAGATTATGTAAAAGCAATACTCAATATGTAATCTTTAACTAACCTAAATAAGTCTTTTTAAGATTTTGAACTTTTTCTATAACTGCTTCACGATTTTCACTAGTCCGAAGATTTTGCCAACTCCATTGCCCAACAACTACAACTCCTAGTAGTTCTAGTAAACCTGGAAGAATTGGGAAAAAGTTTATCGTGTCAATAACAACTTTAATTATTATTTGGGCGATAATCACAACAGCAATTATTCCTGCTGCTTTACCGTATTTTCCCATTTGGGTCCAATCAACATTTCCAAGAGTTTGGTTGACTTTTCCCATTACATCAGAATACTTTTCTGAAAAGCTTTTAGTATCTGAGCTTGTATCGGAGCCGGAGTCTTGATTTGACTCGGAAGTGTTGTCACTCATGAACATTCAGGCTGCAAATTTTATATATGAACCAGACGGTATCGGAAAAATCGTCTGTTGACTACCTTTTTGTTGTGCAAAATTCCTAACCGAAACATTCTATATTTTCAAGATGCACTGCTATGAATAGATTTTAAAGATAATTCACCTTAAAAATGTTTTATAAAAACTTCACAATATTACCTACTTCTAACAAAAATATTAAAAAATCTCATAAATAGCAAAAATACAAAAAGCTAAATTTTTTTAATTATTATGTTTTCATAGTTTAGCTCGCAAAAATTAAAGAATCGAAATGTCCAAAGATATCAAATTTAATTTCTTAAGCTCTGATGAAGAAGAAAGATATCAAAAGCATTTAACCCTCAAAGAGATTGGTTATGAGGGACAACTAGATCTTAAAAACAGCTCAGTATTATGCATTGGAGCAGGTGGGCTTGGGTCTTCCGTTTTGCTTTATCTAGCAGCAGCAGGAATTGGGAAAATTGGAATAGTTGATAACGATCAAGTTGAAAAGTCCAACCTCCAGAGACAGATAATTCATGAAACAAATACTATTGGTAATCTTAAAATTGATTCTGCCAGGGAAAGAATTAAAAAATTCAATCCTAATTGTGTGATATTAACTTTTTCAGAGAGAATTAATCCTAAAAATGCATTAAAAATAATACAAGAGTTTGATGTTATTTGTGATTGCTCGGATAACTTTGGCACAAGATATTTAATAAATGATTCATGTCTGATATTAAATAAACCCCTAGTATTTGGAAGTGTACAAGGATTTGAAGGTCAAGTGAGTGTTTTCAATTTGTTTAAAAATAGTCCTAATTTGAGAGACTTACTTCCAGAATCACCTTCAAAAAATGCTGCCCCTAGTTGTGCAGAATACGGGGTTGTAGGTGTTTCAACAGGTTTAATAGGAATTCTTCAGGTTAATGAAATTATTAAAATCATTTTGAAAAAAGGTGAAATTTTAGATGGGAAGATTTTAATTTTTGATTTATTCAATATGAATATGAAAAAATTACATCTTAAAAGTGATGAGTTAAATAAACGAATAAAAAATCTGTCACAGTTTGAGGGGTTTTATAATATCGATGAATATTGTGAGAAAAATAATGAAATCAATAGTATTAATGCAAATGAATTTAATAGTTTATACAAAGCAAAACCCAATAAAATTCTTTTAATTGATGTTAGAGAAAATGAAGAATTTTCTACTTCTGCAATTGAGGGATCTATATCAATTCCCTTAAGTCATTTAAACCAAGAATCTGACTTAATATTTATTCAAAAAGAAAGTTTAAGTAAAGAGATTTTCACTATATGTAAATCGGGGAAACGTTCTGTAAAAGCGTCAAGAATCTTGTCTCAATTCAAAATTCGGTCAAGATCTATTGAAGGCGGCATTGAAAAGTTAAAAAAAATATTGCGCAATTCATAATTTTAAGAATATTTAGTAATCTACACCTCTTTTCAAATCAACTCCAACATTTGCATAATGCTTATGACAAACCATTTCAGAGTAGACATCTGCGAGTTCAAAGTATGAAGGTTCATTTTTACACCTCCCAGTGATGACAACTTCTGTGTCTGCTGGTTTTTTCAAAAGCGTTTGATGTATTGATTCCACAGGAAGCAGCTCTAAATCAACAGTTGGATTCAATTCATCTAAAATAATCGTCTTATACAAACCTGACAAAATAGCAGCTTTAGCAATTTCCCATGCTCTTTCAGCCTCAACATAATCAATTGGTTGTTGCTGACCTCTCCATACGATGGCATCCCTGCCTGAACGAAGATGATCTACTAAATGGGGATAACTCTCTCGCAAAGCTTCTATGGCAGCATCTTCGGTATATCCATTTCCACCTTTTAACCACTGTAATATTAAAACTCTATGACTTTTATCTTGAGATATTCCTTTACCGATAGCTTGAAGAGCCTTACCGAGTGCACTTGTGGATTTACCCTTTCCTTCACCGGTATAAATCTCAATTCCACCACTAGAACTACTTTGTTTGGTTAGTTCTGATAAGTCTCCTATCAAACGTGGTCTCATTTCTGAATGGAGTTGAGATATTCTTACCAAAGAGGGCGGGGCTGCCCTTCCAGTAATAATTATTTCTAATCCATCTGGACGATTTTGAAGAGAATCAACTACTTCATTGATATCAAGCATTCCTAAATCAAGAACTGGGTTCAACTCATCCAGCACAACTACAGAATAAAGAGAACTAGCAATTGCTCCTTTAGCAATATTCCAACCTCTTTCGGCCTCACCAACATCAAACTTTGTAACTTCGTCAGCAGTAAAGAATTCAGATCTTCCTGTCCTTACATGGTCAATTAAATGTGGAAAGCCTCTTTGTAAAGCCTCTATAGCTGAATCCTCGTCATATGACCTCTCAGGGCCTTTTAAAAATCTTAGAAGTAAAACTCTTGACTGTCGTTTTTCGCATATTCCTAATCCTATTGTCCTGAGAACTACTCCCAATGCAGCCTGGCTTTTCCCCTTACCCTCTCCATCATAAATATGTAATTGACCTTTTGATCTCTCTTGACTGTCACTTGCTGTGACAATTCCAATTCCTCTATTTCTACTCGTATTCGTCAATTGAACAAAATTAGTAAATTTAATCTAAGATATAGATAAGAATATTATTAAAGATTTAATAATAAATTCAACCTATTCATAGGTAATTTGAATTTTAAAGTAATTAGCATGTTCAATCAACTAGAAATTCTCTCTGATGAACAAAGTGAAAAGCTTTATACAATTAGAAGATACATTAAGAATCTTGATAGTGTTTGTATTGCTTATTCCGGAGGAGTTGACAGTACATTAGTAGCATCATTAGCATTCGAGCAATTAGGTAGCAAAGCAATTGCTATAACTGGTATTTCTCCTGCATTAGCCAATAGTCTTCGTGAAGAAGCAAGAAGACAAGCAAAATGGATTGGAGTAAAGCATTTAGAAATTAAAACATCAGAATTAGACCAATCAAATTACAGTGCAAATCCTAAGGATAGGTGCTTTGCATGCAAAAAAGAGCTCCACAAACATACAACCTACCTCTCTAAAAAACTTAATTACAAGATTGTTTTAGATGGAGTCAATCTGGATGATCTTAAAGATTACAGACCAGGTATACAAGCCTCAAAACAAGCAGGAGTTATCTCTCCCCTTGCAAAATTTAAAGTCTCAAAACAAGACATTAGGGATATATCAAGAGCATTGGGTTTTCCTTGGTGGGATAAACCTGCTCAACCTTGCTTATCATCAAGATTTCCTTATGGCCATGAAATAACTAGTGAAAGGCTAAAAATGGTTGAGAAAGCAGAAGAATATCTTAAAGAATATGGATTATCGGAGGTAAGAGTTAGATGCCAAGGCTCAACTGCAAGAATAGAAGTTCCCCAAGATGAATTAAAGCAATTTTTTAACAAATATAATTTTAGTGAGTTGGTTCAATATTTTTCTAATTTAGGATTTAATTGCACAAGTTTAGATCTTGAGGGACTAGTAAGCGGAAAATTAAATAGGTAAATATTGTCAAACAACTGTTCTGATCTGTTTAGAGACTGCTGAAGGTGGATTTCGCTCAATGACACGCAAAGAATGTTCTTTAGCCATCAAAGATTCAATTAAATATTGACTAGCTAGTTCAGGCATCATATTTTGGCCACATGTAAAAATATCGACTGCCGAATAATTAGATTCAGGCCAAGTATGAATTGACATATGAGATTCTGCGAGTAACGCAATTGCCGTAACCCCCTGAGGCTCAAATTTATTACTTATCAAATTCAAAACTGTTGCATTTGCCAATTTAGCAGCTCTATTTAAAATACAGCGCAAAAAGGATTCGTCATTTAATTTTTCGCGATCGCATCTATAAAGTTCCAACAAAAGGTGTTTACCTTGATGACTTAATTTTTGCTCATCACTTAACGAACTTATGATTTGACTTTTTTTGTAGATTTCCATTTAAGAAATTTATATGAAATTAAGATTAGCTAAAAATCATGCCTTTTTTTAAATTATAAGTGAATCATTTGTGACGAGCCTAAGAAAGACTGATTAAATTTATCTAAATGTGTCGCACTTATAAAACATTGACTATCTTTACCAACAGAATTTAATAACAAATTTTGCCTGGTTAAATCTAATTCCGCCAAGACATCATCCAATATAAGTATTGGAGGAACATTTAATGTTTTAGTTAATAAATCGAGTTCAGCCATCTTTAAAGCCAAGATAAAAGTCCTTTGCTGTCCTGAGGAACCATATTTTCTAACTGAAACATTATTGATTAGAAACTCAACATCATCACGATGAGGGCCAAAATTACATTTACCAGTCAATGCTTCTATTGAACGTTGATTTAAGAGTTGTTCTGCTATTTTTTTACTAATAACTTCCTCTTCTTCTTCTTCTGGACTTATATTTTGTATCCCCGAAAGATAATTTATGTCTATTTGCTCTTGAGATTTACTTAAATGATTATGCCAATATTCAACATATGGTTTTATTTTTAATAAAGCTCTTCTTCTGCGCCTAAAAATTCTTGTACTTATAATTGACATTTGAATATCAAAACTTTCCACAATATCTATGGATTGGGTTTTTAAGAAACTTTCCGAACGCCAAAAATGACTTCTTTGTTTTAAAAGCCTATTAAATCTACTTATCAGGTCTAAATATATTGGTTCAAGCTGAGATACGACTTTATCAATCCATGTTCTTCGATAACTGGGTTCACTTCTAACAATATCTATATCATTAGAACAGAAACATACACTCCGAATATAATTTTTTATTTCACTCTGTTTTTTCAAGATTGATTCATTAACATAAATTCTTTTAGGCCCTTTTCGGAATAAATTTAACTTTAAATCGTCTTTAAAATTTATCTGTCCTATAACTACAGCCATATCACTGTCGTTCTCTATTAAGTCTTTATCGCTTAGTGCTCTATTAGATTTTAATTGACTTAAAAATTCAACCGATTCAAGTAAATTTGACTTGCCAATACCATTGCAGCCAAGAACAATTGCTCTTTGCTCTTTTAGATCAATTTCAAAACTTTTATAGTTCCGAAAATTTTTAATTTTTAATTTATTTAAAAAAATTTTTTTTGTGCATTCATTAATTAAATTAGCTAAGTTTAAAATATTTAGATTTTCTTTAAAGAAATTGAAAAATTAAAGGGCATGTAGCTCAGTTGGATAGAGCATCAGATTCCGGTTCTGAGAGTCGGGGGTTCGAATCCCTCCATGCTCGTAAATGATTTTTAAAGTTTATATCCCATTACTCTTATTCCATTTGGATCTAGTATGAATCCATTTTCCTCTAAACTGATAAAGGAAGATACTGGAGCCTGTACAGAAATACTGCATCCAGGCATTTCTCTATTTATTTTCTCAAGAGTTAATTGAATTAATATTGAATAATAAATCTGCTGATTATTACCTGGCAATGCACTCAAATTCCACAAGTTAGCATTCAATCCCCTGTCAGACGTAACCCTTACAAAGCCATATAATTTATTTTTTAATTCACTTTGTATGGTAAAAAAGAAATTGCTTTTCTGAATAGCCTCAGAAAGAGGTTTTACTGGAAATGTCTCACAACCACAATTCGCTAAAAGTTTGTTAACATTTTTAGCTAATGGGATTTGCGAAGAGTTAACAAAATAACCTTCTGGAAGAACAAGTTTATTTTTAGAAAAATATTGCAATTATCAACCTGTATTTCTCATGCCAGCTGCTATCCCATTAATAGTTAAAAGTGCTCCCCTCAATAGTTCGCTTCTGCTATAAGCTCTTCTAGATTCATCTTTATCAATAATAAATTCGCTTATTGGGGGTTGTCTTGTCTGGTCTCTTAGTCTTCTTAAAAGTGAAACCTGCAAAAAACCCAAAGGGATGATTGTCTTATTTCTCAAGCTTACTGATAATTTCAAGTCTCTATCAGATTCGAGGAGCTTATTTTTGCCAGTAATTTCAAGTATTAAAGATTTTGTAAGATTATATTCTTTAGAAATTACTTCAAAAATATCATCAAAAGAATCTTTATTTTCTTTACTGCCAAGAGTATCAACATAATATCTAGCAACTTCCAAATCGACCTTGGATAATGTCATTTCCACCTTAGATATAAGCATCCTAAAAAATGGCCATCTTTGATGCAGAACTCTTAATAATTCAATTTGTTGTGGATCTGAATTTAATTCAGAGGACAATGCAGTGCCTACTCCAAACCAACTTGGCAAAAGAAATCTACTTTGTGTCCAACCAAATACCCATGGAATAGCTCTTAAACTTGACAAATCTTTTGCACCTTTTTTTCTTCTAGCAGGCCTACTAGATATCTGTAATTTACTTATTTCTTCTATTGGGGTGACCTCTTGAAAGAAATTTAACAAATCAGGATTCTCATGCACTAATTTTCTGTAGTGAGACCTCGATGTTTCTGCCAATCTAGACATTAATTGATTCCATTCTGGAGTAGCGTCAAGTCTATTATTTACCAAACTATTTTGAATAACCGCTGTAGTGACAGTCTCAAGATTGTACAAAGCCAGTTCCGGAAGACTGTATTTAGAAGCTAAAACTTCACCTTGTTCTGTTATCTTTATTCGTCCTTTTAAAGTGCCGCTTGGTTGGGCCAATATTGCCTGATAGGCTGGTCCTCCTCCTCTCCCTACAGAGCCACCTCTTCCATGAAAAAGTCTTAGCAATATGTTATTTCTACTTGCAAGATTTTGAAGAGCTATTTGGGCTCTATGAATTTCCCAATTACTAGAAACAAATCCCGAATCTTTATTGCTATCAGAATATCCAAGCATTAATTCTTGCAGAGGTTTAAAAGATTCTCCCACTTTTGGCAATAATGATCTATAGAAATCTAATTTGAACAACTTTTCCATAACTTCTGGTGCTCTTTTAAGGTCTTCTACAGTTTCAAAAAGAGGAACAACTAGTAATTTTGACTTTTGTGAATTTTGATCAAGAAGTCCCATTTCTTTTGCCAGTAAGAGAACTTCAAGCAAATCAGATGCGCTATGACTCATTGAAATTACATAAGAATGACAAATACGACTTCCAAATTCTTGCTGTAGTCTCTTAACCATTTTAAAAACTGAAAAGGTTTCTTCTGTAGTTTTTGTCCAGTTCACTTCAGATGGAATTAAAGGCCTTTTTGTATTTAATTCGTCTATAAGCCATTTAATTTTATCTTCCTCAGACATTTGGTCATATTGCACAGATAAATCAAGATAATTTGTAAGCTCTTTTATGGCATCACTATGCCTTGTACTCTCTTGACGAATATCTAAACTTGCTAAAGAAAATCCAAAAATATGAACCTGAGTAAGTAATGTGTTAACAGACTCGCAAGTTAAATCTGTACTAATCAGGCTATTTTTAATTAATTCGAGATCATTAGTGAATTCGTTGACTGACTTGTAATATAAGTTTTCAACTTTTTCTAGATTTTTGTTATCAATTTCTCCCTCTAAGTCAAATTTCCACCCATTTTCAGATAATAGATTATTTCTTTCTTGTGTTAACCGTAATTTTTCTAAAATATAACTTAATTTCAATCTGTAAGGTTCTGATCTATACCTTGTAGCCCTAGCTTCATAGATTTCTGGGAACTTAACCCTGTCCGTTTCTAGTGACTCTAATAGAGAAGAGCTTACTTGACTCCATTGCATCGAGACACTTAATTGATCTCTAAGATTAGATGTTGCAATAATATATCTTTCCAACATTAACTGTCTTTGGTAGCAAGCAGTTCTCCATGTTATCTCAGGAGTGACCGATGGATTACCGTCTCTATCGGATCCTACCCATGAACCGAAGTTACAAAAAGATTCAGAGGGCAACTGAACATCTGGATAATTTTCGGTAAGCGCTTCAGTGATCCTGCCCCTCAATTGAGGCATCGCATTAAATAAAACTTGCTGAAAATAATGCAAGGCATAATCTACTTCGTCTAAAACTGATGGTTTAAATTGATGCAATTCATCTGTTCTCCACCAAAGTCTTACTTCTTCCTTTAATTGGGTTTTTAGAGAATTTTTTTCTTCTTTTGTTAGAAATTGCTCAATCTGTATTTTTTTTAACAAATTTGCTACTCTTGTTTGCTTATGCCTAATAGTATGTCTTACTATTTCAGTCGGATGTGCAGTAAAAACTAAACGGATATCCATTTCCTGCAATAACTCTTCTAATTTCCCAGGTGGTACATTTAATTTCCTCAGCCTGTAAAAAAGTTCTCTAAAAGTTACTGGAGCATTTTGCCTAGCTAATGCTGGAGCAAAAGGATCAAGATTGTCGGGCGATTTTTGAACATCCTTATTGGTAAAGCTTTGAATATATCTATCTTCCTCAACTCTTTGCTCCAAAATATTCACGAGTTGAAAATACAATGAAAACGCCCTTGCTGCTGCAATGGATTCTGCTAAATCCATAGAATTTACAATATCAACTATTTCATTTTTAAAAGTTTTTGAACTATCACCATCAATTTGTTTTGAATAACTTAATTCTTTAAGCTGTATCAATCTCTCTGCTTGATCATCTGGGCATTCTTCTCGGAGTACAGATTCCCATAGATCTTCAATTAAAAGACGATTTTTATCAAGTGGATTCTTGTTACTTACCAAATCCACGTTATTATTTTTTATCTGTCGAAAAGATTCCATATAATTATTATGTCACAATTGAAAATGTTCAGATAAATGTTTATTTAAATAATCAAACATTCTCGCCTTCGCTCCTAAGCATATCTTCGATTGAAATTTTCATTATTTGCTCAATAGAAAGACCTTTTTCATATTGATTTATCCATTTCATAGATTGATTACCTTCTTCAAGAACTTCATAGATGGGATTCAAAAGATGCTTCATACCAAAATTTTCCGCTGTGGATGACAAATCTGATAATAAGTTTTGAATCCACTCTCTACAAATAACTTTTTTACCATCTTTCCAGTGAATTAATTCTGAATTCAGACTATCTTTAGCAGCATTAGTTTCATTTTGATCACATATTTCTGATAATTTATCAATAGAAAAAAAACTGGCATTCAAAGGATCCAAAGTATTTATATTTTCAAAAAGATTTAAAATCCTGAGTTCTATCATGGCCGTTATCCCTAAAAGGAGATTAACATCGTGAACAAAATCACAAATTCTTAATTCCAAACGATCAAGCATTAAAGGTCTTTGGGGTCCATTTGGTCGAATTGAAGACCAAAAATGCCTGATATTTTGCATATTTTTGTTAGCTATATTTTCCCCGATCCAATCTATATAAGAATTATGATTTACAAAAAAAGGGACCTTACTTGGTGTTTTAGGAAACTGCATCCATCTCTGAGAGTGATTCTCCGTAATTTTATTATTTAAAAAAGGTGAACTAGCACTTAGTGACAGATATAAAGCAGCCTCAGATCTTATTAGTCTAATAGCCGCAAAAAGCTTATCTAAATCATCTATTCCTACGTTTATATGTACACTTGAAGTTGCAATAGAGGTTCCATAATTATCTTGTATAAATTGATGATAGACATTGTCAATATCAGATCTTTGAAATTTAATATCGTGTTTAAAACAAAGAGTGGATGAGGGAATTATTGTTAAATTTTTAGTATTTAGCCACTTTCTTAACTTTTTTCTAGGAGTTATTAATTTCTCGTATAACAACTTGTAGTCTTTTTCAGGTGTTGTTATGTATTCAACATTTCTGTTATCTGGCTCTTTTACAAAATCAGAAAATTTTTTCTCAATATCCGCTGAAACACCAATATGAGAATTTAAAGAACCTGTGAAAAGTTCCACCTCAAAACCCTTATAAAGATTATTTTGACTCATTTATTTATCCAAGCATGCTAATGCTTTTAATATCCCCTTTGCTTTATTTAACGTCTCTTGATATTCATTTTCAGGAAAAGAATCAGCAACTATTCCAGCTCCAGCTTGCACTGAAACATCATATTTCCCATCTCTTGAGGGTTTAACTATCATAGTTCTTATCGTAATTGCCGTATTTAATGCACCATTAATATCAATAGATCCGTAAACACCAGCATAAGGTCCTCTAGCATCTTTTTCAAAGTGCTTAATCAATTGCATAGCTCTTATTTTTGGCGCACCAGTTACTGTCCCAGCGGGAAAAGATGCTTTTAGCAAATCCCATACATCAGCATTGTTTTGTAAAATTCCCTCAACTTCACTAACTATATGCATAACATGTGAATATTTCTCAATAACCATTAAATCCTTGACCTTCACAGTACCAATTTCACAAACTTTTCCAAGATCATTTCTCCCAAGATCAATTAACATTACATGCTCAGCTATTTCTTTTGGATCTTTTAATAAATCCTTTTCTAATTCCAAGTCTTGTTGATTATCAATACCTCTAGGTCTTGTGCCAGCTATTGGTCTTAAGCAAGCAACAATCTGACTATTTTTATTTTTTTCAGCTTTAACCATTACTTCAGGACTTGAACCAATCAGATACCATGAGCCAAAATCAAAAAATGACATATATGGAGATGGATTAACCATCCTCAAACTTCTGTATAAATTAAAGGGATCATTATTGACTTGAGTTTGGAATCTCTGACTTATAACTATTTGGAAGATATCTCCCTTTCTTATGTATTCTTTTGCAGATAGAACTGCATCCTCAAAATCTTTTTTCTTCCAATTACTTTCTAGATCTAAATTTAAATTCTCATTTTCATTCCAATCTAAAAACTCATTTTCTTTTAGAGGAACTCTCATTAAATTTTTAGTTTTCTGAATTTTAGAAATTGAGTTTAGATACAACTCTTCAATCGAAGACTCTTTTGAAGAAGTTGTATCTGCATAAACCACTGCAGTAATACATCTTTTTATTTGATCAAAAACAACTAACTGATCAAAAAACATCCAGGAACCATAAGGGATATTGTTTTCTGTTATTTCATTTACAGGAACGCTTGGTTCTATTCGATTTATTAATTCATAACCCCAAGAGCCATATAATTGTCCAATTGATGGTAAGTCATCAAGCATGATTGAGTTATATTCCTTTGTCCAACTTCTTAAAATATCAAAAGGATCACCTTTATGTGTTTCAGTTTTACCATTATTCCAAGTTTTAACTATTTCTTCTCCATTACATACGGCTTCCCAAAGAGGTTTAGTTGCAACAATACTCCATCTACCCAAACTTTCTCCACCTTCAACAGATTCAAGAAAAACACCATGGGAATCTTTTGAGGTTAATTTTAACCATGTAGACAATGGAGTCTCTAAATCTGCAGGCCAAGTTTGAATGATAGGTATAAAATTTTTACCTTCTTTGTAAGCCTTTAAAAAACTATCTTTCTGTGAGCTGATCATATTAATAATGTCAACCCAAATTATAATTATTTTCTTCTTTTATATCAACTTTAAAGAAGTTAATCAAAAGTATTCTTAGTTGTAAATTTCAACCCAGCTGGATTAGGATTTTCACCTATTCTTCTAGGATTATGCCCTACTTTCTCTCTGCCTTCATTCACTTTTTCAGGGAAAACACCATCTTTTGGGTGTAAAAATTCAATATCGCCACCTGGGAAAATTCGGTAGATTTTAAAATCTTCAATTCTTGGTTTGAATGCTCTTAATTGTGTCCCTAAAGCAAGGCATTGTTCTTTTCTTGCAAAGTACATTAAATTATCACCTTCATGCATAATAGCCGCTCCACCGGTGGGCAATTCAAATGCTTGTTCCTTTGAACTTTTCCATACGATTGCATATTTTTCTTCGGTTTCTGCTGAGTTTAATAAACCCCCAGTACTACCTATATGCTTTGGAAATTCACCAACTAAAGTTTCAGTCATCCTTGATTTTAAGTTATTTATAATAAGAAATTAGCATTCATATTTTGCAAAATTCGAAATTTATAGGAAATTTTCTACATTATTTAATATATGGAAAACTTATTTCTCATTTTATTTTGAATCTGAAATCGGAAAAAATACTGTCAAACCTGTATCTCGCCTTTTTGTGACATGCCCTCCTAAACTAGCTAACAACTTTTGAGTAGCATTTTGACTAAGTTGTAAACTACCTGTTTGAGGGTTCCAATTTAAAACAGGACCTATATCAGAACTGTTATCTTTTTTTATAATTTCTTTTTGATTACTTTCTAATTTTTGTATTTTCAACTGAAGTTTAAGTTTTTGACCAGCTGTTCTCAATTCTAAAATTAATGTACTACCTTCTTTTAATCCTCTAGTATTTTTATCAATTAATCCACTTAACATTAATTCCAATTTTTCAGAATCACTCAAAATTTGCGGAAGTTGATTGGGGATATCAATCTTTAAAGAAATCCCGCGTCGATTTAATTGTTTATTCCATAAAGGAGCAAGCTTTTTAAAAATTTCGGCTAAATTAATTCTTGCCAAGTTATTTAATGACGGAACTTCATTACTCACTAATTCTGCTGCATTAAAGATTAAACCAAACCTATCAATTTGTTCATTACATTCATTATCTATTTGAATTAAACGATTTTTCATTGATTCGTCCATCTTATATTTTTTTAAAGTAGAACTTATGAGGGTTCTTATTGTTGCCAAAGGCGTTCTTACTTCATGAGATATTGCACGTAATAATTTTGCTTCAGTTATTTGCACTTTTTTTTCATCGTTTTTTACAGAATTCTTGATATTATGGTTTGGCGAAATACTTGCTAATTTTGTCGATAATATTTGCCAAAATAATTTTTCAAATTGATTATTAATATTAAGGTTACCTAAATTATTGATTGCCTTACGAAATTTGACTCCTTCCTCATAATTTTCTTGATTTAATTTTGCATGCATTAATTCAATTGAAAGTTTTAGGCTTTCTTCATCACACTTCATTAATAGAATTTTCTTATCTTTTTCTCCTACAATTGATAATATGCATTGAAAATTTGGGGTGATTATCATCAAAAAAGGTTCATAACCATCTTCTTGACTAAGATTTAAGACTTTATAATTACTAACTAAATCGAAATCTTTTTTCATCTTGTCTGAATTATTGACTGGTAAAAAACCTGCATTCTCATTTTGAAAGTATGGAAACCCCTCAGGAGACCAAAGCCATCCATGAAGTTGATTTAAAAATTTTTTATCATTAAAAGCTGGTAAAGGAGAGGCAACCCAAATCCCCCCCTGTTTATAATTCTGAGAAATGAAATCTTTTTGAATAACTTCTAAAGAAGCCCACCACATTTTTCTGGATGTATCATCATCGACATATATAGTTTGAACTCCTTTAATCAAAAGGTCTTGAATTTTTTTTATAGTAATTTGTGATTTCATCAACTTCTTAGTGATCTAGAACGTTTCAATACAGATAAAACAAATCCAACAGATATAAAATTAGTCACCAATGACGTTCGACCATAGCTCATAAAAGGAAGGGGAATTCCAGTAACTGGTCCTAATCCAATAGTCATAAATAAGTTAATAATTATTTGGAATAAAAAAGTTGAGGCTATTCCAATAACAATTAGAGATTCAAAGTTAGTCCTAGCAATTGTTGCAGTATTAATAAGTTTTTTAATCAAAAAAAAGAATAAAAATAAAACTATTATGCACCCCACAAAACCCAATTCTTCCCCTAAAGCACTGAATATAAAATCAGTGTGTTGTTCTGGTATAAATTGCAAATTAGTCAGCTTACCTCGTAACAAACCAGTCCCAAATAATCCTCCAGAACCAATTGCAATTTGACTCTGTATCAAATGATATCCACCACCTAATGGATCTCTATTTGGATCTAAAAATAAAACTAATCTATCTTTTTGATATTCTTTTAAGCCATATTGCCACAAAATTGGTGTCAATTTTGCCACTAATAAATGGAACGAAATAGCGATAGTAGGAAAAATAATTTTCTTTTTCGATCTATAGGCAAGATATCCTATAAACGGAATCCAGAAAATAAGAAGAATTGGTAAGGTTAGATATAATATAGATGTAATAAGACAAAACACTAATATCAAAATCCACTCTATTGGCATTTGCGACCAATAGAGCATTACACCTGTCAAAACAATTAAAACTAAAGAGGTACCTAAGTCAGGTTGTAAGAAAATTAATAACCAAGGAACAACTACAACTAATAAGGGCAATACTAAATCTCTTATTTTTAGAATTATTTTTTTATCGAGTACTAAAGCAAGAGTTAATACAGTACTAAGTTTAGCTACCTCTGAAGGCTGAAAAGAAAAGATGCCCAAGTTTAACCATCTTTGAGCTCCAGAAACTGATATCCCAAAAAAATAAATTAGTAATAAGGCTATTAAAGTACACAAATAAAATCTGACCACATACTTTCTAATTCTCTCTAACGGTATATAAGAAATAAAAAATGCTAAGAAATAACCTAAAAAACCAGTTAGGATATGACCTAAATAATTCGATACTAAAAATTCACCCTGAATACTTTTTATCAATAAACCCGAAATAATAACTAAAAACAGGGGTATTATAAGTAGCGGAGAAAATAAAAAACCTCTATTAAAGTTGTCTTTTTTTTGTAAAAATCCTCTGTTATTTAATAAAGAAATTCTCTTAAACATCAACTAAGTATTAACAAATTGATTCTTAATTAATTGAGCTAAATTACCAAATACGACAGAACTTTCTTTATTGGGCTGGCTTATTGAGATTGGTATACCTTTATTACTATCATCAACGAGAGGGATTTCAATAGGAATTTGAGCTAATAATGGTAAGTCATTTTCGTTAGCTAATTTTTGTCCACCACCTTTACCAAAAATTTCATATTTTTTACCTGGCATATCTGGCGGAATAAATACTGACATATTTTCTACAATTCCCAGTAAAGGTACTCCGAGTTGTTTAAACATTGCTAATCCCCTCCTTGCATCTTGCAAAGATACTTGTTGAGGAGTAGTGACAACTATAGCGCCAGAAATAGGCACAGATTGAGAAAGGGATATTTGAGCATCTCCTGTTCCTGGAGGCAAATCAATAACCAAAAAATCAAGATTATTCCATTCAACCTGGTACAAAAATTGTCTGATAATACTATTAAGCATTGGACCTCTCCATATAACTGGCTGACCTTCTTCT
Source organism: Prochlorococcus sp. AG-402-L23 (assembly GCA_003216635.1). Classification (GTDB taxonomy): domain Bacteria; phylum Cyanobacteriota; class Cyanobacteriia; order PCC-6307; family Cyanobiaceae; genus Prochlorococcus_A. The sequence goes on along the minus strand of QCIO01000003.1, from coordinate 60,091 downwards.
ATGAGGAAACCCATTGACACCAAAGAAATTCCATATTTATTTATTGGTATTAACCTTTGATCACTGCCACTACCTTCTGTGACCTTTGGATTCTGTTCAGCAACTCCCATCATTGAGGGAGTATTAGGTCCATATATATCTGCATCCAGCAAACCAGTTTTTAAGCCTAATTTAGCTAGAGAACAAGCGAGATTAACTGCAATGGTACTTTTACCAACTCCACCTTTGCCACTGCTAACAGCTATGATATGCCGAATCCCATCAATCTTCTGCAACTCAGGAGCATTACTTTGATTTTGAGATTCTGTTTTGGAAGGATTATTATCTATCTCTATTTGAACATCATCAATATCTTCAAAATCCAGTAGTACCCCTCTAACCTCTTTTACAATTCTATCTCTCTGAGAATTTGCAAACGATGGTAATGATAATGTTACGATTACTCTCGGTATAGTTACTCTTACATTTTTAATCCAAGCTAATTCAATTACATTTTTCTGTGATCCAGCATCTAGAACTTTTTGTAAAGCAAAATTCGCATCTTCTATTGTGGTCATTAAATTTTTAAATATTTTGACAAGGTAGTCGACTGTTTAAAAGATTAAGAACTATGTCGAACTATCAAATAATAGGCAATAAGGACCCCCTAAGAGAAATTATAAAGAGAAACTTACAATTAACCAAAAAATTTTTTTTCTTCAAGATTTACTAAATACATGTTGAAAGAACCTCCTAAAAACTCGAGAGAAAAAACTAAAAATCTCTTATTAACTCTACAAGACAAAATTTGTTCGGGACTTGAAAATGTAGATGGCAAAGGGAAATTTACAGAGGAATCCTGGCTAAGAGGCGAAGGTGGTGGTGGAAGATCAAGAGTATTGAAAAATGGTTCTATTTTTGAGCAAGCAGGAGTAAATTTCTCGGAAGTACATGGAAAAGAATTACCTAAATCTATAATCTCTCAAAGGCCCGAAGCAAAAGGTCATGAATGGTTTGCTACGGGAACTTCTATGGTTTTGCATCCTAAGAATCCCTATATTCCTACAGTTCATCTGAATTATCGATATTTCGAAGCTGGTCCTGTTTGGTGGTTTGGGGGAGGTGCAGACTTAACCCCTTTTTATCCTTATCTTTCTGATGTAAGGAATTTTCATAATGAGCATAAAAAAGCTTGTGAGAAAGTTGATCAAGATTTGCATAAAGTTTTCAAACCATGGTGTGATGAATATTTCTTCTTGAAGCATAGAAATGAATCTAGAGGCATAGGAGGTATTTTTTATGATTATCAAAATGGTTCAGGCAATATCTATAGAGGAAATAATCAAAATGGAGAAGCATCAAAAGCTTCGCAAAATATTGGCAGATCTAATTTAAATTGGGATAATTTATTTTCTTTAGCGGAAAACTGTGGGCAGGCATTCCTCCCTTCATATTTGCCTATTATTGAAAAAAGAGCTTCTCAAACATATTCATCGAAGGAAAGAGAATTCCAGCTATATCGAAGAGGTAGATATGTCGAATTCAATTTAGTTTGGGATAGAGGGACGATTTTTGGACTACAAACAAATGGCAGAACTGAATCTATATTAATGTCCTTACCGCCTTTGGCTAGATGGGAATATGGATATAAAACTAAAAATGGTTCTAGAGAGGAATTTCTCACATCAATTTTTACAAAACCCCAAGATTGGGAAAATGATAAAGAGTTAGAGAAATTCTGTATAGAGAATAATATTTTTGATTAAAAATTATCGAATAAAATTTTCAAGTATCTTAAATAGGTGTTTTAAATAAAGAACCGTCACTTTTCAATTGAAGTTTTTCTCCGAGTTCATTTTCCAAAGAGATTAATTCATCCCTATGGGCTCTAAGTCTCATAAAAGTTGAATCATTTTCATTTTCTTTGATCAACCTTAATTCAAATTTCTCCTCTCTTGCTGATTTTTTAAAATAAACAATTCCAGACAAAGGGCCACCAATTAATCCCAAAAGAATAGGCCACCAACCTAATTCAGGATATATTTGAATAATTACTAATCCCAAAGCACAAGAACCAAAACCGCCAAGAATACCTAAAAAAATTGCTAAAAATTTACTAGAAACAACTTGACCCTTGAATATTAAAATTCTTTGTTCAAAATCTCCTCCTGTTTGCTTCCATCCCCTCAAATTAAGCCATTCACATAAACCATTTAAAACCTTAATTGGCTGCTGAGAAGATGAAATCTCAACTATGGTTGTTCTATCTTTACTGGAAGCCCTAAGAAAAAAAAATAATCCTATGGCCAAGAGAATTGTCAGCAATAATGTTGAATTTAAGGAATATGACATTAAATAATTTTTTCTAGTAACTCGAAAATAAAAATTAAAGTTACATCATATTATAATTTTTTAGAATTATTCTGTAAAATATTCTTATAAGATAAAAATTCTTAATTAAATAAAATCTTAAGTAATATTCTAAATTTTAAATTACCTTAAATACTTATTAAAAATGACTATTGAAAATAAAAATATTGATTTTCTTTATAGCGATTTAACAGTAGATTTGTACAATCTTTATAAAAAATCATCCTACCTAGCTATTGACACTGAAGCAATGGGTTTAATTCATGGAAGAGATAGAATATGTTTAGTACAAATATGCAATGAATTTAAAAGAACATCCTGTATAAAAATCGAACTTAATACATCTTCTTCACCTCATTTAAAAGAACTTCTTGAAGATGACAAAATTACTAAAATATTTCACTATGCGAGATTTGATGTAGCAGCTCTAAAATGCAATCTTGAAATTAATACAAAAAATATTTTTTGTACAAAAATTGCTAGTAAGTTGGCAAGAACTTATACAAATAAACACGGTTTAAAGGATTTAATTAATGAATTGTTAGGTATAGAACTGGACAAAAGCTCGCAAAGTAGTGATTGGGGTAGCAACGAAGATTTAACAAAAGATCAACTATATTATGCAGCAAATGATGTTAGATATTTAATTGAAGCTATGCATAAATTAAAAGTTATCTTAGAAAGAGAGAATAGATATGAATTAGCTCAAAAATGTTTCGAAACAGTATCTGTGCATGCTGATTTAGACATACTAAAATTCTCAAATATATTTGAACATTAAGAATCAATCTTCAGTTAAAAAATTATCTTCACCATCAAGAGTTTCCATAAGCTTATCAAGTATTCTTGAAGAACTTAATTGATCTCCATCATTTTTTTCACAAATTTTTAAAACATTTTGAGCAACTTGTATTTTTTCTTGAATAGTTTTCGAGCCTTCTTTTGCAATTTGAATTTCTACTTTCTTTTTAGCAGAAGATAAGCTTATACTCATAATTTTTGCAATCTCTGCACAAATTTTTAGATATTGCCGATCATTTATTGGATACATAAAAGAATTAATAATTAATAAGCTAGTGCCATTTACTAAGATAACAAATGAAGGTTTATGGCATCTACGATTTTCTTACTTGCTCCAGATTCCCCCATTCTTTTTTTTCCAATTTTTGCTTGTTCTAACCTATCAACTTTGCCTTTCAAAAGTAAACTTAAACGTTTTAAAAGAATTTTTTTGTTCTTGCAAACTAAAACACTACCTCCCAATAATCTTGATTGCCTTTTTGCAAATGATTTTGTGAATTGTGGTCCAGGTCCCGGTAAAGAGAGAGATGGAATTCCAAGGCCAGCAATTTGCTCTGTAGCAGTTCCTGCATTAGACAAGCCAACTTCTGCCATATTGGCCCATGAATTGAATTTACCTTTTCCAATCACTACATATTGATCTTTCTTTTTCCATACTGAATCTTCATCAATTAGCAATTTAACTTTACTCTGTTTTATAAAACCATATTTATTTAAATAATTTTGAATTTGAATCACATTCGCATTAATACTCAAAGGCAAAAGTATTACCAAATCCTTTGATAAATCAAAATCTTGCAAACAATTTAGAAAATTATCAAGATTTTTAAGAGCTTCAGGATATCTACTTCCAACTAATAAAATTATCCTTTTAAAAGAAATAATATTTGATATCTTATCGTTTGTTGCATTAACAAAATCCATCATTGGATTGCCCAAGTATTTTGCATCAATATTTTTTTTATTCAAATTATTAGCTGTAATTTTATCTCTCATAATTAAATTTTTACATCTTGGAGATTTCATTAAAAACATTTCCCATGGATCCCATTCAGAACCTTTCAACTTATGATAAAAATCGCTTAAATCCCAACCTGGCCCACTACTCCAAGTATGATCACTTTTGGGAGTTCCAATGAAACTAAATTCGCATTCTGAACTCCAAGCGTAGATTAATGGCAAGAAATCGCCTACTGCGATAATTTTGCAGTTATGTTTTGACTTCTGTTTTACAAGTAGAAAATTTCTTAAATTATCGATTAAAAATCCTGCAAACAAATCAAGCACAAATCCCTTCAGACTTTGATTACTAAAACCTCCACTAGGCAGCTCTTTTAAATATCCTATTTTACGAAAATTCTTTGATTTTATGGAATTAAATACATCTCCATTTCCTACTAACGGCAAAACTTCAATATTTTTATTTTTTATTTTTTTTAGGAATCTGTTTATTATCTCCGATGCGATTACATCTTCTCCATGACCATTGCATATAAATAATAGAGAATGAGACACCTTACTGTTAAGATCATAAAAAGACTTAATCGAATCTTTTTCGGCGGCATGGCCAAGTGGTAAGGCAGAGGATTGCAAATCCTTTATCCCCAGTTCGAATCTGGGTGCCGCCTTATTTAATTTTTTTATGCATTTAATTATGAAGTTTTCTAAGAACTTCAATTTAAAATAAAGGGTATAAAGTTTCAATTACTTATTGATATATAGAAAAATAATCTTTTCTTTATTATTGATAAATAATACCCGATATCTATTAATAAATAAAATTTAATTGATTTATTAATTATTTTCATCAGATTACTTATGTAAAAATTTGAATTATTTTAGTAATCATTATCTGCTACACACATTCCTAAACATCTAACACCATTTGATGCAGTCCTTTTGCAATGATTACATAAAATGGGATCTTTCTCTGAAGTAAGGTTATTTTTTGAATTATTTTGGTCTTTAAAACTTATTAACTCTTGTGTTGAATCAAATAGAGTCATTCTTAGTATCATCACTTGAATCGATACTAACAACAAGTGAAGCATTAGTGTTGGAAGAGGGTATATCCATAATTTTTACAGTTTCTTTAGGCTCATCAATAACTTGATTTTCTTCAGCACTCTCATCAACTGCACAAGCTTCAAGAGCCTCTCGAAGTAGTGAATCAAAAGTTGCTCCAGGCAATCTATGCCTAGCAACCTCAAGAAAAGTTCTCGGTAACGATTCAGATGCAGCATCTCGTAAAGCAGGATTATTCTTTCTATGTTCTTGTTCTTCTTCTATTGATTTAATAAACCTCAGTGTGACATCTCTTTTAGTAGAAGCTTTTATCAGCGTATCGTTTTCCGGATTACTAACATTAGGTTCATTTTCAAGATCAATAAGTCTTTTTTCCAAACTATTTAAAACTTCATTAGCTTCTTTACTAATATGCGCTAATTGACCATCGGACAAATTAGGTAAATCAGCGACAAAAACTTTTCCATGATCCCTTAGTGTCAAGAAAGTTGGTCTTGGGCCTTGAGCCTGTCTACCATTTGATTCAGAATTATTGCCTATTGGTCTTTTTGGAGGTGTAGGGCCAGCTGAACTACGTCTACGAGTAATTCTTTGATTATTTGCAAAGGGCATTGAATAAAGGTTAAATCTTAAAACTTAAACTTCCGATATAAATTCGGTGGTAATTTTATTATATTACACCTAACTTTTTCATTTGGGTATAAAAAATAATTTTTTAAAACTCGTTTAAAAAAATTAAAAAAATTTAAGTTAGAATTTCTGGCAAAAATTTACTAATTGTTGAATCATTTTTTCGAACTATCTTTCCAATTTCCCAACTATCTATATCAAAATTTTTACAGATACTTAATATCGCGTCCTTAAATTTTTTATCAATAATTAAACAAAATCCCACTCCAAGATTAAAAGTATTCCAAAAATCTTTTTCAGGAATAGATCCTTTCTTTTTAAGGAATTTAAATAAAATAGGTATTTCCCAAGAACTGGTATTGATATAAGGAATAAAATCAGAAGGAATACATCTTGGTAAATTTTCTGGAATTCCTCCTCCAGTTATATGAGACATTGCTTTAATTTCTATATTTTCAGATAACATTTGGTTAATCACATTATTGTAAATTTTTGTAGGTTTCAATAACTCATCATAAAAATTTAAGTGAGAAACTTTTTCAAATTCTTTATCTATTTGATTATTGTTTTGAATAATTTTTCTTACTAAACTAAAGCCGTTACTATGAACTCCATTACTTTTTAAAGCAATTATTAAGTCATTTTCAGAGACTTTTTTACCATTAATAAGCTTATCCTCATCAACTATTCCAACACAAAATCCTGCAAGATCATACTTATTTTTTGAATAAAATCCAGGCATTTCAGCAGTTTCTCCGCCGAGTAATGAACAGTTATTTTCTCCGCAGCCATGTGAAATTCCCTGAACAACCCTCAATAATTGTTTCTTATCAAGCTTACCAGTAGCAATATAATCTAGAAAAAATAACGGTTTTGCACCACTAGTAATGATATCGTTTATGCACATAGCAACTAAATCAATACCAACCTCAAAGTGAAAGTTTTTACTTTGGGCTAATTCTAATTTTGTTCCAACACCATCAGTTCCTGAAACAAGAACTGGTTTTTTAAAACTATCGATAGGAATTCTAAACAAACCTCCGAACCCACCAATACCCTCAATCACATTAGATGTATGAGTTCCTTCAACTGCCTTTTTAATTTCGGAAACAAATTCTCGCCCAGCTTCTATATCAACACCTGATGTTTTGTAATCCATGAAATAAAAATGATAGACTTTCACTATATAGATATTCCTCCGAAGATTGCTTTTGTCCAGTAATTATTTATCAAATAGATTTATTTTTTAAAAACAAAGTGAAGCAATTAATCATTAGGAAAACTGAAGAAATAGAAAATTGGAGGAGAAATATAAATAGTGAAATCAACTTCATTCCAACAATGGGTAATCTTCATAATGGACATATAAAACTAATATCAACAGCAAAAAATGACAATTCTAATCTTAATTTAGTAAGTATTTTTATTAATCCACTTCAATTTGATAACAAGTTAGATTTAGAGAATTACCCTAAAACAATTGATAATGATATAAAAATCTCCTTTTCAAATGGCGCAGATGCCATCTTCATCCCAAGTAATGAAGATATATATCCACCGAATAATAAAAATATTAAATTCCTACAAGCTCCAATAGAATTATCTTCTGCATTATGTGGATTAAATCGAATTGGACATTTTGATGGCGTTTGTACAGTAGTTTATAGGTTACTTAATCTCATCAAGCCAAAAAATCTTTACCTAGGAGAAAAAGATTGGCAACAACTTTTAATTTTAAAGAATCTTATCTCAACAGAGAAATTAAATGTTGCTGTTAAATCTATTCCTACACAAAGAGATTTTGATGGAATTCCTTTAAGTTCACGTAATGTAAATTTATCAAAAAACGAAAGAAAATTGATTAGTTTTTTTTCAAGTGAGTTATTAGAAGCAAAAAGAATTTTTCAACAAGAAAAAAAGATCAGTCTAAGAGCAATAATTAAAAAGCTGTCAGCAAAAAAAATTTCAATTGAATATTTAGAACATTTACACCCTCATACCCTCCAAAAAGCAAGAATTGAGGATAATATTTCGTTACTAGCTGGTGCGATAAGATGTGGGGAGACAAGATTAATTGATCACGTTTTTCTAATGAAAAGAAGGCCGATTATTGCGATTGATGGCCCTGCAGGGTCGGGTAAAAGTACCGTAACAAAGTTAATAGCGAAGAAACTTAAACTTTTATATTTAGATACTGGTGCAATGTATAGGGCATTGAGTTGGCTCTTGATAGAAAAAAATATTGACTATAAAACAGAAAAAAAATTCCAGAATATTCTTCAAAATATTTCTATTGTTTTCAAATCAAATAAAAATTTACATCAAGATGTTTTTATTAATGACTACTGCGTTACCAAAGAAATTAGGTCGCAAGAGATAAGTTCAATCGTTTCTAAAATTTCCTCAATTAAAGAAGTAAGAAAATTCTTAGTGAAAGAACAAAGAAAAATTGGAGAATCAGGCGGACTTGTGGCTGAGGGAAGAGATATAGGAACTACTGTTTTTCCTAATGCAGAACTTAAAATATTTTTAACTGCAAGCATAGATGAAAGAGCAAAAAGAAGAAAATCTGACAAAAATAGTAAAGACTCACAAGAAATAGATATCCATACATTAAAGGAACTTATAAAGAAAAGAGATTTTGAAGATTCTAATAGGGTAATTTCACCTTTAATAAAAGCGAATGACGCAATTGAAATTATTACGGATGGATATTCAATTAATGAGGTAGTAGATAAAATTATTGATATTTATAATGACAAGATTCCTAAAGAGACTCAGAATCAATAAATTCAAGAAATACTTTCCAAAAAACCATTTACAGAGTCTTCTAAAATATCAAGAACATAATCAAAGCCCTCATCTCCTCCAAAATATGGGTCAGGAACTTCTTGCTCATTAAAAACCGATCTAAAATCTTGTATTTTTTTAACTGATGAAAAATCAGTTGAAAGTGTTTTATTTTTTAAATCTTGAATATTTCTAAAATTTGAGTCGTCCATCGCAAGAATATAGTTAAATTCGTCAAAATCTTTGCTAGTAATTTGACGAGCCCTGCTTAAAATATTGATATCTCTTCTTTCTGCAGCAATTCTCATCCTAAAGTCAGCTTTTTTTCCAAGATGCCAACTTCCAGTTCCAGCAGAATCTACAATAAAGCAATCGTTTAATCCTTTCTTTTCAAGTAGACTTATAAAAATAGCTTCTGCAGCAGGAGACCTACAAATATTTCCCAAACATACAAAAAGAACAGAAATTTTTTTCATATGATTTTAAATTTAAATAAATTATAAGACTTTATAAGTATTAAATAAAACTTCTTTAATTAAAGATTCAGTAAATTCCTTACCAAACAAACTCGATAACATTGGCCTCGCCGGATCATTATCTCTCCTATATTTTAAATAATTATTTTGACCATTTATTAATTCTTTCTGCAGATCAATATTAGCTTCTTTGCTTTCGAAAAGAATTTCCAAATACAAATCAAGATATTCTTTAAATGAGGTATAAAGTTGATTAGCAATTAAAAAATCACTTCTTTCTTCTTTTGGTAATTTTGACCAGATTACTCCTGGAGAAAAAAATCTAGCTACATCTGCAGACATTTTTTCTGCTAATGGGAGTGATGAATGACAATTATTTTTAAGTGTTATAAGTTTTTCTAATAACTCATTATTGTATTGATTTTGTATTTTTAATGAAGGCTGAAAATCTAATACTAATAAATGACTATTAGGTAGAGAAACAAAATCTACTCCAAAAAATGGAACATTATAAATAGTATTAGGAATAATTAAAAAATTTAAAACAGAATAATTTGGACTATTTATACACACTGCTCTTGCGAATTGAATTCTTTTTTTATGCATTACACTCCAAGTAGAGAGATTCACATTTTTTTTTGATTTTTTTGAACCATAAGTTGAATCTTTATAAGAATATTTGGAGGGTATTATTTTTTCTAAACAGTTATATTTACTTAAATTATTAGTTAAATATTTTAGAAAATTATGCCATCTCCAATCTGGCCTATAAAAAATAGTATCCTGTATTAACATTCAATCAATAATCTCATTATTTAATGTAAAAAGAAATTTATTGATAAATTTTTTTGTCCATTTTTCTCCAAAAAAAGATTTAAACAATTTATCTGCAGGGTCTTTTTCAAAACTGTACTTATCATATTTAATTTGATTAATCTTTATTTCTTCTGCATTTAAAAATTGATTAACAGGATTAGATTTATAAATGTTCAAATAATTATTTACAAATGAATGGAATATATTATTTAAATCTCTATCAAGATTTAATTTATTTCCTCTACATATAATCACCCATGGAGAAAAATACTTTTTTGAATCATATATATTCTTCATTTTATTATTATCAAATGCAGAATATTTTTTCTTAATACTACCTAAACTTGAACAATATTTTTCAAGATAATTGACTTCTTGAATCAAAGGTTGATAATCAAGTATTGCTAATAACTTTTGAGAAGTTCCAAACCATAAAATATCAGCTCCTAAAATAGGCATTTCACTATCAAAATTTGGATATGCGACCGTATTAAAAACTTGCAGTTTTTTGCCACCCTCTAATCTTGTTATTCGCCACTTTCTATATTCGGGAGATGAAAAAAGCCAATTTTTAATAATATATTTTGAGTCTTCATTGTGATGTTCTTTGAATTCACTAGATATTTTTACTTCATGACCATTTAATTCATCAATATTGGTTTTAAGGAAATCAACTAATGAATCAAACATAAATTACTAGGTCTCGGTGCTTCCTTTCCTTACTTTTTTTGTAATGTAATTAAATACAATCTTGCCTAAAACAGCAATCAAGTTACCTTCAAGCTCCTTAAACATTTTCATATTGTAAGTAAAAGCTTGATTAGCTTCATCAATAATTCGATCAGCAGTCTTTTGATTTATTGGAAGTTGATTCAAAGTAAGGGAATATTCTTCCTTGAATTTCTTTTCATCAGCAATTAATTCAAACTCATAAAAATTTAAACCATCATTTCCCTGCAAATTTAATGCTTTTTTTGCAATCCTTTTCAAAATTTGCCCCCCAGATAAATCTCCTATGTAGCGAGTATAGTGGTGACCAACCAATAGCTCTGGTGAATTTTTTGCGACCTCTCGGATTCTTTCAACGTATTCTTTTGCTGAGTGAGAAATATTAATTTCATTCTTCCAGTTTTCACCAAAATAAAATTTAAGATCATTTATAAGAGTTTCTTTCCGGAATAATGATTTAAAACCTATAGGTTGTATTACGGGATGTTCCTCATTGACTAGTCTTTCAATTTCTTCTTCCATAGCTTCATAAACAAAATATAAATCACCTATTAATTTTCCATAAGATTTTTTTTCAACAACTCCTTTTAAAAAACAAACCACAAAGCCAGTATTTTCTGCCATAGTGTGGGATTGTTTTGTCCCTTCTCTTAATTGTCCTGCAAGAGCGACTGCCATATATTTTGAATTATTTTTGTAAGTGTATTTAATCTACAAGGAAAATACATAAAACAGCTAATTTTTGTTACCAGCGGATGTTTTAGAGAATAACTTATAAAGTTCTTTACAAACCAAAAAAAGGTTATCTTTTTGTTCCTCTTGTGGTAGATGAGTGCCAGTCATTTCCCAATCACCGATGGTAGCCACTCTCCATCTCTCGGAGGGAACAATCATACCTCGCATTATTATTCCCAACAATTTCGGGACTCTGTCACTATTATCATTTTCAATTCTTAATTGTAAGAGTATTGCTCTACATTCAATAAGAGGACTCCAACCAGGGAAATGAAACGCAAAATCAATAGTATCTTGCATGGATTCATTATTTGAATTGTCCCAGGGACTAAAGTTTACGCTTGCATCTGGAAAATATTTTCGAAACAAAGCTGCAGTAGATGCAATTTTATGAGCTATTTCAACATTCTTTACATTTGAACTCGCATTCATAAGTAGCTGAGTATTTTTAGAAAAATGACATAATTTGCTTTAACTTGCTTATTAACTACTTTTTCTTTTAATAAAGATGTTGAAATGCTGATCAAGAAAGTATTCTCTATTCACATTTGAATAATAAATTTCTAGGTTTTAAAGAAAATAACTCATCGCAAATTACAATACGAGGAACTTCAATTAGTTATCTTTTATTAATTCAATGCTATGCCAAAATTTGAAAAATTAACTTTACCTAATGAAGGCGAGATAATAACTTATAATCAAGGCAAACCTAATGTCCCTAATAATCCCATTGTACCTTTTATCAGAGGGGATGGTACTGGAGTTGATATATGGCCTGCTACTCAAATCGTTCTTGATTCAGCGATTAAAAAAAGCTATGGAGATGAAAAAAAGATTAATTGGTTTAAAGTCTATGCAGGCGATGAAGCTTGTGAACTTTATGGAACATATAACTATCTCCCTCAAGATACTATTGAAGCAATCAAACACTTTGGTGTAGCCATCAAAGGTCCTTTAACGACTCCCATTGGTGGAGGTATTAGATCTCTTAATGTTGCATTAAGGCAAATCTTTGATTTATATAGCTGTGTTAGACCATGTAAATATTATTCAGGAACTCCAAGCCCTCACAAAAATCCCCAAAATTTAGACGTTATTGTTTATAGAGAAAATACTGAGGATATCTACATGGGAATTGAATGGGAAGCGGAGGATAATAATTGTCTTGAATTAATTAATCACTTAAATAACTTTGTCATACCAAAAAGTAAAAATTTAAAAAATAGATCCATACCAAACGGATCAGGTATTGGAATAAAACCGGTTAGTAAATCTGGTAGCCAAAGGCATATTAGAAAAGCTATTGAACATGCTAAAAGATTATCAGGTGACAAAAGGCATGTGACACTTGTACATAAAGGGAATATTATGAAATATACAGAAGGTGCATTTAGAGATTGGGGATATGAATTGGCAGTAAATGAATTTAGACAAGATTGCATTACAGAAAGAGAAAGCTGGATTTTAGATAATATTCAGAAAAATCCAGAAATTACAATTGAAAATAATGCTCGAAAAATTGAGCCAGGTTTTGACAAGCTTACAAATAACAAAAAAGCATTCATTTGCGAAGAAATTAAAGAAGTTATTGCATCAATATCAAATTCTCACGGAGATGGAAAATGGAGAGAACTTATTCTTGTTGATGATCGGATAGCTGATAGTATATTTCAACAAATTCAAACTAGACCTCAAGAATATTCAATTCTTGCAACATTAAACCTTAATGGAGACTATGTTTCTGATGCAGCTGCAGCAATTGTTGGAGGCCTAGGTATGGCTCCTGGTGCAAATATAGGAGATAATGCAGCAATTTTCGAAGCTACGCACGGTACCGCTCCAAAACATGCAGGCTTAAACAAGATTAATCCAGGCTCAGTAATTCTTAGTGGTGTAATGATGCTTGAATATTTTGGTTGGGATGAAGCAGCTAACTTAATTACTAATGGTTTAAGTAAGGCAATAGAGCAAAAAAAAGTTACCTATGATCTAGCACGCTTAATGGAGCCAAAAGTAGAACCCTTATCCTGCAGTAGTTTTGCTGAAGAAATTATCTCAAATTTCTAATTTTAAAAATTATTTTTATTTTCAAAAACTTTCCAAATATTAACCAGTGAATCTTTAGTGCCAATATTTCCAGGATGAGTAACAATAGGAAGTTTTTCATCATTTTTTAGGTTGTAAGTCACCACTGAAATGCCTTTAAAAATCTGTCCCTCAAGATAAACATAATCTGCATTAAGGCCATTACTGAGAATCAAATTTGTTGTTATTCCACCTTTTGAAATCAAATATCCTATTTCATACTTCAAATCTGCAACTAATTCAGCAATAAAACAAGCAAGTAAATTATAAAAATTAAATAGTTCAGAAGAATCTAAGGACATAAATTTTCTTGAAGTAAACAAAACAGGAGTTTTTCCTTTCTCAAAAGAAAATCTAATTTTTTTCAAAAATTTATTTTTAAAAAAATTCCTTCGCTTCTGATTATTATCTGATGAAGTAATTTTAAAGAATTCAAAAACATCTAATTCAACTGGATTGCAATTACTTATCTCTAATAAATTATGCAATTGTATTGTTGAAAGTTCTACATAAGATCCAACAATTATTAGTCCTGGAAGAAAACTCTTTTCTTTATTTCTTATTCTTAAATTAGAGAAAAATATTTCATTCTGAGAGACACTTTTTTTCTCAGAAATTGAACTTATAAAACTTGCTGCAGTTCGAAAAAGGAATTTTTTTTGTTTAATTAATTTTTTAATTACTAAAGAAAATTTTTTCAGTTGAGAATAATTTTCTACATCTACAATTACATGTTTATTATTCTTCAAGTTCTTTATAGTTTTAAAAACAATATTATTTTCTTCATCATTTAGCATTTCGATATCTGACAATAAAAGATTTTGAATATCTTCAAAATTTATTTGCGATTTACTATGCTGAAATAAAAGATTCTTGACATTACTTGTCTCATATCCAAAAATTTTATCTTTTGCAAAAATTGTTTGACTAATAGGGGTTTTATCAACAAAATGTGATCCATTAATTGTTAATCTTTTACCCTCTATGAAAGCTGGAATATGAAAAGTAGCATCAAAAGGACCTAAGCAACTATTTAAGGTACTTGGCTCTAAAAAGTTATGTCCTCGAAGAGTAGAGTCTCCTCTACTTATAAAAATAATTTCTTCTTCATAGGCTTGAGAAGCAATTACACTCTTAAGATTTTTGCAAATTTCCTCTATTGTAAATTTCGCATCATTTTCCGATAGTGACCTTGTATTAGCCAAAATAAAAAATAAATTAGATTTAGATTCAAAGCCTTTGACTATAGTTGAGCAGTCCCACTTAAGCAGTAATAAGCAATCTTGAACAGTTTGAGAGCCTGTGGGATCATCATCTATAACGACTAATTTCATAACTATTGCATAATTACTTAAGAGATTTTATTTGTATTGAGGCATTTAACCCTTTATTATCATTTGAAGGAATCATAATTTTTCTAAATCCATCAACAAAAGAATTTCGGGGACTAGTCCAAGGTTCGAGACATATCATTCTTCTTGGAGGATCACTCCAAATAATGCCTAAATCAAAAGGATATGGATGATTTAAAGTTACCTCTCTTTTAAGAATTTTATCTCGAAAAGAGCTTCTACCTGAAGTATGCATAAGTAGATCAACTCCTAAATTAATTTTGTTTAATTCATCCAAAGTATTACTTATAGTGTTTCTTTCTTGATCCTGACAATTAAGTGGATTACCAATAAACTCTAAATTTTTGAAATCTGAAACATTAAAATAAGGATGTAAACCAAAATTTATAGGCATAGCAAAGTCTGTTTTGTTATCGATTGTAATTTCAAATTCTAAACAATTAATTTTTAAGTTAACTTCAATTTTTAGTTCGAAATCGAAAGGATAATATTTTTTAGTTTTTTTAGATTCATTTAAAAATAAGCATAAAGATTTTTCATTTTCATTAAAAGAGTGTTGCCATTGCAAATCCCTAGCGAAACCATGTTGTGTTAATTGCAAATACTCTTTTCCAAATATTGAACTAGAGGTATTGAGATTTCCACAAATTGGGAAAAGAATTGGAATACCACCCCTAATACTTTTTGTCTTATCCATAAATCTTTTTTCATCGAAATAAAGTATCTCTTTACCATCCGAAACCCAATTTGTAATAACTCCACCTCTTCCAGGACAAAATTTAATATAGTTTTTTTGATCTAATTGAAATACAAAAATTCCTAGTTCTTTATTAGATAATTTAATTTGCACAATTATTACTTAAAGAGAACTCACCCAATCCAAAATATGCTGATTAACTAATTCAGGTATTTCATCATGAGGACAGTGTCCCGCATCAAGAATGATTTCTTTTGTATTCTTTGGTGTAAATTTTTTAAAAAGATTTCTTTTTTTTGGAGTATTCATCCAAGGATCTTTGCCTCCCCAGAGCAGTAATAATGGTGAATCGAGTTTTGCGAACAACTTATCCAACGGCAACCCTTGAGGACCTGATGGATTAAATACACTTCTAAAAACATTAAAAGCTCCATAATCTAGCGAAGGCTTTCTTATTGACTCAACTAAAAAATCATCAACATTTTTTTTATCAACATAAACTTGATTTAAAGTTTTTTTAATATTCTTTGGATTTCTCATATTCTCAAAAATCAAACGTTGAAGAACAATATTTTTCAAAAATATGCCTGCAACTGTTTCAATTGAAGTTTGCAACATATTCTTTTTGATAGTTTTTTCTTCACTGAAATATCCTGCAGCATTAAGTAATATCACTCCTGCATTTAGCTCATTTAATTCTGCACCAGCTGCTAATGCTGCATAACCACCCAATGAATTTCCAACAACAATTGTGGGTTTTTTTATTTTCTCTTGTACATAAGCAACAACCTGATCCTTCCATAAAGATCCTGAGTATTCAACATCCTGGGGCTTAGGACTTTTTCCAAAACCGAGAAGATCCATCGCATGAACTTCATATTTGCTACTCAAAATTGGGATATTGAATCTCCAATGATCCGTAGAGGCCCCGAAACCATGAATTAATAAAATTGCACATTCTTTTGATGTTTGCTCAGGCTTAGCAGAAATAGTATGTATTGGGTAATTTAAAAAATTCCAGTCATAATTTACATCACTATCTATCTGAGCTGATTTTTCCATTTATTGAAAATTCTATTTTGGTTGATTCTAATAAACTTATTTCTTAAAGAAGACCAACAGGATCAGCTGCAACATCATCTGAAATTTTATTGCCATCATTTGGAGGTTTATCTTTCAGAACAATTCTTAAGAGAACAGGTGCAAGAAATGTAGTTCCAATAACCATTAATAAAATAGCTGCTTCAAGAGAAGGAGTTAACAATTTAGCACTTGTTCCTAGTCCAAGAAAAATTAAACCAACCTCTCCTCTAGGCATCATACCTAGACCTACAACTAATCTATTTGTAGGTTTATCACTTGAGAATACCCATCCAGCTGCAATTTTACCAATAATTGCTACAACTAATAAAAATCCTGCAACTACAAGTGCTGACCTACTTGTTGGATCAAGTGGATTTATAACTGATAGATCCATTCCAGCTCCTACTAATACGAAAAAAATAGTTGCGAATAAGGATACTAAAGGTAAAACCGATTGTTGAATTGCGTGATTATTTTTAGAACTACTAAGAATTAATCCAGCTGCAAAAGCACCTAAAGCTGCTTCCAATCCAATGGCTGTTGCGACAAAACAACACAAAACAAGTATCACAAAAGAAGCTACCACTACTGCTCCAGGTGCCTTTAATCTATCTAATAACCAATCAAAACCTGGAGCTGCTGTTCTACTTAATGCTATAGCAGCAATAACAAATACTACAGCTGCTGCAACTAATTTAACGATAGGAGCAATTTCTAAAGAACCTCCGGCAGCAAGGGCTACTACAACTGCAAGAATAACAATACCCAAAATATCATCTAAAACAGCCGCTCCAATAACAATCTGTCCTTCTCTAGTTTTTAAATATCCCAACTCACCAAACACACTGGCAGTAATTCCTATACTTGTTGCTGTCATAGATGCTCCTGCAAAAACTGCTGGAATAAGATCTACTTGGAAAATAAACATTAGTCCAAGAGTTCCAAAGGCAAACGGTAAAATTACACCAGCCATAGCAACAGTGAAAGCCTGAGCTCCGACAGCAACTAATTCCTCTAACTCACTTTCTAATCCTGTTAAAAATAAAAGAGCATATAACCCGAGAGTTGCTACTGCTTGGAGGGATGGAAAACTTTCGAAATAAACATCAGGTACAGCTTCTGGGGGGATCGACGCTAATGAGCTAATAACATTCACAAGTCCTTCATTTAATTCGGTTCCAGCTGAGGGGGGTATCAACAAATGAAATCCTGATGCACCTATTACAACCCCTGCAAGAAGCTCTCCTACTATCGTTGGCAAACTTAGTCTTACCAAGACTTCTGCTAATGCTCTTGCAGCTAAAAATATCAATAGAAACCTTATAACTCCTATCAAAGTTTCAGCAACTTCTAAATCATGTGCACTTAATTCAGCAACTAAGGAATACATTTAAAATTAGAGAAAAAATAAACTACCTAATTGGAAGATAGTTTATGGAGGGCCCACTTTAAGAAATATGTAAGAAAAAAGCAAAAATACTCAACAAGTGTGGATCTGAAGTTACAACAAAGAAATTTTCATAAAAATGGCTATTGTCTGTTATATGGCTAATCCAATGAATACCAACGAACCCTTCGATCTACGTTTGCCTACCCCGGGCTGCTATCTAGATCCTGAGAAAGCTGGCATGGATTCTGATGCTGTTTTCCAAGGAATGACAGCCCATCTTTTTTATACTCTTGGAAAGTTAGCTACTTCTGCCAGTCCCCACGACTTGTATATGGCTTTAAGTTACGCAGTGAAAGATAGGCTCATGACAAGATATTTAGCCAGCCAAGAAGTTATAAGAAAAAAACCACAAAAAACAGTTGCTTACCTATCAGCAGAATTTTTAATAGGTCCTCAATTAAGTAATAATCTTCTCAATCTTGGGATAACTCAAGAGGCAGAAGATGCTTTAAAAAGATTTGGCATTGAATCATTGTCAACAATTCTTGAAGTTGAAGAAGAGCCTGGATTAGGTAATGGTGGACTTGGCAGACTTGCAGCTTGTTATATGGAATCATTAGCATCTCTACAAGTTCCAGCAGTTGGTTATGGTATTAGATATGAATTTGGCATATTCAATCAGTTAATTAGGGATGGTTGGCAAGTTGAAGTAACTGACAAATGGTTAAAGGGTGGGTGGCCATGGGAACTTCCACAACCGGATGAGTCATGTTTTGTTGGTTTTGGAGGCAGAACAGAAAGTTATAGAGATGATAAAGGGAACTACAGATCAAGATGGATTCCTTCAGAACATGCAATTGGAGTACCTCATGATGTCCCAGTATTAGGATACAGAGTAAATACATGTGACAGATTAAGATTATGGAGAGCTGATGCAACAGAAAGTTTTGATTTTTATGCATTCAATATTGGTGATTATTATGGTGCAGTAGAAGAAAAAGTTGCATCTGAAACTCTTTCAAAAGTTCTATATCCAAATGATGGAACTGACGAAGGTAGAAGATTAAGACTCAAACAACAACACTTTTTTGTAAGTTGTTCTCTTCAAGATATGTTGAGAAGCCTTGAAAAAAGGTCAATATCAATAACAGAATTCCCTAAGCATTGGACAGTCCAATTAAACGATACACATCCTGCTATTGCAGTCGCAGAATTAATGAGACTTCTTATTGACCAATATCAAATAGGTTGGGATGAAGCTTGGAATATAACAACCTCCTCAGTTGCTTATACCAACCACACACTACTTCCAGAAGCCTTAGAGAAATGGGATTTAAGCTTATTTAATGATCTCCTTCCTCGTCATCTAGAAATTATTTATGAAATTAATTGGAGATTTCTACAACAATTAAGACTTCGTTATCCAGGTGATGACAAAATCCTTCAAAAACTCTCAATAATTGATGAAGAAGGTTCAAAATCAGTTCGTATGGCTCATTTGGCTACAATTGGAGCACATCACATCAATGGTGTTGCAGCTCTTCACTCAGATCTAATAAAAAGGCAGCTTCTTCCTGAATTCGCAGATCTATGGCCTGAAAAATTTACAAATGTAACGAATGGGGTTACACCTAGAAGATGGGTTGCCCTATCTAATCCATCATTATCTAACCTTCTAGAAGAAGAAGTTGGTCCAAATTGGATAACAAACATGGAACTTCTTAAGAAGTTAGAAGAAAAAAAAGATGACAACAATTTTTTACAAAAATTTGAGGAAAGTAAACTAAATGGGAAAAGAAAATTAGCTAGTTTTATCCATACAAAAACTGGAATACTTGTAGATCCATCAAGTTTATTTGATGTTCAAGTAAAAAGAATTCATCAATATAAAAGGCAACATTTAAACGCCCTCCAAATTATTGCTCAATATTTAAGGATCAAAAATGGTACAAACAATTACGAAGTCCCAAGAACAATAATTTTTGGAGGTAAGGCTGCACCAGGGTACTTTATGGCAAAGCTGATAATTAGATTTATTAATGGCATTGCTGATGTAGTTAATTCTGATCCAGATATGGATGGTTTATTAAGAGTTGTTTTTCTACCAGACTATAACGTTAAACTTGGTGAAATAGTTTATCCCGCAACGGATCTTTCAGAACAAATTTCAACTGCTGGAAAAGAAGCATCTGGGACTGGAAATATGAAGTTTGCCATGAATGGAGCTTTAACAATTGGTACCTTAGATGGAGCTAATGTGGAATTAAGAGATCTTGTTAAAAAAGAAAATTTCTTTCTTTTTGGTAAAACTGAAACTGAAATTATGGATTTAAAACATAATAATTACTCTCCCAAAACTTTTATTGATCAATGTCCAGAGCTTAAAGAGGTTATACGCTTAATTGAAATTGGCCACTTTAGCAATGGGGATAAAGAACTATTTAAACCTTTATTAAATAGCTTGACTGGACATGATCCATTTTTTGTTATGGCTGACTTTGAAGACTACTTAAATAAACAGGATGTGGTTAGTGAATGCTGGAATAATAAAAAGTCTTGGAATAAAATGGCATTATTAAATACTGCTAGATCAGGATATTTTTCTTCAGATAGATCTATTAGAGAATACTGTAAATCTATTTGGAAAGTCTCTCCAATGACAGTTGAAATTACTTGTGACGTCGAAGAATTAACTAATTAATATTTTTCTTATCTGGTGAATCTGGGGTTTGATGAAATAATCGATTCAAAATTAATCGATCCATATTTAATGGGTCTGGTGCTAATTCATTGGCAATTTCTTTAAATTTTGATTCAATATTATTTGAAATTTTTGTATCAAATATTCTTTCCATTAATGCTTCAATTGAATATAAATAGGCATTAACACTTTCCAGTTCATCTAAAGCTTCAGTAATTTCTGTATCAGAAATATGTTTTTCTTCTAGACGGATTTCTTCATTTGATTCCCTTTCAGATAATTCTCTTTGCAACTCATCAGTAATCTTCGTACAAAGAGTTCTGAACGATTGAATAGATGCCCAATTCAATTCTTGTTGCTGCTTAAAAGTAGGAAATTCTCTAATCAGACGATCATGCTCTTTATAAAATCTCTGACAATCAGAGCATTGACATGGTTCTTCAGCCAAAAGAAAAAAATAATTCTTTATATATCATCTCACTATTTGGGCAAAATTGAAGGGCCATCCAATAATTCGTCATTTTCATCGAGTGAATCTGGACTATCTGGCAAAGGTATCTCAATACTAGTAACCAAGTTAATAACATCTCTTAGTCTCATAGAATCAGCAAACCATCCCATGGCTTGCTCGGCATCGCCTCTTTTTTCAGCATCATTCGCTTGATCTTCATGAGCTTCCGCCAATAGAGCAAGCCAGCACAGGCATCTTGCTTGAACTATTGAAAGATCTAAATCATTAGGTTGGGATTTAGAGATGCGTTCATGCTCTTGTTGAATTAAGAGCTTTAAACGCATATCATGCAACTTAGCCATAAAAGATTTATTACTAACTATACGCTAGCTAGAGAGTAGCAAATTTGCACACATACTACATATAGTTTTTTACTTTTACGGGACTGGCGGGAGTCGAACCCACGACCTACGGTTTAGGAAACCGTTGCTCTATCCTGCTGAGCTACAGCCCCAAGAGATGATTTTTGGACTATTAAGCATTATGCTAAATGAGAGCAGGAGAGGCAATCGCAAGAAAGTTTTGTTTTGTTTCCAAAATAAAACATTCTTGAGGAAAGTCCGGGCTCCCAAATGGTCAGGCTTGCTGGGTAATTCCCAGTGCGGGCAACCGTGAGGATAGTGCCACAGAAACATACCGCCTAATACATTATGTATGGCAAGGGTGCAAGGGTGTGGTAAGAGCACACCAGCAACATTGAGAAGTGTTGGCTAGGTAAACCCCGGCTGGGAGCAAGGCTTAGTAGATTTATGACCATTACACAATCTACTTTTAAGCGCCGCTTGAGACTGTGAAGTAATTCCAGTCCTAGATAGATGATTGCCCATCTTAATTAAGATGAACAGAACCCGGCTTATGACCTGCTTTCTAATTGTTGTGATTATTCAAATCAGATGACAAATATAAATAATGCAAAGAGAATTAATCAAATAACTACCTTTTTAAAGTCTTTAAATATTAAATCAAAAAGATTTTCTGAAATAATTAGAACTCAAAATATTTCAGTTATTCAAGATTTTAATCAAGCATTTATCCATTCCTCAGAGGACAAAATAATAAATTATGAAAAACTAGAATTTTTCGGAGATGCCGTACTCAGATTAGCTGCTTCTAATTTTATTGAAAAAAAATATCCTCAAATGAGTGTAGGAGAAAGATCAGAGCTTAGAGCACAAATTGTAAGTGATGAATGGTTAACCAAATTAGGGACAAGAATTGATATAGAGAAATTAATAATTAAAGGACCTAAAGCTCTTGGTGATGAAAACTCAAAAAATACTATTATTGGTGAGGCTACAGAAGCTTTAATCGGTTCTATTTACAAGTGCTTTAATTCAATTAAGGAAGTCAATCTTTGGTTAGATGATATTTGGGAGGAAGATTCAGAACAATTTTTAAAAGCTCCATATAAATTCAAATCTAAGACAGTATTGCAAGAGTGGTGTCAAAGTAAAGGTTTTAATTTGCCAGTCTATAAAATAAATGAAATCTCAAAGAAAAATGGAGACCCTAAAAGATTTTCTTGCGAAATATTTATCGAAGGATTAAAAGAATCAACTGCATTCGGCAAGTCCCATAAACAAGCAGAAACAAATGCAGCTAGAGTTTTGATAGAAAAATTTATAACTATAGGTAAAATCTAATTTTTAAACTATTTCTAAACTCGTTAGCTGAAAATTTATGAGTTTATCCCAATTACCCCCTTCAAACAGAACTGCTGCTCTTTTTTTTGTAACTCTTTGTACAAATCCTTTATATCCTCTATAAATAGAGTTAGTGTCTTTTACAACAACAAAAGAACCAGGGAGTATGGGTTTAGTAGGTAATTCCATAAAACATTCTTTCTAATACAATATATGATAAATAAAAATGAATGGTTGACTGTTGGTCTGATAACATCATGTCATGGAATTAATGGACAGTTAAAGGTTAAATCTTTAAGTGATTTTGAAGAAAGATTTTTAAAACCTGGAACGAGATGGTTGCAAAAAGAAAATGAACCTCCTTCAAAAATAGAACTTATATCTGGTTTCAAACAGCCTGGTAAAGAAACCTTCATAGTTAAGCTCCAAGGAATAAATACAAGAAATCATGCAGAGCAACTGAAAAAGTTTAAAATTCTTGTAAAAACCAAAACACTACCCAAATTAAAAAAAGAAGAATTCCACTTGTTAGAACTTATTAATCTCAAGGTCAAGACTTTAGAAAATGCTGAATTAAAAACAATTGGGAAAGTCATCAATTTAGAAAATGAGAAAAATAATTTACTTGTTATTGAACTATTTAAAAATCAAAAAAAAGTTCTTATACCATTTGTTAAAGAAATAGTCCCATTAGTAGATATAAAAAATAATTTCCTCATCATCAATCCTCCAAATGGACTGTTAGAGCTATAACTTAAAAAAATTAAAATTTGTAAGAACTCATCATTCCACAGTTACACTTTTTGCTAAATTTCTTGGTTGATCAACGTCAAGTCCCCTATGAGCTGCAATATGGTAACTCAATAATTGTAAAGGCAATATATTAAGTAGAGGTGAAATCAATTCATTAGAGGAAGGAACTTTCATTAAACAATCAAAGATTTCAGTTCCATCACATTCAGGAGCAATCCCAATCAAATATGAATCTCTAGCTTTTGCTTCTTGAGCATTACTGATAACTTTATCAAAAACTTCACCAGGGGAGGCAATTGAAATTACAGGTACTTTTTTATCTAATAAAGCTATTGGACCATGTTTCATTTCACCAGCAGGATATCCAGCTGCATGAATGTAACTAATTTCTTTAAGTTTTAACGCACCTTCAAGAGCAATTGGATAATTAATTCCTCTTCCTAAAAAAATAACATCTTTAACATTAAAAAAATCATGCGCTAGCTTTTCTGAAGATTTATTATGTTTCTCTAAGAGATCTTCTAGTAATGGCGGAAGTTTTATAAGTTCGTTTATTAATTTACCTATTTCATCAGGACTTTGATTACCTTTAATTTGAGCAAATTTTATGGCTAATCCATAAAAAGAAAGTAATTGAGCAAAAAAAGTTTTTGTTGCTGCAACTCCAACTTCTATTCCTGCACAGATATCTATTATATTTGAGACCTGCCTCCCTATGGAACTCTCTTTTCTATTTGTTATTGCAATAAGATTTGGTTTAAATTTTTTATCTTCAATTGAAGAACGTCTTTTAATTTCCATATCGATAGCAGCGATTGTATCAGCAGTTTCTCCAGATTGAGTGACTCCAATAGTTAATGTATTTGGCAATAGTGGAGGTGGTGAATATCGAAATTCGCTTGCATAAAAGACATTTGTAGGAATACCTGAAAATTGTTCTAATAAAAAGCTGCCCACCATTGCAGCATGTTTACTTGTACCACAAGCAATAATTTCAATTCTTTCTATTGATTCAAAAAACTCTATATCAAATGGATAGTTGATTTGATATTGACCATTATCTAAATTCTTAATTAGATAATTTTCCAACCAGTTTTTTGCAGTCTGTGGCTGATCATATATCTCTTTTAACATGTAGTGTTTGAAATTCATCTTATCCATTATTTGCTCTGAGACTTTTAAAGAAACTGGATTTCGATATTGTCTCTCATTGCTTGAATCATATATTTCAATACCAAGAGGAGTCAACAAAGCTATTTCTTCATCCTCCATAGGTAAAATAATATTCGTAAAATTTGCAATGGCTGGAGTATCACTAGCACAAATAAATTCTCCTTCACCCAAACCAATAATCAAGGGCGCTTGTCTTCTTGCTACTACTAAAGAGGTTGGAGCGCCAGACCATAAAACTGCTAAAGCATAAGATCCTTCTAAATCAGATATTACATTTCTCACAGCTACTAATAATGTTGAACCATTATTCTCAAGATTAAGTTTATTTAATGTATTTAATTCTCTTTGAATTAGATGGGGAATTACTTCTGTATCTGTATCAGAGTTAAAAATAATACCCTCTTCCTCTAATTTATTTTTTAAATCTTGGAAATTTTCAATAATGCCATTTTGAACAACTGCTATGTTTCCTGAACTATCGGTATGAGGATGTGCATTTTTAACCTCAGGCTTTCCATGAGTTGCCCATCTGGTGTGACCTATACCAACAGTTCCAGGAATATTATGATCATTGAGTTTGTTTATTAAATTCTTGAGTTTTCCTTCTGCTTTATTACAAGAAATACAATTTGTTTCAGAATTTATTATTGCAACACCAGCAGAATCATAACCTCTGTATTCAAGTTTTTCTAAACCATTAATTAATAATGGTAAAGCTTTTTTATATCCAGTTACAGCAACTATTCCACACATACGAATTTTTTTTTCAATTATATTGAAATAAAATGCGTATTTACTAAAACATGGACTCTCTTAAAACTGCACTATAAAAATTAATATGCTAAACCCATACTCCTAGAAGTCTCATCTCCTAAATAAACACGAATACTTAAGAAATCTGTTGGACATGCAGTTTCGCATCTTTTGCAACCTACACAATCTTCTGTTCTTGGAGATGAAGCTATTTGGCCAGCTTTACAGCCGTCCCAAGGAACCATCTCTAAAACATCAAGTGGGCAAGCCCTTACACATTGGGTACAACCAATGCAAGTGTCATAAATTTTAACTGCGTGTGACATGTAAAAATTGTCTTTTGAACCTCGTTATATAATACTATTGTCTTACAAAGAAATTAAAAAAATTAAGATATGCTTCACTCTTGTTAACTCTAGGGCATAAAATCATATAGATAATTAGTAATTTCCATAAACTATGTCACAAGAAATCCTCGAAAAAGTCTGTTCTATTGTTTCAGAACAATTAAGCGTTGAAGCAGAAGAAGTAAAATCAGATTCTAATTTCCAAAATGATTTAGGTGCCGATTCTCTAGATACAGTTGAACTCGTGATGGCATTAGAAGAAGCATTTGATATTGAAATTCCTGATGAAGCAGCTGAAGGAATTGCAACTGTTGGCGATGCAGTAAAATTCATCGAAGAAAAAAAAGGTTAATAAAGAATGCCAAATTTCCATCGAGTAGTTATTACTGGTATCGGAGCAGTAACTCCAATTGGTAATAACATTGATGAATATTTAGTCGGTCTTCAAACAGGTACTAATGGGGTCTCAGATATTACTCTCTTTGATCCTGAACAACATCCCTGCAAATTTGCTGCAGAAGTAAAAAATCTTCAATCTGAAAATTTTATTGAAGCTAAAGAATCCAAAAGATGGGATCGTTTTTCCCAGTTTGGAGTTATTGCTGCAAAGCAAGCCTTTAATGATTCTGGACTTGAAATTACTGAAGCTAATGCATCAAGAATTGGAGTTATTATTGGTTCTGGGGTTGGAGGCTTACTAACTATGGAAAGTCAAGCTCAAATATTGAGTCATAAAGGGCCTAAAAGAGTAAGTCCATTTACAGTCCCAATGATGATTCCAAACATGGCCACTGGATTAGCTGCAATCGCTTTGGGAGCAAAAGGGCCAAGTTCCTCTGTTTCCACGGCTTGCGCTGCTGGTTCAAATGCAATTGGCGATTCTTTTAGATTACTCCAACTTGGAAAAGCAGATGCAATGATCTGTGGTGGAGCAGAAGCAAGTATTACGCCTTTAGGAGTAGCTGGTTTTGCCAGTGCCAAAGCTCTTTCTTCCAGAAATGAAAGCCCTCAAACTGCTAGCAGACCTTTTGATGCAGAAAGAGATGGATTTGTTATTGGAGAAGGATCTGGAATTCTGGTTTTAGAAACTTTAGAAAATGCAAAAAAAAGGAATGCGAGAATTTATGCAGAAATAGTTGGATATGGAACAACATGTGATGCGCATCATATTACTGCTCCATCTCCAGGAGGGGTTGGAGGCGCCGAAGCAATCAAATTAGCAATTGAAGACTCTTGTCTTAGCCTTGAAAAAGTTGATTACATTAATGCTCATGGAACAAGTACATCAGCTAATGATAAAAATGAAACTTCTGCAATTAAATCAATTTTTAGAGACAGATCTTACCTTATTCCTGTAAGCTCTACTAAGTCGATGACTGGTCATCTCCTAGGAGGCTCAGGAGGAATAGAAGCTGTAGCTTGTATACTTTCTTTGACACATAATTTTATCCCTCCTACAATTAACTACGTCAATCCAGATCCTGAATGTGATCTTGATTATGTACCAAATAATGCAAGAGAAGCTCAAGTAGGAGTTGCTCTTTCTAATTCTTTCGGCTTTGGTGGTCACAATGTTTGCCTTGCTTTCAGCAAAATAAATTGAAGACAACCAATTCTGTATTTCCAACTTAACTTATTTTAAAACAATGGTCGCTGCATCTGTTTCATTAGAATCACTTTGTGTAAATAGTATAAGAATGCTTGCTGTAGATGCAGTAAATAAATCTAATAGTGGACATCCTGGATTGCCAATGGGTTGTGCTCCTATGGGTTATGCATTATGGCAAAACATACTTATTCACAACCCGAATAACCCAAAATGGTTCAATAGAGACCGTTTTGTGTTATCAGCTGGTCATGGCTGTATGCTGTTATATTCCTTGCTTCATTTGACAGGATATAAATCAGTTTCCATAGAAGATATTAAAGAATTTAGGCAATGGGGATCAAAAACTCCTGGACATCCAGAAACATTCGAAACTGAAGGTGTTGAAGTTACAGCTGGACCTCTTGGAGCCGGGATTTCAAATGCAGTTGGTTTAGCAATAGCTGAAACTCATTTAGCAGCTAAATTTAATAAGCCTGATTGCAATATCGTTGATCACTATACTTACGTAATTATGGGTGACGGCTGTAACCAAGAAGGTATTGCATCAGAGGCCTGCTCATTAGCTGGTCACCTTAAGCTTGGAAAATTAATTGCACTCTATGACGATAATCAAATTACAATTGATGGGCGAACCGACGTTTCTTTCACCGAAGATGTCTTAAAAAGATACGAAGCTTATGGATGGCATGTACAACATGTTGAAGATGGTAATCATGATGTTAAAGGAATCACTGAAGCTATCGAAAAAGCAAAATTAATTACAGACAAGCCTTCAATTATAAAAATTTCTACAACCATAGGTTATGGTTCTCCCAATAAATCAGATACTGCTGGAATTCATGGAGCAGCTGTTGGAGAAGAAGAAGCTGTATTAACTAGAGATTTTCTAAATTGGGAATATCCTCCATTTAAAATACCAGATGAAGTATATGCGCATTTTAGAAAATCAATAAACAAAGGTGAAAATTTAGAGAAAGAATGGGATTCTAAATTTGAAGAATATCAAAAAAAATATCCCTCAGAAGGAGCCGAGTTAAAAAGAATGTTAAATGGCCAATTACCTGAGAATTGGGACTCAGATCTCCCCTCTTATACACCTGAAGATAAAGGTTTAGCCACCAGAAAGCATTCACAAATATGTTTAGGTGCTTTAGGACCTAATTTACCTGAATTAATTGGTGGATCTGCAGATTTAACTCACTCTAATTACACAGATATTAAGGGAGAAACTGGATCATTCCAGCCTCATAGTCCTGAAAAAAGATATTTACATTTTGGTGTACGAGAGCATGCAATGGCAGCTGTACTTAATGGTATTTCCTATCACAATAGTGGTCTTATTCCTTATGGTGGAACCTTCCTTGTTTTCGCTGATTATATGAGAGGTTCAATGAGACTTTCAGCACTAAGCGAATTAGGAGTAATCTATGTATTAACTCATGATTCAATAGGTGTAGGAGAAGACGGCCCAACACATCAACCTATTGAAACTATCCCTTCTCTTCGTGCCATGCCTAACATGCTAGTTTTCCGACCAGGAGATGGTAATGAGACGAGTGGCGCTTATAAACTTGCTATTCAAAATCGGAAAAGACCTTCTGCCCTTTGTTTAAGTAGACAAGGTATGCCAAATCAAGAAAATACTTCGATCGACAAAGTTGCTCTAGGAGGATATGTAGTTTCCGATTGCGAAGGAATACCAGATCTAATATTTATTGGTACTGGAAGCGAACTGAATCTTTGCATTGAAGCAAGTAAGGAAATTTCAAGCTTAGGTAAAAAAATTAGAGTTGTTTCTATGCCTTGTGTAGAACTTTTTGAAGAGCAAGAAGAATCTTATAAAGAAAGTGTTTTACCTAGTAGTGTAAAAAAGAGAGTTGTAGTAGAAGCTGCTCATTCATTTGGTTGGCATAAATATACAGGTTTTGAGGGGATTTGTATCACTATGGACAGATTTGGTGCATCTGCGCCAGGCGGAGAATGTATGAAAAATTTTGGATTTACTGTAGAAAACGTAGTTAATAAGACGAAGGAAATTCTATAATTTCTAATTGATAACTACACTGAAGTATTACATTCTTCAAGTTTATCTTTTAGCTGATCAAGAGATTCATCAGAAATCTTTGAATTCATTGGACAATGTTTAGGACCACACATTGAACAAAACTCAGCCTTTTTAAAGATTTCTTCAGGTAGTGTCTCATCATGGTACTGCTTTGCCCTTTCCGGATCTAATGAAAGTTCGAATTGTTTATTCCAATCAAAGTTATACCTTGCATGACTAAGTTCATCATCTCGATCACGAGCTCCAGCTCTATGTCTTGCTATATCAGCAGCGTGAGCAGCTATTTTATAAGCAATTAAGCCTTCTCTTACATCTTCTGCATTTGGTAGACCTAGATGCTCTTTTGGGGTTACGTAACATAACATAGAGGTTCCATACCACCCTGCCATAGCCGCCCCAATAGCACTTGATATATGGTCATAACCAGGAGATATATCTGTAACTAATGGACCTAGCACGTAAAAAGGAGCTTCAGAACATTCTTCCATCTGCTTTCTCACATTAAACTCAATTTGGTCCATAGGTACATGACCAGGACCCTCAACCATTACTTGAACGTTATGTTTCCATGCTCTTCGAGTAAGCTCTCCTAAGGTCTTCAATTCAGCTAGCTGAGCATCATCAGAAGCATCATGCAAACATCCAGGCCTTAATGAATCTCCTAGCGAAAAAGTACAATCATATTTCTTGAAAATCTCACAAATGTCATCAAACCTTGTGTAAAGAGGATTTTGCTTAAAATGATGTACCATCCATTGGGCTAAAATACCTCCCCCCCTACTGACAATTCCAGTGATTCTTCCTTTAACTTTCGGTAAATGCTCTATTAATAGTCCAGCATGAATAGTTTGATAATCTACACCCTGCTGACAATGTTTTTCAATAATATGAAGAAAATCGTCTTCAGTTAGTCTATCTATTGAACCATGTACACTTTCTAAAGCTTGATAAACAGGAACTGTTCCTATTGGAACAGAAGACTCGTGAATAATTGCTTGCCGCACTTCATCTAAATTTACTCCTCCTGTAGAAAGATCCATAACCGTATCAGCCCCATATTTAACTGCTAGTTTTAGCTTTTCTACTTCTTCATTGATATCACTTGCATTAGGGGAAGCTCCAATATTGGCATTAACTTTGCATCTAGAAGCAATACCTATAGACATTGGCTCAAGATTCAAATGATTAATATTAGCTGGAATAATTAATCTTCCTCTTGCTACTTCTTCCATTATTAAAGAAGAAGGAAGATTCTCTTTTTTAGCAACAAATTCCATTTCTTCAGTGATATATCCGTTTCTCGCAAAGTTCATCTGAGTTACATTTTCTTTACCAAGACGAGGCTTAATCCAAGAACTTCTCATAATTTACAAATTTTTAAAAAGTGTTATTACTAAAGTTTGATCAAATCTCCACTTCCCTGCATCAAGATTAATGATTCAGGTTCAAAGGGTATGATCTCAGCTAAGTTAAATTTCTTAGCACCCCTAGTATTAATCTTATTAATAGCTCTTTTCTCAAAAATAGTCATCTCAAGATGCTTAAAAATATATAAAAAGATTTTATTCAACTTTTTGATAAGATTTTATCTTTTTTAAAATATTTTTCCTATCCAATTGTCTGCTTATACCCCTCTCCAAAATAATTACAATCCCCATTAAGCCAATAGGTAAATAAAAAATTTTCCTGGAATTGTCCCTAAATATTAATCCCATAGTGGATATGAAGATCATGAAAGGAGCCACAAAAGATAAAATAAATATCTTATTAATTTTCATTTACCAATTGTATTATTTTTTCATTGTTTAATTTTACTATGGATTCTGTTATCACTTTAATTCCAACAGCAATAGCTCTTTCATCTGGATCAAATTTAGAACTATGAAGAGGAGCACATCCATTTGAACTGGAAACGCCAAGCCTAAACATAGCTCCTGGAATCTCACTTAAGAATTCAGCAAAATCCTCAGCTCCTAATGATGGTTTTTGTAATTCAATAACATTTTCTTGACCCAAAGCCTTAATTCCCGAATCTCTGAGAATTTTATTAATTTCTGAATTATTATTAACTGCAGGAGTGATTTCTCTAAATGTTACTTTTGCTTCAGCTCCGCAACTATTAGATAAAGAAGTTACATTTTCATTGAGCCAATTACCAATATTCTTAAAGACTTTGAGATTAGTGCATCTAACCGTACCAATTAAATTAACCTTTTCTGCAAGAACGTTGAATGCATTGCCACCATTTATTTTACCAAAAGTTATTACTACAGGATCTAAAGGGTCTAACTTCCGTGTTATTGATTCTTGAATTCCCGATATAACTTTAGAGGCCACCCAAATAGCATCAACTCCTTCATGAGGTCGAGCACCATGGCCTGATTTTCCTTTAATCTCTACCTTAAGTTCTCCCGCAGCTGCAGTTAAACTTCCCTCTTTAATTCCTATAGTTCCTACGGGTAAATCAGGGTAAACATGAACTCCCAAAATATGAGTTAAACCAATAGTTGCACCATCCTTAATCATCCATCTAGCTCCCCTCGCAATTTCTTCAGCGGGCTGAAAAATTATCCGAGTCCCAAAATTTAGTTTTAAATCCTTAATAATTTTTGCCACACCCAAACCAATCGATATATGCAAATCGTGACCACAGGCATGCATAACACCATCTACTTTTGAAGAAAAACTTAATTTAGTTTCCTCAAATATTGGCAAAGCATCCATATCCACTCTTAAACCTATAATACCTTTATCTAAGGGGCCAAAATCAGCTACAACTCCAGTCCTACCTATAGATTCTCTAACATTCCAACCAATATTTTTTAAAAAACCACTTATCAAGATCGCTGTTTGATTTTCAAGTCCACTTAATTCCGGATGTGCATGGATATGTCTTCTTAAGTTAATTAATTCATCATTAAACGAATCAATTTTTTTATAAAACTGATCTCTATTCATTACTTATTTTAAATCGATAAAGTTCATTAAATCTTTAATTGGTTTTGGAGGCCATCTTCTTATTTTTGTTAACCATTCTTTATCACTATATCTAGGATCTAATTCAGTTACCGCTATCCAATTACTTTCTGCGTTCCCAGATTCACCCTTGAACCAATTCAAAGCTGTTAAAGCTGCTCTAGCATCTGCAAAAGTTGGATAACGTCTAATTAATTTTTTTAATTCTTTCTCACATTCTTCAATGTTCCCCAACTGGAAATCTGCTAGCGCCATACTTGACCTAGCCATAGCAAATCCAGGATTATATAAACTAGCTTTTGAAAATAAATCTCTTGCTTTTTCCCAATGAGATGTGGATCCCTCTACATTTGCCAAATTATATAATGCAGAAAAATTTTTACTATCTCGCGAAATAACGAACATATAATCTTTTTTCGCTTGCGACCATAGACCCAATGCTTCCTCTGCTATCCCCCTGTTAATGTAAGGATCTATTTCACTAGGATTAAGACTTATTGCCTTATTTTGGTCATCTATTGATCCCTTTATATCTCCCATAACAAGTCTTACATTTCCTCTATTGCTGAAACCTGCGGCATCGTCGGGATAAGAATCGAGATATTGATTCCATTCTTGTAAAGCGAGATTAAATTTTCCGCCTGAACTTAGATCTAATGCATTTTTAAACAAATCCTCTCTCAAAGAGAATGAATAGCATGGTGCTGTATAAAAAATATTCAAAAAAACAAAAATTAATAGAAAACAAACCTTAACTTTTTTAAAAGTCTTCATTTTTTGAATCAATGTACTT
The DNA here is from genome assembly GCA_003216635.1 of Prochlorococcus sp. AG-402-L23. GTDB lineage: Bacteria > Cyanobacteriota > Cyanobacteriia > PCC-6307 > Cyanobiaceae > Prochlorococcus_A. Next base: position 26,809 of record QCIO01000003.1, on the reverse strand, counting down.
TTTTCCTAAAGCAGTAAGCAATCTTCCTCGAGGAGTTCTCTTGAGGAAACCAAGTTTGATTAGATATGGCTCAACTACTAATTCTAACATTGAAGAATCATCACCCAAGCTAGCTGCAATTGAATCAAGGCCAGTTGGAATATTATTATTTTGGTTAAGAAAAGATAAATATTGTCTATCTAAAGAATCCAATCCTTTTTCGTCTATTTGGTAAGAATTTAAAGCTTTTTTTATTAAACTCACGGAGATAATATTAGTTTTCTTCACAACTTGAGCATAATCTCTAACTCGTCTCAATAATCTTAAAGCAATTCTTGGAGTCCCTCGAGATATCTTTGATAAATGATAAGATGCTTCATCATCTAAATTGAGGTTTATTAATCGGGAAAAATTAACAATTATTTGTTTTAGTTCTTCATATGTATAAAATTCAATTTTCTGAGATATACCAAATCTATCTCTTAGAGGTGCACTTATTGAAGCTAATTTAGTTGTCGCGCCAATCAGAGTAAACCTAGGAAGATTAATTGTTCTGCAACGCGCTCCTCTATTAGCTCCCATAGTTAAGTCGAGTCTAAAATCTTCCATAGCAGAATATAACAACTCTTCGGTTAGCCTATTTAAGCGATGTATCTCATCGATAAATAAAACTTCACCTTCTTTTAATCCAAGAAGTAAACCTACAATATCTCTAGGTCTTTCAATTGCTGGTGCAGTCGCTATCCTGCATTTTGTATGTAATTCATGGGCTATCAAAAAAGCAAGAGTAGTCTTACCTAAACCAGGCTGTCCATATAAAAGAGTATGCTCCAAAGGTTCTTTTCTAAAAATTGAAGCATCTATAGCTATTCTTAAAGAAGATTTAAGTTGTTCTTGGCCAATAAATTCTTTTAAAGTAAGAGGCCGCGCTAAGTTCAGATTATTATTTCTCTTTTCTTCTGGAATGATTTTTGAATCAACTAGCCTAAGCTCTTTTTTACGAAGAGAAAAGTCATTATCACCTATATTGGAAGAAATTATTGCCATAATGAAAGGTTAATTGCAATTGTTCTGAGTAGAAAGATTTTTTATAACTAAAATGGCAAAAAATTCAAGCAAAGTTAAAAGAAATACTAATAAAGAAAATAATTTTAAACTTCTAGCCGAGAATAGATATGCAAAATTTCAATATGCAATTTCTGAAACAATCGAAGCTGGAATTGAGCTTTTAGGGACTGAAGTAAAGTCCATTAGAAACGGAAAAGCAAATTTAAGAGATGGCTACTGTTCATTTAGAGATGGTGAGATCTTGTTATTAAATGTTCACATTTCACCACATAAAAATGTGGGGTCTTTCTTTAATCATGATCCATTAAGAAATAGAAAGTTGTTACTACATAAAAAAGAAATAATAAAAATAAAATCCAATACTGAAAAAAAAGGAATGACTATTGTTCCATTATCTTTTTATTTAAAAGGCTCATGGATAAAACTAACTATTGGAATCGGCAAAGGAAAAAAATTATATGACAAACGCCAAGATGAAAAACAAAAAAGTATAAAAAAAGAAATTAACTCTGCACTAAAAAGATAAACATATTATGAAGAATTATTGAAAGTATTAATTTAAACTAACTGAACTTGGAGGTGGGGAAGGATCTGGATCTGCAATTAACATATGCTGCAAGACAGTTTCAGGCCTCTCACTATCTCTCCAGCGAATTTTATATGCAGGCATTTTTGTCCCCCTACTTGTAGTTTGCTCTACTGGTTCAATAACCCATCCTCTTCTTGATCGGCCTTGAGGATTTCTTTTTACTACTGCATCCGCGTGTTTGAAACGGAAACCAACACGTTCACCACTCATTTAAAAAATTTCGTATTGGATTAATTTATCTATTTTACTTCATTCAAGGGTAATTTTTCATTTTTTTTGGAAGTTATTTCTGGTTTTAACAATGGGAAAGGGATTACATCTCTAATTGATGCGCTATTAGTAATTAACATAATTAGCCTATCAACGCCTATGCCTAATCCTCCAGTAGGCGGCATCCCAATCTCTAAAGCATTTAAGAAATCTTCATCTATACAATGAGCCTCAAGATCTCCTTCATCTCTAAGAGATTGCTGTAATTGCATTCTTTCTCTTTGATCTACTGGATCTATCAACTCACTAAAAGCATTTGCTAGCTCTCGACCAACAATGAATAATTCAAATCTCTGGACAATTTCTTTATTATCAAGATGAGGTCTAGCTAAAGGAGAAATTTCAACAGGATAATCGATAACAAAAGTGGGTTCTATAAGTTCTGATTCTACTTTTTGCTCAAAGACCTCATTTAAAAGTCTTCCCATAGTATTGACTTTAGGAGAGAAATCAACATTTATACTTTTAACGGCTTGTTTTGCTGCTTGAAAATCTCCACTGAAGGAATCAAAATCAATCCCTGTATATTTTTTGACAATATCTTTCATAGATATTCTTGACCAAGGTTTAGAAAAATCAATTTCTTTATTTTGATAATTTATAATTAAAGACCCACATGCATCAGTTACGATATCTTTAATCAATTCTTCTGTTAAATTCATCATATCAACATAGTCAGTGAAAGCTTGATAAATTTCAACTGAGGTGAATTCTGGATTGTGCCTCGTACTTATCCCCTCATTACGAAAGATTCTTCCCAATTCATAAACTTTCTCAAATCCTCCAACAATCATTCTTTTTAAATGTAATTCTGTAGCTATTCTTAAATACAGCGGAATATCTAATGTATTGTGATGGGTTATAAATGGTCTTGCTTCAGCACCACCAGCTTCAGATTGCAAAATTGGAGTCTCTATCTCTAAAAAATTTCTATTATCTAGCCATTTTCTTATAAAACTTATACATTTTGCTCTTGTTTTAAATACATTTTTAGAGTGAGGATTCACTATTAAATCTAGATAACGTTGTCTATATCTTTTTTCAATATCAGTCAATCCATGCCATTTATCTGGTAAAGGTTGTAATGATTTGGATAACATTTCCCATTTTTCTACTTTAATTGAAAGCTCACCTTTATTAGTTTTTTTAATGGTTCCGTAGACGCCTATCCAATCACCAATATCTACTATTTGCTTGATATCTTCAAAAGAAAGTAATTTTTGTTTTTCTAAATTTAAATTAATAATCCTTTTATCTAGATAAAGCTGAATCTGACCTTCTTGATCACTTATTGTGAAAAAGGCAATTTTACCCATTACCCTTTTTGTCATTACTCTACCTGCAAGAGAAACACTGAAGTCTTCCTCATGACCATTTTCTAAATAATCAAATTTATGAATAAGAAATTTAGTGGTATGTGAAACCTTAAAACTCTGTGCATAAGAAGCAAAGCCATTATTAACTAGTGAATTAGCTTTTTGTAAGCGTGCTTCTTTTATTTCAGACAAAATTTACTTTAATATATTTGTTTTATTTAATAAAATTATCAGACTATGGCTCAACTTGCCAAAGATGTTGCTGTTTCGCCAACTCTCTGAGATGCATAACCAATACCTCTAACAGTTAGTATTAATTCTGGGTTTCTTGGATCTGGTTCCAATTTACCTCTTAATCTAGCTACATATACATCTACAACTCTTAAATCTGCAGCTCTTCGAGGAGGATAACCCCATAGCTGCTCTAAAATTTCTGCTCGCGGAACAACCTTACCTGGCTCGTCAAACAATAATTCTAGAAGGCTAAATTCAGTATAAGTTAAACTAATTCTGTCTCCTGCTCTAGAAACTTGTCTGCGATTAGTATCAACCACTAAACTTCCAAATTTCATAACTCCTTTGCCTGAAGGAACCTCTTGAGTTTCAGTAACCGTTACAGTTGGGCCCATTCTTCTCAAAATAGTAGCTATTCTAGCCTCTAACTCTTTTGGGCTAAATGGTTTAGATAAATAATCATCAGCCCCTAAATCCAAACCAGCAACTCTCTCTGAAATAGCCTCTAGGGCGGTTAAGAATATTATTGGCACTACTGATTCAGCTCTAATTCTTCTACAAACAGCAAAGCCATCCATTTTTGGAAGCATTACGTCAAGAACTATCAAGTCTGGGGAATCCCTGTGAAAAGACTCAAGAGCTTCTTCGCCATTAGTGGCTGAATAAACTTGATATCCAGCTAGTTGCAGCCTAGTAACCAATACCTTCAAAACTGCTGGTTCATCATCAACAACTAAAATTCTTGCTTTTGACATAGTTAAAAAAGATTTCTAGATATTTCAAAGCAAAGAACTATTGCATTGAATATTTATTCTAACAATTAAAAATATAACATTACGAACCCTCAAAGAGATATTCCGTAGGTAACAAAAATTTTAAATAATTTGAAGATATAAATTCTTTCAAACACTTTTTACTTCTTGGCGAAATTTATTACTAAAATTTTCTTCTTGAAAATTTAAACATTCTTAAAAGTTGAGAGCAAATAAAGGGAGCAAAAAAACCTGTCAGAAAAACTTCCGCTAAGATATTTTTAACTCCGGGAATCATCATTAAATAATTACTATCTGAAAAATTTCTAAACAAAATTTGTAAAAAATAAAAAGTCCCACATAAAAAACTTCCAAAAGAACAAATTAAACCATACCTAAAATGTCCCACCAAATTATCACTATTCAATTTAATTCTTCCAAACAAAAATCCACAAAAAATTAAGCCTGGTATTTGAGTAAAATTATTATCTAAAGTTAGGGCATCTAAAATTAGACCTAAAAACAAACCAAATATTAATCCATTGATTGATCCATTAATCATTGACCAAGGCAATAACCAAAATAACGGCCAATATGGCTGAATACCAAAAAATCCAAGCCAATTAGGGTGCCACAAAAAAATAATTGGGATAAAAATAAAGCTTATTATGGATAATTGTTTTGTAAAAAATTTATTCATTAAATATTTATTTTCAAAATTTGCACCCAATCAATTACGTGTGGTTTTGCTAAAAGTGAAATTTTTGCCGTTTTTTTTGATTTCAATGTCTCATCTATAGATTGGACAATACCAATAGGGATATTTGGCGGTAATAGTGTACTAGCAGGAGATGATGATACAAAATCTCCGACTTTAATATCAGCATCTTTTGAATAAAGTATTAAGCTAGGATGATCATCTCCTAAACCGACAAGTAATCCATTAATTTGCATTCTATCCACCCAAACACCTAACTTACTTTCTGGAGAAGTTACTAATGTCACCGACGCAGTGAATAAAGAAACATTATTTACTCTTCCTAATAAGCCACCCGGACCAACAACAATATTTCCAATCTCTACTCCATCCTTGGATCCTTTGTTTAAGATTATTTGTCTCCACCAACTACCTGTTTTTCTTGAAATAATTGCAGCTGAAATATTATCATTAATAGATGATTCTTGAAGAGATAAGATACGCCGCAATCTTGTATTATCTTTTTTAAGAAGATTTAACTTAATTGAATGTTCTTGGTCAATACTCTCAAGAATAATTTCTTTTTGAAATTGACCGGGCCAAAAAGGCTTTGAAATAAAATAATAAAAATCTTTATAAAAAGAACCTTTTGATATCCTTACAAAAACCAAAAATAAAAAAATTGCAAACAATATCCAATTTTTCTTTTGATGCCACCAACGATAAGTAGAAATTCGTCGGATACCTAACATAATATTAATCTCTTATGGCATTCCTTATAAATTCTGGAGTGTCAACAACTCTTTTCAGTTTTTTAAAATCATCCAAAACCTCTCCACAACCATTAACTACGCAAAGCAGTGGGTTTTCTGCTATGTGAGTAAAAATTCCTGTTTCATCGCTCAATAAATCATTAATGCCTCTCACTAAAGCTCCGCCTCCTGCAAGCATAATACCCCTATCAACAATGTCTGCAGCAAGTTCAGGGGGGGTTCGCTCTAAAGTTCTTTTTACAGCTTCCACTATTTTGCTAAGTGTTTCAGCCATGGCTTCTCTGATTTCTCCTGATGTCAAAGTGACTGACCTAGGTAAACCAGATAAAAGATGTAAACCTCTAACCTCTAAAGTAGTTTTATCAAAATCATCATCTGGAAATGCAGATCCAATTTTAATTTTGATATCTTCTGCAGTTCTCTCTCCGACAACTAAATTATGAACTTTTTTAAGATAAAGCGCAATTGACTCATTAATTTCATCGCCAGCTATTCGAACAGATTCACTCAATACAGTTCCACCTAAACTTAATACTGCAACCTCAGTAGTACCTCCACCAATATCGACAATCATAGTTCCAATTGGCTCAGTTACTGGTAATGAGGCTCCAATTGCTGCTGCAACAGGTTCATCAATTAAGTGAACTTCTCTAGCTCCGGCTAATCCAGCTTCTCTTACTGCTCTTCGCTCAACACTAGTAACTCCACTTGGAATACCAATTACTATTCTTGGTGCAACTATCCCCTTGCCTTCGTTACATTTTTGAATAAATGTTTTTATCATTTGTTCTGCAGCATCAAAATCTGCGATAACCCCATCCCTTAGTGGTCTTACAGCTCTTATATTGCCAGGGGTCCTTCCAAGCATTAACTTTGCTTCTTTACCAACAGCTAATGGAATCCCTTCTTCTAAATCCATAGCTACTACAGAGGGCTCTTGTAAAACAACGCCCTTTCCTGATACGTGTATAAGAGTGTTGGCCGTTCCCAAATCTATGCCAATATCTCTAGAAAATTTAAATCTGTTAAAAATCACAATAAGAATTCTTTTTATAAATAATATATCTATTTTTTGGTAAGCTCTCAGAATTCTGTTGTTTAGTTATGAATAGCACGCAAAACTTTGAGCAGAAACTGGAAATATGAGTAGTATTAAAAAAAGAAAAAATTATGGAAATTAACACTATTAACTTGGTTGGCAGAGCAGGAAGAGAACCAGATGTCAGATATTTTGAATCTGGCAGTATCGTAGCGAATTTCACACTTGCAGTTAACAGACGAAGCAGAGATGAAGAGCCAGATTGGTTTAATATAGAAATATGGGGCAAGCAAGCCCAAATAGCCGCAGATTACGTTAAAAAAGGATCTTTAATTGGAATTACGGGTAGCTTTAAAATTGATAGTTGGAAAGATAAAAATACTGGGGAAGATAGATATAAACCAGTTGTTAGGGTTGATAGATTGAACTTATTAGGGTCCCGAAAAGAATCCGATAATAACCAATATTCTAATAGTAGTAACTCTAGTGAAATCCCTTTTTAAGTTTTATTTTTTTTCAAAAATCTAATAAGTATTCTTATAAAGAAATAGAAGAAAATTAAAATTAAAATTGGCTTTACAACATATTTGATTTGATCTAAGTAAGTTTCAATAATTGGATAATTTTCACCAAATAAATAACCTGTGTAAGTGAGAAGTGCGACCCATATCAAGCTTCCAAATGTAGTCCAAATCAAAAATTTTCTTAATGGCATAAGTTCTATGCCAGCTGGAACTGAAATTAAAGTTCTTATACCTGGTACTAATCGGCCCCAAAAAACTAAAGAAACCCCGTATTTATCAAACCACCTTTTACTTTTACTTAAATCTTTAGAAGAAATACCCAGATATTTACCTTTTTTATCTAGAAAATTTGAAAGTCTTTTTTCATTTATTAATCTTCCTAAATAATACCAAGGCAATGAACCTAAAATAGTTCCAAGTAATCCCCAAAAAACTAAAATATAGAAATTTAATTTTTGTTGATAAACGAAAAATCCGCCCAATGGCATTATTATTTCTGAAGGGATTGGAGGTATTATGTTTTCTAAAAACATAGCCAAACAAATAGTGAGGTATGCAATTAATGAATTCTTTTCAAGAGCCAAACTGATATAGTCGGGTATTGAAGTAAGAAAATTTACAAAAATTAAACTCAAACTTAGTATCTATAAAGCTCTGGTTTATAAGGTCCTTCAACAGAGACATTAATGTAATCGGCTTGTTCCTTAGTTAATTTTGTTAATTTTGCTCCAATTTTATCAAGATGTAATCTAGCTACCATTTCATCTAAATGTTTTGGTAAAACATAAACCTCCTTAGCATATTTTTCTGACTTATTGAAAAGTTCAATTTGAGCTAGTACTTGATTAGTAAAAGAATTACTCATAACAAAACTTGGATGTCCCGTGGCACAACCTAAGTTAACCAATCTACCTTCAGCTAAAAGAATTATTTTATTGCCACTCGGTAAAGTTATGTGATCTACCTGAGGCTTAATATTTTCCCATGGATAATCTTTCAATGAAGCCACATCAATTTCATTATCGAAATGGCCTATATTACAAACTATGGCCTCGTCTTTCATCTTGACAAGATTTTCGTTTGTTATTACCTGATAATTTCCAGTTGCTGTAACAAATATATCTATATCTTCCACAACATCGTCTAATGTAACAACACTAAAACCTTCCATTGCCGCTTGAAGAGCACAAATTGGATCAACTTCAGCAACTTTTACAATTGCACCAAGTCCTCTTAGGGACTGAGCTGAACCTTTACCTACATCTCCAAAACCCATTACTAAAGCTACCTTCCCAGCAATCATGACATCAGTGGCACGCTTTATGCTGTCAACTAGAGATTCTCGGCAGCCATATAAATTATCAAATTTGCTCTTAGTTACTGAATCATTAACGTTAATGGCAGGGAAAGGTAATGCATTTTGCTTTTGCAGTTGATAAAGTCTTGCAACTCCCGTTGTAGTTTCTTCAGTGACACCAATTATATTACTCTTAATTCTAGAATAGAAGTCACTATCATTTTCTAACTTAGACTTTATAGAATTGAATAAAGCAATTTCTTCTTCATTTCCGGGATTATCTAAAACAGATAAATCTTTTTCTGCTTTACTACCGAGTATCAATAAGCCAGTTGCATCTCCCCCATCATCAAGAATCATATTTGGAGAGTCTGAACCCCAATCAAGGATATAGTGGGTGTATTGCCAATATTCATCAAGAGTCTCACCCTTTTTTGCATATACAGAAATTCCTTGATCTGCAATAGCTGCAGCCGCATGATCTTGAGTTGAAAAAATATTGCATGAAGCCCATTTCACTTCTGCACCAAGATCAACAAGAGTTTCTATTAGGACTGCTGTCTGAATAGTCATATGAAGACTTCCAGCTATTTTTGCACCTTTAAGAGGCTTTTCAGATTGATATTTATCTCTAAGTGCCATTAATCCAGGCATTTCCGTTTCGGCAATTTTAATTTCTTTACGACCAAAATCCGACAAAGAGATATCAGCAATAACGTAATTAGGTGTAGATGTCTTAACTGAATCTGCAATAACCATATCTAGTAAATAATTTCTATTAAACTATAAATGATTATGTGTAAATTAGTGTTTGTCGAGAATTTAAAAGAGACATTAAATTTAGGAAAAAAACTCTCACACAAACTAAATCCCCAATCAATTGTTTTATTACAGGGTCCAATTGGGGCAGGAAAAACTTCATTTGTTCAAGGGATTGCTAAAGGCTTATCAATCTCTGAGGACATTACAAGTCCTACATTTGCTTTATCGCATCACTACAACTCCGGAAAAATTCCACTAATTCACCTTGATTTATACAGGTTAGAAAATGTTTCTTCAGCAAAAGAAGTTTATTTTGCAGAAGAAGAAGAAGCAATACAAAGACAAGCTATTTTAGTTATTGAATGGCCAGAATTAATAGAATCAGTTATTGATAATTTCTGGAAAATAGAAATTAGTTACGCAAACAATTATGGAAGACACTACGAAATAAGAGATCCCAAAAATTTATTAACTTTCTCATAGTATGGCTGTTGCTCGATTGCGCCTTCACCAAGACAAGTTAATAATCCACAAACACCTGCGAACCTAATGCAATCTTCTATATCTAGTTTATTTGAAGGATAGTCAGAAGAAATTAATTTTGAAATTAAGCCAGCTAAAAAAGCATCGCCTGCGCCAGTTGTATCAACAATTTTTTGTGAAGTAGGGGTTTCGGTAATTCCCTGCAATCCATTGATGTACCATAGAACGGGTTTTTTTCCATCAGTTATTATTACATCTGGTCTATTAGATAATTGTTGAGATATTAGCAAGGGATTTTCATCCTCAAAAAACAAAGTTGCTTCTTCCATAGCAAGTTTTAAAACATTTGCATGATTTAAAAATTTCTTGATTAAATTAACTCTCTGAGTTTTGCTAATTTCTGATGAAAAATTTGAATGATCCCAAAAGACCTCCCTCCAATTTAAATCAATAACTATTTTGACTTCAAATTTTTTTGCCTGTTCAAGAAGAAAATAAATAGTCTCTGCTGATTTTGGAGATGATAATAAGATCGTTCCTGTGACCAAATATTTTGTTTCTAAAAAAGATTTCTCCAAATTTAAAATTTCTTTTTCGATTAATTTCTTACTAAGAACTTCGTCTGCAAAGCATGAATGAGAAATTTTCTCAAAGCCTGAAAAAAAACGATCTCCAAATTGATCTCTATCTACATTAACCACGCGAGTAGATGAATCATTATCTAATTGCAAGAAATCTAAATTAACGTCCAATTTATTAAATTGCGTAATAAATTTTTTTCCATAATCATCACTACCCAAACTTCCTATAAATGTTGAATCTATTTTTAATTTTCTTAATGCACAAGCAACATTAGCCGGGGCACCACCCAAAAAATCTGTAAATCCTTGATTTGACTTATTTCTAATTCTGTCTATTAAAGCCTCTCCAATACATATAACCTTTTTCTTTTTCATAAAATGAACACTTTTTCTCAACTAAGAATAATTTATTAAAAACGAATAATTTTTTTTTGAATTAAAGTTTAATTAAAAGAATATTCATAATGTCTTTAAATAAATCTGAAACTTGGAAATGGAAAAATTGGGAAATTTCTTGGTCTTTATCAAAAGAATCTAATTCTGAAAAAAATATTAAAATTTTATTAGTTCATGGATTTGGGGCATCAAAAAACCACTGGAGACATAATCAAGATTTTCTTGGTAAATTTTCAAACTGCTATGCAATTGACTTATTAGGATTTGGGAAAAGCACTCAACCTAGTGCTTTATTAAATTACGAACCTGATAAAGAAAACTCAATTAAATATTCATTTGACTTATGGGGTAATCAAATATCAACATTTTGTGAAGAGGTAATAAAATCTCCTGTTTACTTGGTAGGAAATTCAATTGGTGGTGTTATTGCATTAAAAGCTGCTGAAATCCTCAAAGATGATTGCAAAGGTGTCATTTTGATTGATTGTGCACAAAGAACTATGGATGATAAACGTCTAAAAAAAAGTGATATCTTAATGAATCTACTGAGACCAGTTCTTAAAACAATAGTTAGACAAAGAGTCATTAGTAATACACTTTTTACAAGAGCTGCTAATCCAAAAGTTATAAAGAAAATACTTGAACAGGCTTACCCTACAGGAAAAAATATCGATAAAGAATTGATTGAAATACTTTATCAACCTTCCCAAAGGAAAAATTCTAAAGAAGCATTTCGTGGTTTTATTAACTTATTTGATGACTATCTTGCTACTGACCTTTTTGATAAGGTTGATTCTCCAATCCAATTGATTTGGGGAGAAAAAGATCCTTGGGAATCTTTAAACGAAGCAAAAGAGTGGAAGAAACAATTCAGGAATATTAAAAGATTAGATATTATCAAAGGGGCTGGTCATTGTCCTCATGATGAAGAACCTGAAAAAACAAATAAGTTAATAAATGAATTTGTTCAAGAAACAAAATAAGCTTCTACATTATCACTTAGTCTTCTCAAGCCTCTAAGCCCATCTCGTTCTAGGTTTCTTACTCGATCTCTACTTATCCCTAGTACTCTTCCTATGCCTGTAAGAGACATTGGTTCATCACCATCCATTCCGTATCTCATTCTTAAAACTCTACATTGAAGATCAGGCAATTGATGTAAAAGAGAATGCAAATCACCTCTCATACAATCCATCTCTATTTGTTCATCTGGCAAATCCTCGCCCCCTGCAAGTAAATCTAATAAGACAGTATCTTCACCATCACCAACTTTGGTTTCAAGACTAACTGGCTGCCCAGCTTTGCACATCAAATCTTTAACATCATCTTCGGGAAGCTCTACGTATTTCGCAAGTTCACTTACAGTTGGAGTCCTTGACATTTCTTGACTGAGCTCTCTTTGACCTTTTTTTAACTTATTCAACATTTCAGTTATATGAATTGGTAGTCTTATCGCCCGACTTTTTTCAGCTATTGCTCTTGTAATACCTTGTCTAATCCACCAGTAAGCATATGTTGAAAATTTGTAACCCCTGGCTGGATCAAATTTTTCAACTCCTCTGACCAGTCCTATGGTTCCCTCTTGAATTAAATCCAAAAGTTCCATATTTCTTTTTGTATATTTTTTTGCAACGCTTACTACCAATCTTAAGTTCGCGGCAACCATTCTTTCTTTAGCTCTTTGTCCAGCTCTCAATCTTTTTTTAATTATGGAAGTCGTTAAGTTTAATTTGGTCGATAATTCATCAATACTAGGCTTATCTCCTGTCAATTCAATAATTTCTAATTCTGCTCTTTCAACTTCCATGTACTCTTGAACTTGTCTACCTAGAGTAATTTCTTGCTCATGCGATAATAGTGGAACTCTTCCTATATCCCTTAGGTATGATCGAACAAGGTCTACATCATTACTAGCTTTTATAATTGCGCTCGAAGATAGTTTATTTTCAGTTATTGTATCAGAAGACATGAAAGTTAAATGTTGTTTTGTAAACAATACCATTAAGAAATGTAAAGTTAAACAAAAAAATCCACATTTTTACAAAAATGAGAATAAATACCTAGTTAATTTAGACTAATGAAGAGCTTAATAGCCATTTTGCTGTACTGAGATAAATAAATACACCAGCAATATCGGTAACGGTTGTAATGAAAGGGGAGGACATTAAGGCTGGATCCAATTTCATTCTGTCAAACAACAAAGGGAGGATCGCTCCTGTTGTAGCGGCTAAAGTTGTTATGGAAATTAAACTTATTCCCACCGCAGAGGCGATTAAAGGCCCTTCTCCTTGCCACCAAGCGAAGGGAAATACTACAAGCATCATGAAAACACCTAAAAGAGCGCCAGTTATTGCCTCCTTAACTACTGCCTTAAATGCACCAAGAGACTTCAACTTTTGAGTACTTAAACCTCTAATAACAACCGTTGAACTTTGAGCGCCAACATTCCCACCAGTCCCTATAAGTAATGGAATAAATGCAGCTAATAAAACTATTTCTTTTAATATTTGATCATTCATAGCTATGACTTTTGTCGTTAAACCATTTGCCAAAACCAAAATTAATAACCATAAAATTCTTCTTCGAGCAATCGTAAACAAACTACTTTGGAAATAATCATCTTCATCTCCAGGTTGTACTGCCCCCGCAGCATAAATATCTCTTGTTGCTTCTTGCTCTATAACATCAATTAAATCATCGACGGTTACTATCCCAACAAGTCTTTTTTCCTTATCTACGACTGGAAGAGCTAAAAAATCATATCTTTGTATTGCTCGAGCAACTTCTTCTTGATTCGTATTAGTGGAGATATTAACTACATCTCTTGTCATAACTTCTCCAATTGGCTTAGAAGGATCAGCAGTTACAAGGTCTCTTAAAGAGAGAATACCAGTTAAATGTCTTTCTTTATCCGTAACATATAAGCTGTAAATAGTTTCAGTAAATGGGGCCCTTTTCCTAACTAAAGAAAGAGCCTCAGCTGCCGTTTGCATCTCTTTAAGATCTATATATTCAGTTGTCATTAATCTTCCAGCAGTTTCAGGCTCATATCCAAGTAATTCAGCCGTTACTTTCCTTTCACCAGGACTAAGCGCAGATAAAAATTTTCGTACAACTTTTGCAGGTAATTCATCAAAGAGTTGAACCCTATCATCAGGAGACATTTTTTCAACGATTTCTAAAACTTCTCCTGAACGAAGTCTCTCTAATAAAGTTTGCTGAACTACTGGATCTAAATATTCATAAACCTCAATTGCTTCATTTTTCTTTAATAATCGAAATGCCAATGCCTGCAAGATTTGTGGAAGGCTTCCAATAGCATCTGCAATATCAACAGGTTGGGATGGCTCTAAAAGTAACTTTGCCTCATCATAATTTCCCTCGATGAGCAATTCCTCAAGTTGAAAAGTAATATTTTCTCGTGTACTTAAATCTGAAGATAGGGATGCAACTGTCTCAAGATTATCTTCGTTCATAAATATCATCCCTTATCAAAGTAACACCACCATTATATGAAATCTAAGTAATTTTTCTACTTATCAAGAACCCGATAAACATTGCGAATAAATTTACGATAATGATTAAATTTAAAAAAATTATAAATTTTATCCACTCCCCTTCATTTAAAATTTTGTACAAAAAATATATAAATCCGCTAAAGGATGTAAAGCAAGCAAAAAAACCACTCAATAAAATTTTTTCAATTGAATAACTTAATCTTTTACTGATTAAAAAACCAACTAAAAATGATCCAATTATTGAAGTAAAAAAGTTATTGTTTATAATTAACCTTAAAAAAGTAGCTAGGTAAGTAGCTAAAAGAATATAGATCAAATTATTTTTTTTCACTTTAAAAAAACTGCACGAGAAAATAACCTAAGTAAAAGAAAAGGAATGAAAAAACCATCACTTCGGTATAGTGAAAAAATAATCTTAGAAATTTTCTCTTTCTAAACAGAATAAATAGTTGAAATATAAATGAAGAAAATGTACTAAAACATCCTAAAAAACCGCTATAAAATAACACTAATATTTCGTTATTAATAAAATTTAAAGCTACCAAAATTCCTAAAAAAAAAGACGAAAAAAAATTTACTATTGAAGTATTTTGAATATCAAAACCTATACTTTTTTTAAAATTATTTTGTATTAATATTCTAAGTATTAATCCAAAAGTACTGCCAAGTAAAATTATACTTATTGAACTAAAATCCAAAATTTACATTTTTATCCAGCCTTTTAAAATCTTATTAGGGTCATCTAAAAATTTATTAGAGGCTAATTCAACTCTAACCCAAGTTTCACTTTTGCTTACTTTCCAGCTACGTAATACTGATAAAGTTGTACCTACATCAAGAACTAATAATTTTTTAGCATAAATTTCAGGAAAAGAATAAAGAGAAGTATGAGAACTCAATATAATTTCATTTGTATTATGAAGGAACTTATTTTGATTAAAACTTTTTTGGATTCCCCCAGCAGGTAATGTAATTGGAGCAATTAATGCAAAAGTAATTAAGCAAAAATTCTTGAGAAGATTATTAATCATATATCTAAAGTTGCCATATCTAAGTTGCTACTATGAGTTTCAATAAATTCTCTTCTTGGTGCAACTTTATCTCCCATTAATATATTGAATATTCTGTCAGCCTCAAGTGCATCTTCGATTTCAACCCTTTTCATCATCCTAGTTTGAGGATTCATAGTTGTATCCCATAATTGTTTTGGCATCATCTCACCTAATCCCTTAAATCTTTGGATATTGTAATTTGCTTTTTCTCCAAAACCTTCAATTGTATCCTTTAATTGATTCTCGTTATAACAGTAATTATGATTCTTACCTCTTTCAACTTTATATAGAGGGGGACAAGCAATGTATATAAAACCTTTCTCAACAAGATCTCTTTGGTATCTATAAAAAAATGTCAATAATAAAGTTCTTATATGAGCACCGTCAACATCAGCATCCGTCATAATTACAACTCTATGATATCTCAAAGAGCTCTCGTCGAACTCCTCTCCTTTTATTCCTAATCCTAGAGCTGTTATTAATGACTGTATTTCTGTATTTTTATAAATTTTGGTATCGTCAGTCTTTTCAATATTAAGAATTTTACCCCTGAGAGGCAAAATAGCCTGAAATTTTCTATCTCGTCCTTGTTTGGCGGAACCTCCAGCTGAATCTCCTTCGACTATATAAATTTCTGATTCTGAGGGATCTCTAGAACTACAATCTGCTAATTTACCCGGTAAGGTAGAACTTTCCAGAACACTTTTTCTTCTTACTAATTCTCTGGCCCTTCTGGCAGCTTCTGCCGCATTAAATGATTGAATTGCTTTTTCAAGAATCAAGTCCAAAATTCCAGGATTGAATTCCATATATTTTGTGAGAGCCTCCCCAATGAGAGAATCCACAATTCCTCTTACTTCGGTATTTCCTAATTTTGTTTTTGTTTGCCCTTCAAATTCGGGATCTGGAACTTTTACCGATAAAACAACAGTCAAGCCTTCTCTAATGTTTTCGCCAGCTAAATTTTTTTCAACATCTTTTCTTTTACCTCTCTTTTTTGCAAGATTATTGAAAGTTCTCGTCAGAACTGTTTTTAGCCCTTCTATATGAGTTCCTCCATCAATAGTTCTAATATTATTTGCAAATCCCAAGATATTATCTGAATATACATCTGAACACCATTGCAAAGCTGCTTCTACATATACATTTTCTTTCTGTGAGTCAACATAAATTATTTCAGGATGAATAGACTCTTTTTCAGTATTCATATATTCAACATATTCTTTAATACCTCCCTGATATAAGTAAATTTCTTCTTTAAAAGAACCATCTGATAATTGATTTCTTTCATCTCTAAAAACAATTTTTACTCCACCGTTAAGGTAAGCTAATTCTCTCAATCTGGATGAAAGAAGAGCATATTCAAATTCAATTCCACCAGAAAAAATTGTTTTATCGGGTTTAAAGCAAATAGTTGTTCCTTTCTTAGATGGTTTACAAGTCTGCTTTTTACTTTGCAATTCACCCTTAGACAAACCTTTTTCAAATCTTTGATTAAATTCGCTACCATCCCTATAGACAGTCACATTAACCCATTCACTTAAAGCATTAACTACAGATATTCCTACTCCATGCAAACCGCCTGAAACTTTATAACCACCACTTCCAAATTTACCTCCTGCGTGAAGAACAGTTAATACAGTTTCTAATGCACTTTTTCCTGTTCTTGGATGAATATCTGTTGGAATACCACGACCATTATCAGAAATTAAAGCAGAACCATCTGCTCGAAGGACTATTTCTATATGATCACAATGTCCTGCAAGTGCTTCATCAACTGAGTTATCAACTACCTCATATACTAAATGATGTAATCCCCTAGGCCCTGTAGAACCTATATACATCCCAGGACGTTTACGAACTGGTTCTAACCCCTCTAAAACCTGAATCTGCTCCGCGCCATAATCATTTGAGATTTTATTAGATCTTTTGTCCTCACTCATTTAATATAAAAAAAATATTAAACTTTTAAAATGTTATTTTTAAAAGGTCTTTCGTTAAATTTACCACTGCAATAAGATAAAGGCTCGAAGTCAATGAAAAATTTAAACACTTTAATTATATAGCTAATTTTTTTTTCTTCAGAAATTCATATGTCTTCATATCCCCCTCATGTAATAATTTTAATTGGGCCTACTGCAAGTGGCAAAACTGAATTAGCTATTGAAATTGCAGAATATTTTAAAACTCGTATACACAATATCGATTCAAGGCAAATTTATAAGTCTATGGATATTGGAACAGCCAAGCCATCTAAAAAACAACAACAACAAATAAAGCATTTTTTAATAGATATTGAGGAGCCAATCCATCCAATTAATGTAAAACAATTTCAAGAAATTGCTCAAAAATCAATAAAAAGAGAAATTAAACAAGATAATTTACCTTTTCTTGTTGGAGGGAGTGGGTTGTATATGAACTCAATAACAAAAGGATTTTTTGTACCAGATGTCCCTCCTCAAAAGAATTTGAGAAGACAATTAGAAGAACTTGGTCAGGAAAAATGTTGGGACTTGTTAAAAAATTGTGATCGATTATCAACAAAAAAAATCAATTTTGCTGACCACATTAGAACAATTAGAGCTTTAGAAGTCTTTTATGTAACAGGTAAACCTTTGTCAACTCTGAAAGTTCAAAAACCGCCTGAATGGAGGATACTAGAGCTTGGATTAGATAGAGATAATTTAAAAGAAAGAATTTTACAAAGAACAAAAAATATGTTTTTATCTGGAATTATTGAAGAGACGAACCTTCTTATCTCTAAATACGGATTTGATTTGCCAATATTAGAAACCATAGGTTATCGAGAAGCTAGGGATGTTTTAAATAACAATTCAACAATTGATAAAGCGATTGAGTTAACTACGACAAAAACGATCCATTTTGCAAAAAGACAAAAGACTTGGTTTCGTAATAAAAATAATCCTCTTTGGCTTGATAACAAAAACCTGCTAAAAGATGCAATAATTAAGATAGAGTCTTTTTTAAGCTAACTCTATAAAAATAGATTTTATTCATCATCCAATCAAATTATTAAATTAACTGAATGCCCCCACGCCCACGCTTTGATCGCCGAGCTCCCGTTAGAGAGCTACCAAATATAAATGAAAGAATTAAATACCCTCAATTGAGAGTTGTTGATGCAGATGGGAAACAATTAGGTGTCATAGATAGATTAAAAGCATTAGAAATAGCATCTCAAAGGGAACTTGATTTAGTTTTGGTGAGCGAAAAAGCAAATCCTCCTGTTTGTAGAATAATGAACTACGGAAAATATAAATTTGAACAAGAAAAGAAAGCTAAAGAAGCAAAGAAAAAATCCCATCAAACAGAAGTTAAAGAAGTAAAAATGAGGTACAAAATTGACAAGCATGATTATGATGTCCGCATAGGTCAAGCTACGAAATTTTTAAAATCAGGAGACAAAGTAAAATGTACTGTATTTTTTAGGGGTAGAGAAATTCAACACTCAAATTTAGCTGAAACACTTCTTTTAAAAATGGCTAATGATTTAGAAGAGCAATCAGAAGTTCAACAAAAACCAAAAAGAGAAGGTAGAAACATGATTATGTTTTTAAGTCCTCGCAAAACTCCTCTCATAAAAAAAGATGATGGATAAAAATTGCTATCACAAAATATGACGAATGTTAAAGTGTCACTATGGTCAAAAATAAATTAGTCAGGGTTTTTCTAAAGTGAGATTTCATATTCAACAAGAAAGTGATATCCCTGCATCGACTCAACTATATAATCAAATTTGTTTTGCAATTGCAGCAAGACATTATCCTCCAGGGCACAGACTTCCCAGCACACGGCAACTTGCAATGCAGACTGGACTCCATCGGAATACTATAAGCAAAGTTTACAGACAACTGGAAATAGATGGAGTTGTTGAAGCAATAGCTGGATCAGGTATCTATGTAAGAGATAATCTTACAAAAAAAGAATTTAAAAAATCAGCTTACTCAAAAAGTAAAATAAGTAAATCCCCAGATCAAGAAGCAAAGAAGGTTATTGATAAATTGATAAATCTTGGATGCACTTTACAAGAAACGAGAAATATATTAACTAATGAAATTGATTGGCGTATTAAGTGCGGATCAAGAATCATAGTCAGTACTCCTAGAGAAGATATTGGGGCTTCTATGTTAATAGCAGAAGAACTTTCTACAACAGTTAATGTACCAGTAGAAGTTGTTCCTATGGAAGAATTAGAAAAAGTTTTGAGTAATTCAAATAATGGTACGATTGTTACAAGCAGATATTTTTTACAGCCTCTAGAAAAAGTTGCCAAGCAACATGGAGTTCGCGCTATTGCAGTTGACTTGAGCGACTTTCAAAAGGAATTGAAAATTCTCAATGAATTAAATACTGGAAGTTGTGTAGGTATTGTTAGCATAAGTCCTGGTTTATTGAGAGCAGCAGAAGTTATTATACACAGCATGCGAGGTAGGGAATTAATGCTTATGACGGCAATCTCAGATAATAACAGTAGATTACTATCACTTTTAAAGGCTTCGAACCATATAGTGTGTGATCGACCTAGTTTATCAGTTGTAGAAAACACATTATTAAAAAATCGTTCTCAGTTGATGAGATTACCTCAAATAATATGTGCTAAAAATTATTTAAGTATCGAAACAATAAATCAATTAAAAAAAGAAATAGGAGTTATTAATTAGACCAAGATGCTTAGAACTTTAAAATCAGATATTGAAATTATCAGAGAGAGAGATCCTGCCGCTAGAGGAATAATAGAAATATTTCTTTGCTACCCTGGCTTTCAATCAATAGTTATACATAGGTTTACGCATAAATTATGGCAATTAAAGATTCCTTTAATTCCACGCTTACTCAGCCATCTTAATAGGCTAACGACTGGTATTGAAATCCATCCAGGGGCAAAAATTGGTAAAAGGGTTTTCATAGACCATGGAATGGGCGTTGTAATTGGTGAAACAGCTGAGATAGGAAATAACTGTTTGCTTTATCAGGGAGTGACATTAGGAGGTACTGGCAAAAGCCATGGCAAAAGACATCCAACCTTAATGGAAAATGTTGTAGTCGGAGCAGGCGCAAAAGTTCTTGGATCCATCACGGTAGGATCTAATACCCGTATTGGTGCTGGCTCAGTAGTTGTTCGAAATGTAGAGGGCAACAGTACTGTAGTAGGAGTTCCTGGAAGGGTAGTGCATCAAAGTGGGGTCAAAGTAAATCCATTAGCTCACTCTGCCTTGCCAGATGCAGAAGCTAATGTAATAAAAAATTTAATGGATAGGATAGACTCTCTTGAAAATGAAATTCTTAAATTGCAAACAACTCTAAAATGTATAGCCAGCTCAGAATCAATTGATATTTCTAAACTCGGTGATTCTCAAAATCTTAAAGACAAAGAAATTTTTGAATTTCTCGGAGATGATTAAATATTGATTTAATTTTTATCATCCGTTTCAGTTTTAGGTTGAAACATAAACATTGAATAAATAACATTTCGTCTCATGTTAGTCATCATTTCAAGAAACATGTCATATCCTTCATTTTTATATTCGATTAAAGGATCTTTTTGACCATAACCTCTCAATCCGACTGATTCCCTTAAGGAATCCATGGATTGAAGATGTTCTCGCCATAAATTATCGATTTGCTGCAAAATGAAAAATCTTTCAGCTTCTCTCATTAATCCTGGACGAATCTTTTCTATTTGTGATTCTTTTAAATCATAAGCTATTCGCAACTGCTCTTGAAGATAGTTTTTTAATTCTTCTATTGACAGTAAGTTAATATCATTTGATTTAAGATCATCTAATAAATATATAAATTCTTTGACTTTAGATATTAATTGATCAATATTCCATTCTTCAGGAGGAAGATCAGGATTAATATAAGCATCTACAATTTCAATCATTGTTCTTTCTCCATATCCTATTACTTGTTTCTTTAAATCAATTCCTTTCAATACTCTTAGTCGTTCGCCATAAACTGCTTTTCTTTGATTGTTCATTACCTCGTCGTATTCAAACACTTGTTTTCTAATATCGTAATAATAGGTTTCAACTTTCTTTTGAGCACTTTCTAGAGACCTAGTAAGCATTCCTGACTCAATAGGCATATCTTCATCAACCCTAAACGCATTCATTAGATTTGCTACTCTATCACCTCCAAAAATCCTTAATAAATTATCTTCTAAAGATAAAAAGAATCTTGTACTTCCAAGATCACCTTGTCTTCCTGCTCTTCCTCTAAGTTGATTATCCACTCTTCTTGATTCATGTCTCTCAGTACCAATAACATGTAAACCGCCAGCTTCTCTTACTTTTTCTTCTTCATGAATCAAAACTTTTTCATATTCTTTTTTTACATCAGACAAAGATTCTCTCAAAAGCTTTATCAAATTATCATCAGTTGGTGCTTTTTCTGCGGCTGTAGCTATCTTGTCATCAAGCTCCAAGACAGAAAGTTGTCTATCACCCCAATTTTTTACAAGTTCATTAGATAAAAGAGAGAGTTTCTTATCAATTCCTTCATCAAGCTTGCAAGGGAACAGACTAGTTGAAGAATTTGAAATGTTCTTTTTCAAATTTGAATCAACTTTTGCAGAAAAACCGCCCTTATATTTTGAATTTCTTTGTTTAGGGATTGGTGGCCTATGCTCATTATCAGGCTTTACCAACAAAGGAATTAAAATTTCTTTTAATTTAAGTCTTGCCATATAGTCACTGTTACCGCCAAGAATTATATCTGTTCCCCTCCCAGCCATATTAGTCGCAATAGTAACAGCCCCTGCTCTTCCTGCCTGAGCAACAATTTCTGCCTCACGTTCAACGTTCTCTGGCTTAGCATTTAACAAATTATGGGGGATTTTTTCTTCAGATAAAAGTGAACTTAATAATTCACTTTTTTCCACACTTGTTGTACCAACTAAAACAGGTCTACCATCTCTATGAATTTGTGCAGTTTCTTTAGCAACGGCTTTCCATTTACCAATCTCTGTCTTAAATACTTGATCAGACCAATCTTGTCTCTTTCTTATTTGGTTAGTCGGTATAACTGTTGATTCTAATTTATAAGTTTTTTCAAATTCAACCTCCTCAGTTTTTGCAGTTCCCGTCATTCCTGCTAAACCAGGATATAAAAGGAAAAAATTCTGATAAGTTATGGATGCTAATGTTTGAGTCTCAGGCTGAATTTTAAGACTCTCTTTTGCTTCTATTGCCTGATGTTGTCCATCACTCCAACGCCTTCCTGGCATCACCCTGCCAGTAAATTCATCCACTATCACAGCCTCATCTCCCTTAATAATATAATTCACATCTTTAATAAATAATTCTTTGGCTTTTAATGCGTTAGTTATATAATGCGCCCAAGGATCTTGAGGATTATATAAATCATTTACTCCCAAATATTCTTCACATTTTGCAAAACCCTGATCAGTTAATATGCAACTTCTCTGCTTTTCATCAACTTCATAGTCCCCTTCTGGATCAATACCATCTTTACTTAATTCTTTTGCTTTTACTAATGCCAAAGATAATTCAGCAGCTTTTTGATATTTTTCTTGCGGTCTTTCAACTTGGCCAGAAATGATTAGAGGCGTTCTTGCTTCATCAATTAATATTGAATCAACCTCGTCAATTACGCAGTAATTGAATTTTCTTTGAACTACCTCATTAATATCGGTAGACATATTATCTCTTAAATAATCAAATCCTAATTCTGAATTTGTAGCATAAGTTATATCACAATCATAATTTTTCTTTCTCTCACCTGGGTTCATATCTTGCTGAATTAAACCAACCGATAAACCTAAAAAACGATGAACTTGTCCCATCCACTCTGCATCTCTTCTAGCTAAATAGTCATTTACAGTAACAACATGAACACCTTTTCCAGTAAGAGCATTTAAATAACAAGGTAATGTTGCGACAAGAGTTTTTCCCTCTCCAGTCTTCATCTCAGCGATTTGACACTCATGTAAAACCATCCCGCCTATTAACTGCACATCAAAATGTCTCATATCAAGAACACGTTTACTTGCTTCTCTTACGATTGAAAAGGCTTTAGGAAGAAATTCTTCTAGGAGGCCTTTTTGTTTTTTAAAATCTAATTCTGATGAAATCTTTGATTTAAGATTTTGAGTTTCCTTTCTAAGCTCATCATCAGTCAATTCAGAAATTTCTTCTTCTAAAAAATTTATCTCTTCCACTATTGGTTGATAGCGCTTTAACTTTCGTGTATTCGGATCTCCCAACAAAAGTTTTAGCATAAGTCAAAGTCCTTAAAAAATTCATCTTATTACAAACATTATAAATTAGTGCGTTACAACAGAATGAAGAAAACTATTATCTCTTTATTTTATAGAAACGATCGATTATGGTATTTAGATTGAAGTCACAAAAATAATCTAACTGACATCACTTTTCAAAAATTTTTTTAATAAATGAAAGATATATCTCTAATAAAACATGCCAAAGGAGCTTTAGGGTTAAGGTTTTTTGGATTAGGTCCTAATCTTAAACCGACGAATGGATTAATTAAGCTACAAAAATTACTAGATACCAATGCATTCTGGGCAAAAAATAGAACACTTAATGATCTAAAAAAATGTCTTGCTAATAGTGATGTCGTTATAAGTCTTTGGGTTGGTAAGGAAATAGTTGGTTTTGGTAGAGCTTTAACCGATGGAATTTTCCGCGGAGTGCTTTGGGATATTGTTATAGATCAAAATCACCAAGGCAAGGGTTTTGGTACATTAATTTTAAAAAATCTTTTATCTTCTAAAAAAATTAAAAAAACAAAAAAATTATATTTAATGACGACAAATAAAACATTGTTTTATTCTCAATTCGATTTTAAAGAAGTTAATTCTCAAAATTTATTAATTCGTGAAATATAAAGGACTCTATTTCTAAAGAAAACAAATCAAGATACAAATTTACTATAAAGCCATTTTATAAACGGTCCTAAAATAGGAACTGGTCCAAAAGTTGGGCCGCAAAAATCAAAGTAATCTCTATGCTCTGTTATTAATCCATTTTCACCAAATAATAAACGAGTAGTTCCAGGATAAATAAATTCTTTACCCATAATTTTTAAACCCATTGTCCATTCAACAAATCCACAATTTCCATTAATGGAGATCGCATGAGTTTCTAAATAAACATCATCACATCTTTTAACTAGCTTTTCTTGAGCTTTAACATAAGAATCTAAGCCCTCTGTTTCCTGAGTTGGATCTGTAAAAATAACATTCTCATTATAAAATTCAGCCCATTTTTGTTTTGTTGGTGCATCTGTACCATAAGGTTTAGTAAATAATCCCTTTAAATCCTCAATAGAAACTACTCTTGACATGACAAATTTTTTTCTATGTATATTTTAAAAGATACAAAAATGAAAAGCGGATGAAGAGATTCGAACTCTCGACATTCTCCTTGGCAAGGAGCTACGCTTTACCTAAAACATAAGTTATACCAACAATTTTGCACTATATTATTACTATATATTAACGAAATAGTGCAGATATTAGTGCAGGATCCAATTTTTAATCTTTATGAATTTATCGTAGCTGTACCAATCTAACTAGCTAATCTTTTAAGTATATTTAGTGTTACTAATTAATAAATGTGCGGGAGCTGCACACCTCTTAAAAGTTGCAAGATAGCAGTATTAGCAATAGTTTCATTATATACTTTATTGATAAATAAGGTTATATTCAAAGTGTATAATTTATATTCTTTCATCTAGTCTAATTTTTTAGATGCCTAAAAGAGCAACTAAACAAGAAACTGAATTAAGAGTTGCACATGCTGCTGAATTAGTTGCTGAAGGACAGGCATATTCTTCAATTACCACCCATGTCGCCGCAAAATATAATATTTCTAGACGTAGAGCAAGAGAAATCACCTCCAATGCTTACCTTTTGCTGAAAGATGATCTTGAGGAAGGTGACTTAAATCGACCAGAAATGACAGCAAAATTAGTATGTACTTTAGAAAATGCAATGCATAGAGCAATGCAAGAAAAACAATATTCTGCTGTTGCTAGTAATGCAAAAGTTCTTATGAAATTAATTGGTTTAGATGCAAAAATAAAAAGTTAGAGCGGATGCTTTGGGAGCACTAGGTCGCAGGTTCGAATCCTGTCGCCCCGACTCTTAAAAACCAATTTATACTTGAGAGTTTTCCAGACTCTCTTTTTTTATTGTCTACAGTCTCACATGAAAAAAGGGATCTGTAGGGGGATCTAGAATGTTTAAACTTTCTCAAATGGTGCGTACTAATAGATTAAGCCTTCAAAATATTTATTATGCAAAAATCGATAAAATGCAAATTTAAATAAGTTATAAAGAAGGTATGTTTAGAGTATTTTTTTCCTCTTTAATAATTTTATTTTTTCTTGATTTTGATCCTATCAAATCAATAGAAAATAAAGTATCTATTAAAATTCATAAAGACAATCGTTGTCTTATTTCAAATGGCATCCCAGACCATCAAACAGGTAAATTCCCAAACAAAGGCAACCCTCATAGTATTACTGAACAAAATATCTATCTATGTGTCCCAATAAAGGGTTCATTTTCAGGCAAAATTACTCCTATTACAAGTACCATGGGTTTCGCACTTAATGGTATTCTTTATCGTCCGAATACAGCTGGATATTGGGACCCATCGTCTAAGAGGGGTCATAGTAGAAATGGAAACAAAAATTGGAGATTGAATATTTTTGGAACAAAAGGCAAATTAGGGTTAGATAATAACAATGCTCATGTAGGTCCTAACGGTTTGTACCATTATCATGGTATTGCAAAGAGTCTTTTAAATAATCAAAAAGGTTCTTTGATTGGATATGCTGGTGACGGTTTTGAGATTCATTATGTTGGGAATAAAGTAAGTTCAGCTTGGAAACTTAAAAAAGGTTTGAGAATAAATGGACCAGGAGGTAAATATGATGGAACATATAATGAAGATTATGTGTTTGTAAAAGATTCAGGTAATCTTGATGAATGTAATGGTGGATTTCTAAATTCAAAATATATTTATTACCTCACTGATGAATACCCTTTTGTACCTAGATGCTTAAAAGGTAATGTTAGTAAAGATTTTAATAACCGAAGAGACTGAAATTTATAAATTAACTAGAGATCACAAGGTTTTAAAGGGGGATCTCTAGGGGTAGCTAATTTGTTTAAACTTTCTCAAAAGGTGTTTAATTTGCAGCAGCTGTGCAAGTATTAAATGATTTATTCATTTTTAAACAGCACTCCCAACATCAGTCATAGCAGCAATGTAATCATGGATCTCAGCTGGTATTCTGGTCGCATCAGTTGAAAGTGCTTTATCTGTAAGAGAATCACCTGCAAAAGCAGCACCAAATAATTTTCTTATAACCATTAGTCCATCACCAAGAGCAGTAACACTACCATCTCCATCAACATCTAATACCTTTTCATCCATACCTGCTTGTATAAACTCATGGATTT
>QCIO01000002.1 GCA_003216635.1 Prochlorococcus sp. AG-402-L23 | reverse complement strand
TAGAATGCTCTTTATGTATTGATTCCGCGCATAATTTACCACTTAAAACAGCTCCTTCCATAGATGCTAAATATTTTTGCATTGTATAATCACCAGCTAAGAAAAAGTTTTTTATGGGAGATTTTTGACTAGGTCTGAACTCTTGACATCCAGGAACTGCCTTATAGACAGATCTTGGAGTTTTAACTACTTTATATTTTCTTAATTTTGTCTTGTCGTCTCCCATGAAATGTGTAGGGAATAATTTCTTAAGCTCTTCCATAGTTGCATCAACGATGTCTTGATCGCTTCTATTTATCCAATCTTTTGCTGGTGCAAAAACTAATTCAAGCATTGATCTATTTGGATCTTCGTATTCTTTACATGTAATACTCATATCTGCATAAACACTGAGAAGTGGCGATCTGCTAAATAGTAGATGGTCGATATCTGTTAATTTTTTGTCAAACCATAAATGAATATTAATGACTGGAACACCATTTAAACCATCTAATTTAGAAAAAGCATCTAATCCTTTCCATTGTTGAGGGATCATCAATTTAAAGAGATCTACAGGCATTGCACTCACATAAGCATCGGCTGTTAACTCTTTCTTTTCGTTTTTATCTAAAGAGGCAATAGTAAAACTTTTAACAGTGCTGTCTTCATTAAGGTTAATTTGCCTTAATGGACTATTTATATGAACTTCTCCACCACGAGCGGTAATATAATCAACCATTGGCTGGCAAAGTCTTTCTGGAGGAGCTCCGTCAAGGAATGCCATTTTAGAACCATTTTTTTCTTGTAAAAATCTGTTTAATGCTGTTAATAAAACTGTAGATGATATTTCATCCGGCCCAATAAAATTTAGAGCTTTGCTCATGGCTATAAAAACTTCATCATTAACTCTTTCGGGTATATTGTGCTCTTTTAGCCAATCTGTCCATGATTTCGTATCACATTTATCTAAGTACTTTTGGCCTCTCAACATTGCAGGTACTAAACCTAATCCAAATAGAATCTTTTCATTCCATGAAAGCATATCATTATTGCTTAGTATTGCTGAAACTCCATTAACGGGAGCAGGTATGTCCGGGAAGTCAAATCTACTGTAAGTTCCAGGTTCTGATGGCTGATTAAAAATCATTGAATGACTTTTCCATTGGAGTCTATCTTCAATATCTAATTCCTTGAAAAGTTGCAACATATTTGGGTAGGCTCCAAAAAATATATGCAAACCAGTTTCATACCAATCTCCATCTTCATCTTTCCATGCAGCGACTTTCCCACCGAGAACGTCTCTGGCTTCGAGTACAATCGGAATGTGTCCATTATCTACTAAATATTTAGCACAAGATAAACCCGCCAAACCAGCACCAGCAATTACAACACGCATTATTAAATTAAGAAAAAAATTAACACTTACTAATAAGCTACATTAAAGTTAGAACATAATAGTTTTTTTCGTTGATTATTTTGTAAAATTATGGAAAAAATGCTTTTAAAATCGACTACTAGACATGTAAGAATTTTCACTGCCGAAGTAGTTGATAAAGAATTACAGTTTCATCCCAACAAACTTACTCTTGATTTGGATCCCGATAACGAATTTATTTGGAAACAAGATTCTCTAAATAAAATAAATGAAAAATTCAATGAATTAATTAAAGAGAGAGCAGGAAAGAATTTAGATGATTATGAACTTCGAAAAATAGGATCGGAAATAGAAGGTTTAATAAAATGTTTGTTACAAAATGGTCAGCTAAGTTATAACCCAGATTGTAGAGTGATGAATTATTCAATGGGTTTACCAAAGACAAATGAATTACTGTGAATAGATCATCCTCAAATAGAAGGCCAAGGAGAGGCTCAAATAGAAGTTATTATTCTCCAAATCCAAGAGACATGGATTCGTATGGACAAAGAAATAGTAGATTGCCCGCTTCTTCTGAACAAAAGACCAACTTCAGTACAGGAACCATTGCTGTACTTGCGGGAGTACTAATTTTAGGAGTTGGTATTGGGAGCGCCATTACCAGTACAACAGATGGCGGACAGGGAAACATAGCTAGTCAACAACAATTAGATATGGCTGTTCCAGACCCTGAATTTTGCAGACAATGGGGAGCTAGTGCTTTTGTAATTGATGTTGAAATGTATACAACTCTTAATCCATCTACGAGTTTTGTAACGCAACCAGCTCTTCAGCCAGGTTGTGTGATTAGAAGAGAGAATTGGACGGTTTTACAAAAACAGGGCGCAATTAGTAATGAAGATGTAAGAGAATGCAAGCAAAGGATGAATACTTTTGCTTATATTGGATCTATAAGAGATAAGCCAATAGTTAAGTGCGTTTATCAGACTGATGTAAATGAAAATAAATTTATAATAAAAGGCGATGGACAAGCCGAAGACGGTGGAGTAGGTATTAACAAAGAAGCAATTCAGTTTTGATCAAAATTATATATTCCTTAAAGGGCTTTTTAAACTAGCAAATTGAGGCAGAATATTTTTCTTAAAGACTTCAGATGCTCTTGATGTATATCTTGAAGGATTAGTAATTAATTTAAGTTCTCTTTTAACCTCTAAGTCAGCAACGAATGCTTTGTGGATTGTTCCAGCTGATAATTCTCTTTCAATAGAAACAACCGGCAAAAAGGAAGCTCCTAAACCTGATTGAACTGCATTCTTGATCGCTTCAAGAGAGTTAAGTTCCATCTCAATTTTTAATCTTTGAATATCCAGCCCAGAATCTTGGAGAAGTTTGTCAACAACTTTTCTTGTTGTAGATTGAGAGTCTAATGTTACAAAATTTAATTTGTATAAGTCTTCTTTTAAAAGCTCTTTTTTGGTTGAAAGTGAGTGTTTAGAGGGTAAAACTAATGCCAATTCATCTGTGGCATATGGAATTACTTGTAGCAAATTTTCTAAATCTCCAGGTAATTGTCCTCCAATAATGGCTAAGTCAATTTGTCCATTTGCGACACTCCAACCAGTTCTTCTAGTACTGTGAACTTGAAGTTGAACAGATACATCAGGGTATTTTTGTCTGAATAGTCCTATCATTCTTGGCATTAAATAGGTTCCGGTTGTTTGGCTGGCTCCAATTACAAGAGTTCCACCTTTTAAGCTATTTAAATCTTCAATAGCTTTGCAAGCTTCGTCGCATTGATTCAAAATTCTTTCGCAATATTCAAGTAATAGTCTCCCCGCTTCAGTCAATAGAGCCTTCCTACCACCTCTGTCAAAAATTGTGATTTCAAGTTGTTTTTCTAGATTTTGTATTTGTAAACTAACGGCAGGTTGGGTTACATATAAGATATCTGCAGCTTTTTTAAAACTTCCTTGAGCTGCAATAGCTTTTAGTATTCTTAATTGGTCGAGTGTAAATGGTAATTCTGGCATCTATTATGCCTACGATTAATTATAATTCTAATGCTAAGAAGCATTCTTGTTAAGAACAAAAATTATTTGAAAAATTTAAATATATGGAGACTCATAAAACTTCCCTAATTATCTTACTCTTGACTTTGATTTTTGCGTTAATTCATAGTGGTGGAGCTGCTTTAAGAATCAAAGCAGAATCTATTATTGGACCGAGGTTATGGCGGTTATGTTTTGTTTTTTTAAGTTTGCCATCTGCAATTATCTTGATAAGTTATTTTTTAGCACATAGATATGACGGAATTAGATTATGGAATTTACAGGGTAATCATTTCGTTTTTATGATTGTTTGGTTCTTAACTGCAATAAGTTTTTTATTTTTATATCCCGCTACTTATAATTTGCTAGAAATTCCCTCGGTTTTAAAACCTAAAGTACGAATTTATGGAACTGGGATAATGAGAATCACAAGACATCCTCAAGCATTTGGTCAGATAATCTGGTGTTTTGCTCATACTTTATGGATTGGTACATCATTCACATTAGTAACTTCCATTGGTTTAATTTTGCATCATCTTTTTGCAATCTGGCACGGGGATAAGAGATTAGCAAATAGATTTGGAGAAGAATTTGAAAAGTTTAAAAAAAATACTTCCATAATACCCTTTGTGGCAATAATTGAAGGGAGGCAGGAATTTAAAATTAAGGAATTCTTTAGGTTATCTCAACTTGGTATATTGATTGCAATAGGAGTACTTTGGTGGTCTCATCAGTACATAAATATTGCTGTTAAAACATTTAATTCATCATTTTTGTCTGAATTTTTCCAATTGACAGTTTAAAATAAAATATAAATTCTTTAAAACATGCCTCAAGCTTCAGAAATTGCCTGGTTAATTCCTGTTTTCCCACTTATTGGAGCAGTGCTTTCTGGCTTAGGACTAATAAGCATCAACAAGAAAATTAATAATTCAAGAAAAATTGTTTCTGTAGGCCTGATTTCTTTCGTTGGGATTTCTGCGGTAATTAGTTATAAAGCTCTAATTGAACAAGTTAATGGTTATCAATCAGTAGAAAAATTATTTGTATGGGCCAATGCTGGGGATTTCACAATTCCAATGGGATTTGTCCTTGATCCTTTGGGGAGTGTAATGCTTGCTTTAGTAACTACAATAACTTTGCTGGTGATGATTTACTCTCATGGATATATGGCGCATGACAAAGGTTATGTCAGATTTTTTACATATTTAGCGTTATTTAGTAGTTCAATGATGGGATTAATAGTCAGTCCGAATTTATTAGAAATTTATGTTTTTTGGGAATTAGTTGGGATGTGTTCTTACTTATTAGTTGGTTTTTGGTATGACAGGGATGGCGCTGCACACGCTGCACAAAAAGCATTTGTTGTTAATAGAGTAGGAGATTTTGGATTATTACTAGGAATTCTTGGCCTATTTTGGGCAACAAATAGTTTTGATTTTAATGAAATAGCTACTGGAATTTCTCAATCAATATCTGACAATTCGATACCCATTTGGGCTGCTTTACTACTTTGTTTTTTAGTTTTTTTAGGGCCAATGGCAAAATCTGCACAGTTTCCTCTTCATGTTTGGTTGCCTGATGCGATGGAAGGCCCGACACCTATATCTGCCCTTATCCATGCCGCAACAATGGTTGCTGCAGGAATATTTCTTGTAGCAAGACTTCAACCTTTGTATTCAATATTCCCCTCTATTCAGTTCATTATTGCTTTAGTTGGCACCATTACTTGTTTTTTAGGAGCCTCTATAGCTTTGACCCAAATGGATTTAAAAAAAGGTTTAGCGTATAGCACAGTTTCTCAGCTTGGGTATATGATGCTCGCAATGGGTTGTGGAGCAACAGTAGCAGGAATTTTTCATTTAGTGACTCACGCTTGCTTTAAAGCAATGCTATTTTTGGGATCTGGTTCAGTAATACATGCTATGGAAGAAGTAGTTGGCCATCAGCCTGTATTAGCTCAAGATATGAGATTGATGGGCGGTTTAAGAAAAAAAATGCCATATACATCAACAACATTTTTAATAGGTTGTGTAGCAATTAGTGGAATTCCCCCATTGGCAGGTTTTTGGAGTAAAGACGAGATACTCGGAAATGCTTTTATATCTTTTCCAGCTTTTTGGTTCATAGGACTTCTAACAGCTGGTATGACTGCTTTTTATATGTTTAGGCTTTATTTCTTGACATTTGAAGGAGATTTCAGAGGGGAGAATAAAGAATTGCAAAAAGAGCTTCTAATAGCCTCTAAAACAAACCTAGAAGAAGAAAATGAAGGAGAGCATGAAAAACATGGCTTTATTCATGAGTCACCCTGGTCAATGACATTTCCCTTGGTATTCCTAGCTGTACCGTCTGTAATTATCGGTTTTATGGGACTTCCTTGGGATAGCAAAATTGCAAATTTATTAGATCCTGAAGAAGCAGAGACTGCTGCAAAAGCCTTCGAATTAACTGAATTTTTGCCTTTAGCAATTGCTTCTGTACTTATTGCGTCAGTTGGAATCATTATTGCTTATCAGGCATATTTTGTGAAAAAAATTAATTTATCACTTTTATTTGCCGAAAAGTTTCCTAGCGTTAACAGATTTTTGTCCAATAAATGGTATCTAGATGATATTAATGAAAAACTTTTTGTTAATGGTAGTAGAAAACTTGCTAAAGAAGTCTTAGAGGTTGATTCTAAGGTTGTTGATGGCGTCGTAAATCTTACTGGACTTGTAACTTTAGGTAGTGGTGAAGGTTTAAAATATTTTGAGACTGGTAGGGCTCAATTTTATGCGCTTATTGTTTTTGGAGGTGTAATTTTACTAGTTGCTATATTTGGTTTTCAATCTCCTCAAGTATCTTAATTACAATTGTGTGTCTTCACTGTCCATTGGGGTGAAAAAATGCAGAAAATTTCTAGACTTTATTTAAGATAAATTTCTTAATTAAATTGAGTACTTATTTTTATACACACATTGCGACACAAATGTTGGGAACTTTGGGAGCTGGCTTGTCAAATTTTCCTTGGTTATCTGCTTCAATTTTATTTCCAATTGGTAGTGCATTTGTGATACCTTTTTTCCCAGATAAGGGGGATGGCAAAGAGGTAAGATGGTTTGCTTTGTCTATTGCATTAATAACTTTTTTAATAACTGTAGGTTCATATATAAATGGCTTTGATATTAGAAATGAAAATGTTCAACTGAAAGAAAATATAAGTTGGCTCCCTGATTTAGGTCTTACTTGGTCTGTTGGAGCTGATGGCATGTCTATGCCGTTAATATTATTGACTAGTTTTATAACTGCTTTAGCAGTTCTTGCTGCATGGCCAGTCAAGTTCAAACCAAAGTTATTTTTCTTTTTGATATTGGTTATGGATGGTGGACAAATCGCTGTGTTTGCTGTACAAGATATGCTTTTATTCTTTTTAACTTGGGAACTTGAGTTAATTCCCGTTTATTTATTACTTGCTATATGGGGTGGCAAAAATCGACAATATGCAGCAACAAAATTCATTATTTATACAGCTGGCAGTTCTATCTTCATTCTTCTGGCAGCGTTAGCAATGGGTTTCTATGGTACAGAAATTCCTAACTTTGAGTTTTCTCACTTGGCAGCTCAAGATTTTAGTCAAAAATTCCAAATATTATGTTATGTTGGGCTTTTAATCGCATTTGGAGTGAAACTTCCAATAGTACCTCTTCATACTTGGCTTCCAGATGCTCATGGAGAGGCTACAGCTCCTGTTCATATGCTTCTAGCAGGAATTTTATTAAAGATGGGAGGATATGCTCTTTTAAGATTTAATGCACAATTATTACCCGTTGCTCATGCTCAATTTGCCCCGTTATTGATAGTTCTAGGAGTAGTTAATATAATTTATGCTGCATTAACTTCTTTTGCTCAAAGAAATCTTAAAAGAAAAATTGCATACAGTTCGATAAGTCATATGGGTTTCGTTCTTATTGGTATAGGAAGTTTTAGTAGCCTTGGCACAAGCGGAGCTATGCTGCAAATGGTTAGTCATGGATTAATCGGTGCAAGTTTATTTTTTCTTGTTGGTGCAACCTACGACAGAACAAAGACTCTCAAACTTGATGAAATGAGTGGTGTAGGACAAAAAATGAGAATCATGTTTGCCCTATGGACTGCTTGCTCCCTAGCCTCCCTGGCTTTGCCTGGTATGAGTGGATTTGTTTCCGAATTGATGGTATTTACTGGATTTGTTACTGATGAAGTGTATACACTTCCGTTTAGGGTAGTGATGGCCTCTTTAGCTGCTATCGGTGTAATACTTACTCCTATTTATCTACTGTCAATGTTACGAGAAATTTTCTTTGGTAAAGAAAATCCTAAATTAATTGAAGAACGAAAACTTATAGATGCAGAGCCAAGGGAAGTTTATATTATTGCTTGTTTACTTTTACCGATTATTGGAATAGGTTTGTACCCAAGATTAGTTACTGAAAGTTATATTGCCTCTATCAATAATTTGGTCGATCGAGATTTAAATGCAGTTAAAGGTGCTGTGAAAACAAATATTTTTTCAGGAGCTAAAACAAATGACATCTTAAAAGCTCCAACAATATAATTTTTTAAATTAATGCAATATTGTTTGGCATTAAATAAATTAAAAGATATCTTGTGAGTAGATTTTATCTATTTCAAAATATCTTATTTCAATCCTATTGATAGGCAACAATTAGGCCCTAGATTGTTGATTAAGTTTCTTCAAGACGCCGCAGGTAAAGGTGAGCTTGATCCATGGGATATTGATGTAATAAGTGTAATTGATAGTTTTTTAGAGCAATATTCACATACTTTTAATCAATCTTCAAATAGTCAAATCTCATATCATAAGGATTTAGCTGAGACCAGCGAAGCATTTTTTGCGGCTTCCGTACTAGTTAATCTTAAGGCTCAGGTATTGGAATCTGAAGTTTTCAAAGAAAATTCTTCCGATTTTGAAGATGAATTTGATTTGGACGATCAAGATTGGATTGATAAAGAATTTGATATTCCAAAATATCCTGAAAAATATCTAAGGAGAAGATCAATTGCACAACCAATTCTTAAACGTACAACAACATTGGGAGAACTTGTAAGTCAGTTAGAGTCCATAGCAGAATTTATAGAAACCCAAGATCTTCTGCTCATGAAGAGAAAAAGAAATAAAAAATATTCTGATAAGGCTTTAATTTCTCAAGTAAAGTCATTAGCGCATCGCGAGAAACTTCCAGAAACCACTAAAGCATTGGGGAAATTTATTGAAGGATGGGAAAAAGCATTGCAATGGACAGATTTTGAATATTTAGTCAAGAAATGGCAAACAGTAGTAAAAAATGATTTAGATAAAGATCGTTTGGGAGTTTTTTGGGCTTTGTTATTTTTATCATCTGAAAACAAAATTGAAATTAAACAAATTAATTCCTTATATGGCCCAATTTTAATTAAAAGAATAATACCTGATGGTGGCTTAGCTCAATTGCCTATAGAAAATCTTGAGGTAAGTAATGTCTCTTCCTCGGCTGCTTAGAAGCTTTATAGTAATAACGTATAATTTAAAAAATGGTTTTGAATTTATGAAGGCAATGATACTTGCGGCAGGTAAAGGCACACGTGTTCAGCCTATTACGCATGTTATTCCGAAACCGATGATTCCGATTTTGCAAAAACCTGTTATGGAGTTTCTCTTGGAACTTTTAAGAGAACATAACTTTAAGGAAATAATGGTAAATGTTTCTCATCTGGCTGAAGAAATTGAAAATTATTTTAGGGATGGACAAAGATTTGGAGTAGAAATTGCTTATAGTTTTGAGGGAAGAATTGAAGATGGAGAATTAATAGGTGATGCTTTGGGATCCGCAGGAGGATTAAAAAAAATTCAGGATTTTCAAAATTTCTTTGATGAAACTTTTGTTGTTTTATGTGGTGATGCTTTAGTTGATTTAGATTTAACTCAAGCTGTTAAAAAACATAAGCAGAAAGGAGCTATTGCGAGCTTAATAACAAAGAAGGTAACTAAAGATCAAGTATCAAGTTACGGTGTCGTAGTATCTGATGAAAATGGTCGAATAAAGGCTTTTCAGGAAAAGCCAACAGTTGATCAAGCTTTAAGTGACTCTATAAATACAGGAATTTATCTTTTCGAACCCGAAATTTTTAATTACATACCTTCAGCAGAGAAATTTGATATTGGAGCTGATCTTTTCCCTAAACTTGTTGAAATGGGTTTACCATTTTTTGCATTACCAATGGATTTTGAATGGGTAGATATTGGAAAAGTTCCTGATTATTGGAGTGCTATTAGAAATGTATTGCAAGGTAAGGTAAGACAAGTGCAAATTCCAGGTAAGGAAATAAAACCAGGAGTTTTTACCGGTTTGAATGTAGCAGCTAACTGGGAAAAGGTTGATATTACCGGCCCTGTTTATATAGGAGGCATGACTAGGATAGAGGATGGAGCAACTATTATTGGCCCTTCCATGATTGGACCAAGTTGTTGCATTTGCGAGGGAGCAACAATAGATAACTCAATTATTTTTGATTATTCTAAAATTGGTAAAGGTGTAAGACTTATGGATAAGTTAGTGTTTGGTAAATATTGTGTTGGAAAAAATGGAGATCATTTTGATTTGCAAGATGCATCTTTAGATTGGTTAATAGCAGATTCAAGAAGATCTGATTTGACTGAGCCATCGCCTCAGCAGAAAGCTATGGCAGAATTATTAGGTACTGACTTGATTAATATTCCAGACTAAGATCAGCTTTTTCAATAATCTCAGGAATTAAATGCTCTGCTTTTACGGCCATTAGATGAACACCATTTGCGATATTAATAAAATCATGAGCTTGTTCAGCTGCAATTTCAATACCTTCTCGTAATGGGTCTTTAGCATCTTTAAGACGATTTAAAATATTCTCAGGGATGTTCGCGCCTGGAACGTATTTGTTTATAAAGAGAGCGTTTTTGTAAGACTTTAATAGGAATACACCTGCAATTACAGGAATTTCAAGAGGATTGCTAATTTTTTCGCAAAATTCTATCAAATTTTCTTTTTCCATAACCATTTGAGTTTGTATAAATCCTGCTCCAGCCTCTTTTTTCTTTCTCATTCTATTTTCTAAACTTCTTTTATTTCTGCAACTTGGATCAGCTGCAGCACCTGCAAAAATAAATGTTTTCTTATCGGAAAGTTCTCCCAGAGTAGGATCAATTCCTTTATTGAAAGCCTGAATTTGTTGAAGCAATCTAACTGACTCAAACTCATGTATGGCCTTGGCATCTTGTTGATCCCCAGCTTTTACTGAATCACCGGTAATGCATAAGATATTTCTAATTCCTAAAGCATTTGCTCCCAGAATGTCTGATTGTAAAGCAATTTTATTACGATCTCTGCAAGAAATTTGCATTACTGGTTCTATCCCATTTTCCAGTAATAGTTTGGACATTGCCAAGCTGCACATTCTCATTACAGCTCTGCTTCCATCGGTAATGTTAACAGCATGTACCTTATCTTTCAAAAGTTGTGCTATCTTAAGAGATCTTATGGGGCTTCCACCTCTTGGCGGCATTAACTCTGCCGTTATTACCTTAGATCTTTTTTCTAAAGTCTTCTGAAGTTTTGATTTCAATTGCTTTTGTTTCCTACTTAGTTAACAAGTGTACTGAGATTGCTAAACTTAATTAATATAAAAAAGGAACTGTTTAAATGCAAATGGTTGAAGAAGAAGTAAACAACATTGATATGATGGGTCTCTCAGCAAGAGAGATGGAAATCATTGATCTCGTAGCTGATGGGCTTACAAATCAAGAAATTGCAGTAAAACTAACTATTAGTAAAAGAACTGTTGATAATCATGTAAGTAATATGTTTACAAAAACTGGTTCTAAAAACAGAGTAGCACTTTTGAATTGGGCAATGGACAACGGCAAAATTTGTAGGGATGGATTTAATTGTTGTACACTCCCAGACTCTGATCAAGATTAGTATTAACCTTTACTTTTTTTTGTATCATTAGCTAAATCCATTAGACAATAATTTGTAGAACCTAATTCGAAGAGTTCAGCATATGCAATACATGCATCCTTGTCTGAATCAACAAATCTTAATATTCCTTCTTTGTCGTAAAGACCATACATCTTAAGAAATAGAAAAAATTACAGTGCTTAAATATAAAGAAAATATAAAGGATGAGTGGTTCCTTTGACTAGTTACTTTTGAAAGTTGTTAAAAAGTCTTCTTTCCACTCTGAAAAAGGATTGTTAGCGAGACTGAAATTGGAGTAATGGGTCAGCCCAGTAATTTCTTTTGAAATGAAAGATGGAAGCAATAAATCTTCCTCTTCATTAGAAAGTTCAATTTCTGCAATTTCAAGTGGATAATTATTTTCTTTAAAGCAATCTATAATCCAAGATTTTTTTTCAATTTCTAAAAAGAATCTATCTTTTTTAATTGTATTTGAAAGATTTGACATTATTGTTTCAGCTTCACTTCGTGGAATGGAGTATTCAAATTCAAAGTTGGTAAAGCCTTTGATATGTTTTTTAAGTGCAATTTTAGAGTTTTTGCCTGTGAGCCTTATCCTAATAATCCAACCATCTAAACTTTTGGATAAATATCCTTGTTCAATATAAATTTTTTTATTTATGAATTCTTTCCAATTATTATTTTTTATAAGAAATCTTCTTTCTATCTCTAAAGCCATTTAATTTTTGAAATTTTTTTGAGATAAATCACCTTTCCAATCTAGTTTTTTTATAAGGGTATTATAGTAACTTGTGCTTTGTTTAAACTTTATTATTTTGCAGGGTGATTGCCCTTTTTTGATCTCACAATAATAATTTTCCTTGATGGTCATACATTTTGAACCGTCTCTCCATAATTTAATTTCCCCTTTACTTTTTTTGACAGGTTTAATGATTACCTTACTTGTATTAGGTATAACTATTGGTCTACTAGCCAAAGTCATCGGGCATATAGGGTTAATTATCATTGCATCAATGCTAGGGTGCACTATTGGCCCTCCTGCAGCCATTGAGTAGGCTGTTGAACCAGTAGATGAAGATATGATTAATCCATCACCTTTGTATTCATTAACCTTCTCATTATCAATTTCAATTTGTATTTGGTTGGTTGGAGAAATGTCTTCTTCAACAGATTTAAAATAAAAATCATTTAAGGCATTGTAGCTTTTTATAACCTTTTTCTTAGAACTTTTCCCATTAATACAAACATTACAATTTAATCTATTACGAAAGTCAATTTTATATTCTTCGTTTTCAAGGATTTCAATAAAAGATTTGTCAAACAAAAAATCTTTTTCTTGCGTAAGGAAACCCAGATTACCACCAATATTAATGCTCAACAAAGGAATATCATAATCAGCTAAAGCATTTGCACATTTTAGGAAGGTTCCATCTCCACCAAGAACTATGCCAATATTTGGTTTTAATTCTAGATTACAAAAATATTTTTCAATTTCATCTTTATAAAAATCACTTTCAATTCTGTTTGATTTTATATTTTTAGCTTTGAGGGCTTCTTCACAGAATTTAGAAGCCTCTTGAGCTATAGAACTATCTGAACGATATACAATAAGCACTAATGAAAGTTTCATTTAGTGGTTCTACCATTTTAATAAATTAAAACTTTCCATATCTATAGTAACCCTATTCCTATAAAGAGATAATAAGATAGCTAATCCAACTGCTGCTTCTGCGGCAGCTACAGTAATCACAAAAATTGTAAAAACTTGTCCTTGAATTAAATTATTATCAACATAGGAAGAAAAAGACATTAAGTTTATATTTACTGCATTGAGCATTAACTCAATGCTCATAAGAACTCTTACTGCATTTCTGCTATTTAATAATCCCCAAATCCCAATACAGAATAGTGCTGAGGATATTATTAAAAATGCTTGAATAGGAATTGATTCTAAACTCATCATAAGAAAGGTAAAAGATTAATTTTTATTTGTAAGTAATTGTTCTGATGGTTTTTCAAGTAACTCTTGATCAACAGGTAATCCTGTCGAAATATCCTTGCTCATTACATCTCTTCTTGCTAAAACAATAGCTCCAATCATTGCCATTAAAAGTAAAACTGAGGCTACTTCAAATGGGAGTAAATAATCACTAAATAGATGTTCACCAATTCTTATAGTTGATTCTTCTCCTATAGAGTTTTGAGGGCTTGATAGGCTCCATACATTAGTCAAGTCAACTCTAATTAAAAGGCTTAGCAGGGTTAAACATATTGATGTTGATATGATTCTTCTCGATTTAATGTCATTGATGGGCTTTAAATCTTCTTTTTTATTGACTAGCATTATTGCAAAGATTATTAATACATTAACTGCACCCACATAAACTAAAACTTGTGCTGCAGCAACAAAACTTGCATTTAAAAGAAGATATAATCCAGCCACACTCATGAAAACTCCTCCTAGAAGAAAAGCTGAATAAACAATACTTTCGAGCAATACAACGCCTAGTGCTCCAATAAGGATAACTAAGGATAAGATTGTAAAACAAATAATTTGAGTTGTTATTGCAATGGACATAAATTAATGGAAATTAATTGTTTGGATTAGAAACTTTATCTTTATTTTCATTGGATTCTGGTTTCATCCAATCATAAACTTCTTCAGGTAATTTACCAACTCTAGTATCTGAGGCTGGGATATCATGAGGATCCATGACACCTTTAGGAAGATAGGCAAGTTCTCTTAGAGGTTTAACTGAAGGATCTGTTGTGACGTTTGTAGGTAATCTACCAAGTGCAACATTATCAAAATTTAAATTGTGTCTGTCAAAAGTAGCTAATTCATATTCTTCGGTCATTGAAAGACAATTAGTTGGGCAATATTCAACACAATTTCCACAAAATATACAAACTCCAAAATCTATAGAATAATTTCTTAGTTCCTTTTTTTTTGTTTCTTTATTCATTACCCAATCAACTACTGGTAGATTTATGGGACATACTCTCACGCAAACTTCACATGCAATACATTTATCGAATTCATAATGTATTCTTCCTCTATATCTTTCAGAAGGTATTAATTTTTCATATGGATATTGGACAGTAACAGGTCTTCTTCGAAGATGATCA
This sequence comes from Prochlorococcus sp. AG-402-L23, assembly GCA_003216635.1. Taxonomy (GTDB): domain Bacteria; phylum Cyanobacteriota; class Cyanobacteriia; order PCC-6307; family Cyanobiaceae; genus Prochlorococcus_A. The sequence goes on along the minus strand of QCIO01000002.1, from coordinate 157,189 downwards.
AAAGTAACTGATAAGCCATCATATAAATATTTACCAGCATTAAATGCTTCTTTGATATAGCTATTTATTTGTTGAAGGAAATTTTTCATTTTGAAGAATTTACTTAGTTATTTTTATTTTAGTGGATTAATTTTTAATTTAAGTATTTTTACTTAAGTTTAACCACCAAAGAATTGCGGAAAAGCAAGTTTTAATCCTGCAGTTATCAAAAGATTAGCAAGAGAAATTGGAAGAAGAAACTTCCATCCTAGATCTAATAGTTGATCTATTCTTACTCTAGGAGTTGTCCAACGCAATAATATCGCAATGAAAACTAAAAGATATGCTTTCAGTACAGTCATTACAATTCCTATTGATGCAGTTAAAACTTGTATAAAGGGTGCATTAATTGGCAAATTTAGAAACTTAGCTATTAATTCAACTGGAATAGGAAAACCCCATCCTCCCAAATAAAGTATTGATACTAATAAAGCTGAAAGGATTAAGTTAATGTAACTACCAAGATAGAACAATGCAAATTTCATCCCTGCATATTCAGTTTGATATCCTGCAACTAATTCTTCTTCTGCTTCGGGTAAGTCAAATGGAAGTCTCTCACATTCAGCAAGAGCACAAATCCAAAAGACTATAAACCCAACTGGTTGTCTCCATATATTCCAACTTAGGATTCCAGCACCACTTTGTTGGTTTACAATATCAATCGTACTTAGAGAATTTGTCATTAGTACGATAGCCAGTACGGATAAAGCTAAAGGAATTTCGTAACTTATTGATTGAGCTGCTGCTCTTAAACCTCCTAATAAAGAATACTTATTATTTGATGCATATCCGCTCATAAGAAGTCCAATTGGCTGGATACTGCTTAAAGCGATCCATAGGAAAATTCCAATACCAACGTTACTTATTAAAAGGTTTTGGCCAAAAGGAACAATTAGCCAGGAGAGGATTACTGGGACAAGAACTAATATAGGTCCTGCAGTGAAGAGGATTCCATCTGCTTTGGCAGGAATAATATCCTCTTTGACAAGTAACTTAAGACCATCTGCAATTGGTTGGAGCACTCCAAGCGCTCCCGCATATTCGGGACCTATTCTTTGTTGAGCAGCAGCAGATATTTTTCTTTCAAGCCAAACTGTTACTAAAACGCCAACAACTGCCGCAAATAAAACCAATAGCATTGGTAAAGGGATCCAAATTATATGAGCAATTTCACTAGAAAGGCCAAAACCTTTTAAAAATTCATTAAAAATATATTCGAGATCTAATCCGTATTCCAAAATTTTTATGTTATTTACTTAATACATTAACTCTTCACAAACAATATGTGTGTTTTTTATGAAAAGCTGCAAATATTATTCTCTATTTTCTAGGCTAATCCAATCTCTTGGTGCTGAACCAGTATAGATTTGCGATGGTCTAAAAATTCTATTTGCTCCAAGTTGCTCTCTCCAATGAGCTAACCAACCAGCAACTCTAGATATAGCAAAAATTGGAGTAAATAAATCACGAGGAATACCAAGTTTTCTATAAACAAGACCAGAATAAAAGTCCACGTTAGGGAATATACCCTTGGGTCCAAGTCTTGGTATTGCCTCTGCTTCTAGTGATTTTGCAACTTTATACATTTCATCTCCTCCAAATCTAATAAAAAGCTCTTCTGCCAGTTTTTGAAGAATTATTGCTCTAGGATCTTTGACTTTATATTCTCTATGACCAAAGCCCATGATCTTACTTTTATTTTTTATCGCGTTATCCAAAAAAGAAGCAGCATTTTCTGGAGTTTTGATCTCTTCTAACATTGCAATTACATCCTCATTTGCTCCTCCATGCAGTGGGCCAGCCAGGGTTCCAACTGCAGAGGCGATGACAGCATATGGGTCCGTAAGAGTGCTTGCAGTCACTCTAGCGCTAAATGTACTTGCGTTTAAACTATGTTCTGCATGTAGAATTAAACACCTATCAAAAACTTTTGCAGCAATAGGATCTTGTTCTTTTTCAGTCAGCATGTAAAGAAAATTTGATGAGTAAGTTAAATCATCTCTAGGTTGAATTGGGTCTTGTCCTTTTCTAATGAGTTGAAACGCAGCAATCATAGTGGGTATTTTTGCTATTAGTCTTATCACTGCGTTATATATGTAATTAGGATCATCTATTGCTCTACGTGAATAGAAGAGCCCCAAAGAAGCCGCACTGGATTGAAGAGCATCCATAGGATGACCTGTCGCAGGGAAACATTTCATCATATCTCTGACTCTAAAACTTAACCTTCTATGCATTTGAACTTCTTGTTCAAAATCTCTTAGTTGAATGGCTGTGGGTAATTCACCCCAAATCAATAGGTAAGCAGTTTCTAAAAAACTGCTTTTTTTAGAAAGTTCCTCAATAGAGTAGCCCCTATACAATAATTTACCTTTGTTTCCGTCAATATCACAGATAGATGAATTAGTAACTGGGACACCCTCTAATCCTGGTTTTAAAATTAGTTTGTTGCTATCCAATTGCTTAATTCAATATCAAATACTTATAGGTTAAAGATAGTCAAATAATTTTTAATTAACCACAAGTTATTAACTTCGCTAAAATTTAATTTATTGAGTTTGGAGCTTACTTAGAAAAACTTTATTAAATTATTTTTAAACTTGTTTCTGTATAAAGAATTGGATTTTTTTCAGGAATAGATTGTCTTATGATTTCTAGAGATTCTTCATTTGATATTTTTAAAATATTTCTAAAAAGAAAATTAAGATCTTCCAAATCAGAAAAATATTTAATTTTAGTTGAATTTCCACCTTTGATATCAACTTTTGCATAAAGAAAAGCAGATTTATCTTTATTACCTTTTAGGTTGAAAAATTTTTTTGAGATTGTTTCTATTTTTTTTGCATCCATTAAATGATTACTTATAATTTGTAAACCTCCTGATTCTATTGAATAGATATTTTCATAAGTTAATTGTTTTATTACATCGTCTTTTTCTTCAAGAATATCTTTGGAATATATGGAGTAAATAGCATCATTTTGTTTCAAAGTATATTTGTTGAAATCTCTTAGTTTTTTCAAAGCACCTAAATCAAATTGATCTTCAGTATTGTTTTCAAATGTAATAAGCCAATCTTTTTTTGAATTAAGAATTAGAAAGTTTTGATTTGTATTTTGATTAAACTCTTCAAAGAAACTGTATTCAAAATCATTTATTAAAGTTTTAAGATATTTATCAAAATTTTTTATATCACTAAAAATTGAAATTTCAGGATTATCTTCATTCGTATTCTCTTCATTTATGAGCTTATCGTAAGCAAGAATATCAAGATTTTTTTTATTATTTAGTAAATATGATTTAAAAATTAAATATTTATTTTTTAAGTCAAATGTTGTAGCTATAACATCCTCATTTTTCTCAGTAAAAATTTTTTTATTAAAGAATATACTTTCCCAAAATTTATTTGTAAGTAATATATTTTTTTGGTTATTTAGTTTAAAAAGTTCTCCTTCATATTGAAATTTTTTTTCTTTAAAATCATTACTAAAATTAATACTATTTCTGATTAATTGTTTATCCGATGAGGCAATTATATAATTTTCTTCGGTCCGGTATATAAAGTTTAAAAAATTTATTTTATTTTCTCTGTAAATTGGTATTATTTCGTTAGTCTGATCAATTTGATTGGGAAAATGCAATATATCATCAAGGTTTTTTTCTGGCTTAATTTTAAAAACTATCAAAATATCATCTTTAAGTTTTTTATTATTTTCAAAAGTTGAAATTATAAGTTCATTATTATAAATATCTTCTAAATTATTGTTGCCTAAATCTATACCTAAGTAATCTAATATGGAATCTTTTATTAAAACAAAGTTATTTTGATTTCTGGGATTTTTAACGTTTTCAATATTATTAATAATTTGAGAAATATCTAAATTTGATATGAATAATAATTTATTGTTTTCTGGTAAATATTTTAATATATTTAGTTGCTCAATATTCGCACTTTGCTCCTTATTTTTATTAGCAGAAATTTTTTTAAAACCGAAAAAAATTAATAAAGATAATAATAGTATTATTGCTACTACTCTAATTTTCATTATTAATGTTTATTTTTATTTTTAACAATAAATTTACTCCTGCAACTTAATTTATTAAATTGTAAATAATACATAATTTATCCTTTTAATTTGGGAAGTTATCCAAACTCTATAAATGCTTCTAGTCTCAATGATTGGTTTAATTCTGAGAAAAAAGATCCAGTTTTAATTGATGTAAGAGAGCATTCAGAGCTTGAAATAGCTCGTTTCTCAAAAGAATTTTTACATATACCTATTAGTAAAGTAACCTCTGAAAACGTTGAAAAAATATTTGCTGGTTTATTAGACAGAGAAATCGTTGTTACCTGTCATGCAGGAGTAAGAAGTTATAACTTTTGTCAATGGTGCTTAGATAATAATATTGTTAGCGAAATATGGAATTTGGAGGAGGGCATTGATGGATGGAGTAGATGTGTTGACCCATCAATTCCTAGGTATTGATTAAATTTTTAATGAAGATGCAACTGTATTTACATCTTTGTCACCTCGTCCAGAGCAATTGATAACTATATGAGTATCTTTGTCCAGAGCAGGGCATAATTTATCTAGCCACGCAAAGGCATGGGAAGTTTCAAGTGCTGGTATAATTCCCTCAAGTTCACTAACAAGTCTCAAAGCATCTAAAGCTTCTTGATCTGTGACTGATCCATATTCTGCTCTACCTATATCTTTTAAATGGCTATGTTCAGGACCTACCCCAGGGTAATCTAAACCTGCACTTATTGAATGGGCTTCTTGAACTTGACCATCATCATCTTGTAAAAGAAGACTCATTGATCCATGCAGAATTCCAACTGACCCTTTAGTGATAGTTGCAGCATGTTTGTGAGTATCAACTCCGCTTCCTGCAGCTTCAACACCAATTAGTCGTACAGATGTTTCTTTAACGAAAGGATGGAAAAGGCCCATTGCATTTGATCCCCCACCTACACAAGCAAGTAAAATATCGGGTAAAGATCCAAAAGATTCCAGGCATTGTTTTTTAGTTTCTTCTCCTATAACTGCATGAAAATCTCTTACGATTTTCGGGAAAGGGTGTGGACCTGCAACTGATCCTAAAATGTAGTGTGTGGTTTCTACATTAGAAACCCAATCTCTAATGGCTTCACTCGTTGCATCCTTAAGGGTTGCAGTTCCAGAATTTACGACTTTAACTTCAGCTCCCAGAAGTTTCATCCTGAAGACGTTAAGGGATTGCCTTTTTATATCTTCAGCACCCATATAGATGATGCATTTCAATCCAAATCTTGCACAAACAGTAGCTGTAGCAACTCCATGCTGACCTGCTCCGGTTTCTGCAATTATCCGTTTTTTGCCCATTCTTATGGCTAATAAAGCTTGTCCTAGGGCATTGTTAATTTTGTGAGCACCAGTATGATTTAAATCTTCTCTTTTAAGCCATATTCTTGGAGTTGCTTGTTTGGTTTTGTAATGTTCAGTAAGTCTTTTGGCTTCATAAAGTGGTGTTTCTCTCCCTACATAAGTCTTAAGTAGATGATTTAATTCTTCTACAAAAAGTTTATCTTTCCATGCATTAGATGCAGATGTTTCAAGCTCAAAAAGGGCAGGCATTAGCGTTTCAGGAACGTATTGACCACCATATTTTCCAAATCTTCCCTCTTTGGAGGGTTGATTTAAGTCGTCATTTTTATAATTTTGATCTTTGCTAGAAAATGTACTTACCACTTGTTCAATAGAATAAGTATTAACCAACTATAGTTTATATTGAAAATAATGGGAAAAAAGAATTGGATCGAATTTGATAATCAAGAAAAAAAATCTAAAGATACAGCTAAGGTAGATTCTTTTAATAAAGAATCAAGAATAAATATTTCAAAACAAAAAAAAGGTAAAAAGGGCAAGACTATTACTTTAATTAGAGGTTTAGGAACTGAGGATGAAATTTTATTAAAAGAATTACTAAAAAAAATTAAAGTTTTTTGTGGTACTGGAGGAACATTAATTGATAGTGATATCCAGTTACAGGGTGATATGGTATCGAAATCAATTGAGTTTCTTCGTAAAGAGGGATTTCATAATTTATGAAGCAAGGGTTAAGATAGGTTTTAATTTTGATGATGCAAAAAATGAAAGAACAAGATCAAACGAAGTCAACCAATATAAAGTGGCACAATTTAACAATTGATAGAGAAAAGTTAGAGAAAATGAGAGGTCATAAAGGTATGGTTATCTGGTTTACAGGTTTATCTGGTTCCGGTAAAAGTACTTTGGCCAACGCTTTAAATGAAGTTTTACACTTAGATGGTTTTTCGACTTACGTGTTGGATGGAGATAATATTAGACACGGTTTATGTAAAGATCTTGGTTTTTCGGATGAAGATAGAGAAGAAAATATAAGAAGAATAGGAGAAGTTGCAAATTTATTTATGAATGCTGGGATAATAACTATTACAGCATTCGTTTCACCATTTATTAGCGATAGAGATAAGGTGAGAAAAATTATTGGATCTAAGGATTTTATTGAAGTTTATTGTGCAGCAGATATTAAAGTTTGCGAAAATAGGGATACTAAAGGTCTTTATAAGAAAGCTCGTTTGGGTGAAATAAAGGATTTCACAGGGATTTCTAGTCCATATGAAGCTCCTCATAATCCAGAAATTGTTGTTGATACAGGTTTGTTAGATTTAAATGATTCTGTTGAAAAAGTTATTAACTATCTTAAAAAAGAAAACTTTCTTAAAAAGGCCTAATAGAAAAATATTAGTTCATTTATTTTTGAAGATAATTGTCAGCTCCAATTCTTGATAACTTACTATTTTTAGTTCTTACTTGTGTATGAAGATTTTCTCTGAATTCTTTTAAAATTTTCTTCATAGATTCATCAAATAAACTGATAATCTCTATTGCTAATAATCCAGCATTCTGACCTCCATTAATTGCAACTGTTGCTACTGGTATCCCAGCTGGCATTTGAACAATTGATAAAAGAGAGTCAATCCCCTTAAGTGTCTTACTCTCTACTGGTACTCCAATTACAGGAATGCAAGTTATGGATGCCAGCATTCCTGGAAGATGAGCAGCACCACCTGCACCAGCAATTATTACTTTTATGTTTTCTGATTCTGCATTTTTCGCATATTCCATCATTTCAATAGGTGTTCGATGGGCAGAAAGTATACAAACTTCAGTTTTTATTCCAAATTCTCTTAAAATGTCGATGGCAGGTTTCAATGTTTTTAGATCTGAATCACTGCCCATTACGACAGCGATTTTATAAATATCATTAGAATTCAATTCTGACAAAATAACAAATCAATTCTTTCCTATAATGGCGTGCAATTAATTTGGCGCCAGTTAGTTAGTATAAAAATAATAAATTTTCAAAGAATATTATGACGTCAAATAAGATTATCGAAAAAAGTGAAGTTACGGAGTATTTTAATGGGACTGGCTTTGAAAGATGGAATAAAATTTATAGCAAATCTGATGAAATTAATACTGTTCAGAAAAATATTAGGAAAGGACATCAAAAAACTGTAGATGATGTAGTCTCATACATCAAAAATTATCCTGAACTAACAAAAAAAAGTTATTGTGATGCAGGATGTGGTGTTGGAAGTTTATCAATACCATTACTTAGACTAGGTATAAAAGAACTACAAGTGAGCGATATTTCTTCTGAAATGATTAAAGAAACAAAGAAACGCATTAATGAATTAGGTTTGAATCAAGGTAAAATCAAATATCAAGTCTGCGATCTAGAAAAATTAAAAGGATTATTTGATGTTGTAGTTTGTTTGGATGTATTTATTCATTATCCTCAACCGGTCGCCGAAGAAATGGTCCAACATCTATGCGATTTAAGCACAGAAAAACTAATCGTTAGCTTTGCTCCTTATACTCCAGTTCTCGCTGTTCTTAAAAATATTGGGAAACTATTTCCTGGCCCAAGTAAAACTACAAGAGCATATACATTGAAAGAAAAGGGCATTATTAATGCTGCTAAAGAAAGAGGCTTTAGAGTAGTTAAAAAGAAATTAAATCAAGCTCCTTTTTATTTTTCCAAACTAATTGAATTCGAAAAAATTAAATAATTTATTTTACTAAATGATTTTCAAGTGCATAACGAACTAATTCGGTTCGGCTAGATGTACTTGTCTTAATAAAAAGTCTACTTACATATTTCTCAACATTTCTAATAGATGTTTCAAGCCGTCTCGCAATTTCCTTATTCATTAGACCCTCTGCTACTAGTTGAAGTACACTCGCTTCTCTTGGAGTAAAACTAGGAAGATTTATTTTATTTTCTGGATTAGTCTGGTTTTGGTCTGTGAGCATAGATTTTATTTCAGTAATTTGTTTAGCCATTTTGCTTACATCAATATCTGCAAATCGTGCCGCTTCTTTTAGTAAACGTTCTTGTCTATTGATTACATTTTTAACTCTTGCAGCTAATTCATCGGGATCGAAAGGTTTGGAAATATAATCATCAACTCCTGCAAGATAACCTTCTGTTCTATCTAGGGTCATTCCTTTTGCAGTTAGAAAAATAACTGGAGTCCCTCCTAATTTTTCATCCTCTCTAATTTTTTCTAATAAAGCATAACCGTTAGCTCGGGGCATCATAATATCACTAATTATCAAATCGGGAAAAACTGTTTGAGCTTTTTCCCAACCATCATCTCCATCAACTGCAATAAATATTTCAAAGCCTTCATCTTCTAGAAATGTTTTAACAGCTGTTCTTAAACCAGGCTCATCATCAACTAATAAAATTCTTGATTTTCTTACTGGTTCATTATTTATTTGATTAATTTCATTCATTTTCTAAATTCTTTAATTTGATTTTCTAGTAATAAATAGAATTTTATATACTAAACATAATGCTATCAACTCCCATACTACTAGACTATCAATCTTCGACTCCTTGCTCTAAAGATGTTGTTGATTCTATGAAACCTTTTTGGAGTGAGATATTTTCTAACCCTACAAGCAAATCTAATTTGGCGGGCATTAACGCAAGCGCTATATTGGAAGCCTCAAGAGAAAAAATAGAACATAATTTATTTCTTAAGAATAAAAAAGTTATTTTTACAAGTGGGGCAACAGAATCTAATAACTTAGCCTTATTAGGTTTTGCTAGAAATTACTATAAAAAAACAGGAAATTATGGACATATTATTACTTTAAAAACGGAGCATAAAGCTGTTTTAGAGCCCCTAAACAAATTAAAAAAAGAGGGATTTATGGTTACAGAAATTAATCCTGAGAAAGATGGCTTAATTTCAGAGGAACAATTCAAAAAAAATATAAGAGAAGATACATTTATGGTTAGTATCATGTTGGCAAATAACGAAATAGGAGTTATTCAGCCAGTAGAGAATATTTCAAAGATATGTAAATCAAGAGGAATTACCTTTCACTCTGATTTTGCACAAAGTTTAGGTTATATCGAGTTAGACAATCTTTTATCAGATGTAAATATGATAACGATGAGTTCTCATAAAATATATGGTCCTAAAGGGATAGGACTTCTTTTGATTGATAAAGAAATTAATCTTGAACCTTTAATTGTTGGGGGAGGTCAGGAATATGGTCTCAGGTCTGGTACATTACCTCTTCCTTTAGTAGTTGGCTTTGCTAAAGCAATAGAGATAGCAGTTTTTAATCAAAAAAATAATTCTGAGAAATTACTTTTTTACAGGAATAACCTTTTAGAGGGTTTGTTAGAAAATAATTCTGGTTTATTAATTAATGGCTCCATAGAAAAAAGATTACCTCATAATTTAAATTTGACGGTATTGGATTTAAACGGAGCAAAGTTTCATAAAATTTTAAAATCTAAAATAATTTGTTCTAGTGGATCTGCATGCAGTAATGGTGAACCATCTCATGTTTTACTAGCCTTAGGTAGATCTTTTAAAGAAGCAGAATCTTCAATAAGGTTAAGTATTGGATTAAGTACTAATTCAAAAGATATAAAACAAGCAATTCAAATTCTTACACATACAATCAAATCATTACGTTAGAAATTATTAGCTCTTTAATTTAATTGAGCAATTCTTAATTTTGCACTTCTAGCTCTTTTATTTAGGTCTACTTCTTGTTCGGAAGGAGTTATTGGCTTTTTTGTCAGGTTTTTTAGTCTTTGATCATTTTTAAAAGAATTTTTAACTAACCTATCTTCCAGGGAATGAAAACTAATAATAGAAATAATTCCATCCGGCAAAAGCCATTCAGGGATAACTTGCAAAAATTTTTCTAATACGTCAATTTCTTTATTAACGGCAATTCTTAGTGCTTGAAATGTTCTCGTTGCTGGGTGTATTTTTTTATATCTTTGTTTTGGTGGGAAACAGCCGGCAATAGAATAAGCTAACTCTTTTGTCCCAGAATATTTCCCATGTTCCTTCAAATGCATTTTTATTGTCCTGGCAATCTTTCTTGATAATCTCTCATCTCCATATTTAAAAATTAGGTTAGCTAGATCTTTTTCATTTAAAGCCTCAATTAATTTCTCTGCATCAATCTCAAGAGAAGGATTCATGCGCATATCTAGAGGCCCATCTTTTTGGAAACTAAATCCTCTTTTAGGCTCATCAATTTGGTTACTATTTACTCCAAGATCAGCAATCACAAAAGAAACTTTTTCTTTTGGTACAAAATCCGCAAAATTTGAAGCCCTTATATCAATCCTATCTTTAAATTCATCAAGTTTTTTTGATGCTGATTTTCTCGCGAATGGATCTTGATCAAGTCCAATTATATTTAAATCCGAATATTTTCTCAATAAATGATAAGAGTGTCCGCCTCCGCCTAAAGTCGCGTCTATTCCTTTAAGTTGGTTGTTATGTATTAATGGGTAATGCTCTATTGAAGCCATAATCTCATCTGTCATAACTGATTTATGATTGAAAAAAGATGAATCAGATAGGTCAGTTTGCATAACTTTCGACTAAGATTTATTTAGAAGTTAAATTTCGAATGGCTCAGCTAGAGACTAGAACAGAACCAATGGTGGTCAATTTTGGCCCGCACCACCCTTCAATGCATGGGGTTTTAAGGTTAGTTGTAACTCTTGACGGTGAGAATGTCATTGATTGTGAGCCAGTAATTGGATATTTACATAGGGGAATGGAAAAGATAGCTGAAAATAGGACAAATGTAATGTATGTCCCTTATGTAAGCAGAATGGATTATGCAGCAGGAATGTTTTATGAAGCTATTGTAGTAAATGCTCCAGAAAGATTAGCTAATATTCCAGTTCCTAAAAGAGCTAGTTACATCAGAGTTTTAATGCTGGAACTTAATCGTATTGCTAATCATCTTTTATGGCTTGGACCCTTTCTAGCAGACGTAGGAGCTCAAACTCCATTTTTCTACATTTTTAGAGAAAGAGAAATGATTTATGATCTTTGGGAAGCTGCCACTGGACAAAGGCTAATAAATAATAATTTCTTTAGGATAGGTGGTGTCGCATGTGATCTTCCATACGGATGGTTAGAAAAATGTATAGACTTTTGCGACTGGTTCGGTCCTAAGATAGATGAATACGAAAAATTAATCACAAATAATCCAATTTTTAGAAAAAGAATTGAAGGTCTCGGAACAATACAAAGAGACCAGGCAATTAATTGGTCTTTGTCTGGGCCAATGCTTAGAGCTTCAGGAGTTTCCTGGGATTTAAGGAAAGTTGATAGTTATGAATGTTATGACGATTTTGATTGGCAGATTGCTTCAGAAAAAGAAGGTGATTGTTACGCGAGATATCGAGTAAGAGTTGAGGAGATGAGACAATCACTTAGCATCATTCGCCAAGCCTGCAAAATGATTCCAGGAGGTCCAACAGAAAATTTAGAAGCTCAAAGAATGGAGACTGAAGATAAGAAAAGTGAAATATTTGGTATTGACTATCAATATGTAGCTAAGAAGGTTGCTCCAACTTTTAAAATTCCTAACGGAGAATTGTATACAAGATTAGAGTCCGGTAAAGGTGAAATAGGTGTATTTATTCAAGGAAATAATGAAGTTACCCCATGGAGATTTAAAATCAGAGCAGCTGATTTAAATAATCTGCAAATATTGCCTCATATTCTTAAAGGTGCCAAAATCGCCGATATTATGGCAATACTTGGCTCAATAGATGTAATTATGGGATCTGTTGATAGATAAGTTCTTTAAATGAAAACCGCTGATTGGTTAATATTGCAGAAGAAGGTAAGATTTGGCGATTGTGATTCTGCAGGTGTAATTCATTTTCATAACTTATTAAAATGGTCGCACGAAGCTTGGGAAGAGAGTATCGAAATTTATGGGATTCCTTATCAAGATATTTTCCCAGATTTTTCTATACGTAAAAGTCAAATTATTTTTCCCATAGTAAATTGTGAAGCAAACTTTCTTGCGCCTATAAAAATTGGAGATTTCTTAAAAGTAAAAATTGCCCCTCATAAAATTAATACTCATTTGTTCCAAGTAAATAGCTTTTTTATAAAAAATGGAAATAAAGTAGCAGAAGGAAAAATAATACATTGTTCTTTAGATGTTGATTCAAGAAATAAAATAGCACTTCCAGATCAGTTAGAAAGATGGATAGAGGCTTCAAATGTAAGTACAAATTTAAAAGAATGCTAATTATTCTTTTTTAAATTGATAGTTTATTTTTTCTGTAATGGTATTTTTGTTTTTAACAATCCACCTTTCAGGTTTTTCATGTTTAGGCCAATTTTGAGAAAATTTTTTTAATAAATTTAATGAATTTTCAATATTTTTATGATTTGTATGGTCTTTATATTCAATAATTATTTTAATTCTATTTCCCCATAATTTGTCGGATACTTTTGAAATATTGAATTTATCAATTGGGATATTTTCTTTCATAATGAAATCATTTAATCGAGTTTCAATTACTTTTGGAAAAACGATTTCTCCTCCTGAATTAAAAGCGTTATCACTTCTTCCAAGAAAGTTTAAATAAAAAGTATTATTGATTTGATTAATTTCACCTAAATCACCGGTTTGCCACCATCCATTTTTATTTATGAAATTTTCAGTTTTTGAAGCTTCTATTATTTCGATTCCAATTCTGGCAGATTTAATCTCGATTAATCCTTGTGCGTTAATTCTTATTTTTGTATCAGGTAGTATTTCTCCAACATTTTTAAAACCCATTAAGAATTCTTTTGGTTTTAAACTCGTAACCATTGCTGCTGTTTCAGTTGATCCGTAACAAGGTGCTAATTTTATTTTTTCTTCTATACATTGCTTTGCAGTTTCGCCTGAAATTGAAGCTCCACCTACCCAAATTAGATCAAACATTTTTAGCCAACTAATACCATCTTTTTGAGCTAAAAGTCTTTTTAATTGGGTAGGTACTAATGATGTAATCAAGTGTTTTTTATTTTTTTTTGATTTAATTGTAAAAAGTAAAAGTTCTCGAGTTTTTTTTATTAAATTCGGAGGAATATTAATACAATCACATCCCCAAGTTTGAGTTCTAAAAATTGGCATTAATCCACTTATATGGTTCAGGGGTAAAGTATTTAAAATTAAGCAGTTTTGCAATTCAAATCCTTGCTCTATTAGCCATTGACCCGATGTAGCTGCAGATAATTTAAGATTATCTAAATGGTGAAAACATTGTCTCGGTTTTCCAGAACTCCCACTACTGTTTAAGATAATTGCTGGCCCATTTTCAGTAATTGAATCTAATACATCTTGGTCTTTATAAAATTTGTTTTTTACATAAATAATTTTATTCTTTCTAATTTTTTCAATAATTTTCTCCACAGATTGAGTTTCATTATTTTCAACTTCAATAGTATGAATTTTATTTTTCATAGTTGATCCCATATTATGTTTGCTTCATTTAAAAATAGAAACGAATTAGGGAATTGATTCATTGCTAAACCAGGAACTTTTGGAGTTGGTCCTTGTAATTGTAGAGACGATAAATGATAAAGCCATCTCTTACCTATCCCAGTTTCAAATGAGGTACTTATAGATATTAATGCTTTTTTATTTTCTAATTCTCTTAAAAGATTAACTGGATTATTTTCTTGAGAAGGCCTTCGAATTTGCCAACCCTTCCACTTATCAATCAAAGTTGGAAATTTTAACAGTGATTCGTCTAAGGCTATTGGAATTTTTTTGTTGAGTTCTGTCAGTCCATCAATATCATCGACACATAGGGGTTGTTCTAACCAATCTATATTTTTGTTATCTTTCAAAATATCAGCCCATCTATTAGCTATCTTTCTTCCCCAAGAACCATTAGCATCTATTCTTAACTTAATATTATTATCAATCTGGCTTAAAATTTCTTCTAAACTTGCTTCCTCTTCATTGTTATTTTTTAATGCTACTTTCCATTTTATGGTTACTGATTTTCCAATATTAGATTGTTTTTTTTTAATTTCATTTAGATCTGAAATTACATTTTCAGGATTTAAAAGTATGGCTGTTTTATCAATTTCATTAAAGTAATAGTTTTTTTTGAAAATTATTTTTCCATTTATCTCAGCTAATGCAGAATTGATTGCAGATTGAATGCATGGGTGAAAAATATTTATTTGCTCAGATAAATTAAATACTCCTATGTACTGAGGGATCATATTTAGTTGTTTTGCACATTTTTTTAAGTCCTCTTTATTAAGCGGTGTAACTTCTCCAAACCCAATTTTTTTATCATTACTTATTAATTTAATTATCCAACCCGATTTTGTAAGGTAAGTTGTTTTAGAATTTTCTACTTTTCTAGATAACTTAAAGCTATAAGATTTTTTTTTAAATATTAAGTTCATTTATTAAGCAAGTAATTAAATATTAATCCTGTGATTAATCCAATTCCATTTAGAGTTTGAAATTTTATTGCGACGAATTTGCAATTTTTTATTGCATAAGGTTTTTTATGTGTAGATTTTAATAACTTTACCAGTCTTATTGCTTGAGGAAAACTAATTAAATAAAGGATACAAAAAACTGGAATAAATCCAGTAACTACAGTGAAAAGTTGAAAAATATATATTATAAAAATTATCCAAGGCACAAATTGAGAACCTGTTTTTGCTCCTAAGCGAACTAAAGGTGATTTTTTCCCATGCTTTTTATCTTCAGAAATTTGATGAAAATGAGAACAAAATAATACAAGAGTTGTTGCCAAGGAAGGTCCGGAACCAAGTAATAAAGAAACTTTCCATGGAATATCTTCGAAGTAAATATTAGACGGATTTAACGCAATTAAGACTGCAGAGTAAGCAAAAGGTCCAAATGCAAGCCAGCATAATGGTTCTCCTAAACCTTGATAGCCAAATCTAAAAGGAGGTCCTTGATATAAATATCCTAAGAAGCAGCAAGCTGCCACTAAAATCAAAATGTTTATACTTATTGATACTGAAATAATTGAAATTATTAATAAACCAACAAATAAAGATGAATATGCAATAAATGAAATTATTTTTTTATTTTTTACAAGATTTACAATTGAATGGAATTTAAATTCATCAATTCCTGTTTCTGCGTCGAATAAATCATTAGTTAGATTTTCCCAAAGTAATATCAAAATTGCAGCTAAAGTAAATGCAATCAAATTATAAATTTTTACCTTTCCATATTGATTTAGTAAATAAGCCGCTGTTATTAAAACCGGAAGTATGGCAACAGAATAAAGTGGCCATTTTATTGCTTGTTTCCATAATTTTTTTTTATCTTCTTCCATTTTTAATTAACACACAAAATTCGATAATTATTAAATGTAGTTTATAAATTGAGTTACATTTTTTACTTTATTGCATGATTTTTAGTTATTTTCAATAAGTAATGAAAAATGATTTAAACTTAACAGATTTTTTAAAAGATGTATTTTCTTCTTTCGATAAGAAAGTAGAAAATTCTGGATTAGTAAGTATTTGTGTTGAGATTCCTTGTATTGATTTATTTCAAGTTTATGAATTGTTTATAAATAAATATCCGTTTTCTTCATTTTGGGAGGAATCTGATGGTATTTCATATATTGCTTTCGAGAAATGTAAATATGTTACTTTGGATGGTCCAAAAAGATTTGAGCTTGCAAAAGAGTTTAATTCTGAGAATTTTAAAAATTTAATTAATTTAACTAATGAATCACATAATTCTGCACTTTCAAAAATAATTTATTTATTTTCTTTCTCTGAAAATTTTAATAATAAGAATTTATCTTCAGATGTCCCTAGTTTGGAAGCCATATTACCAAAAATATTAATTATTAAAAGTGATAAGAATTGCTGGTTAAGAATCAATGGTCATGTTGAAGGTAAATCATCATTAAGAGCATTAATTGAAGAAATATGGACAATTAGAAATCAAGTTATTAATTCTGGCTCAGAATTAATAAAATCATCTAGCTTAAAAACTAGTTTTGATTTCCCTATTATTGATGATTTCTTACGCTCTTTAGAAACTTCCAAAACAAGTTTGAAAAAAGTAGTAAATAGAGGTATTCAATTAGTAGAGAAAGGTATCCTCGAAAAGATAGTGTTAGCGAATAGGATTAAAATAAAACTTAAAAATAAATTAGATTTAGTAGAAATTTTAAAAAGATTAAAAAAGAATCAACCAAATACATGTAGATACGTTTGGAAAAGGAATAGTAAGGATTTTTTGTTTGGAGCATCTCCAGAAAAATTATTTTCTTTTACTAAACCTAATTTAACTTTGGAGGCTCTTGCTGGAACTATCTCTACTAATTCAAATTTTAAGAAACTCCTAAAAAGTACTAAAGACTTAAAGGAACATAATTATGTAACACAGTATTTGATTAAATGTTTAGAAGTTTCAAAAATAAAAAACTTTAAAAAAAGTGATATCAAGGTAAATTCATTTGGAGATATTTCTCATTTGCAAACACTCATTTTCTCTAAAGTTGAAAATATATGTCCTTTTGAATTGCTTAAAAACCTACATCCATCTCCGGCTGTTTGTGGATACCCAAAAAATGCAGCATTGGATTGGATAAACACTCTTGAGTCTTTTCCTAGAGGAAATTATGCTTCTCCAATGGGTTGGGTTGATGCATCAGGAAATGCTTCATTTCTTTTGGCAATAAGAGGCGCAAGATATATTGAAGAAAATATTGAATTTACTGCCGGTTCAGGTATAGTTTCAGGCTCCGTTTTAGAGAAAGAAATAGATGAGATTAAATTAAAATTTGAATCTATAGTAAAACAAATATTTTTTACTAAAAAATACTAGATAATTTTCACTAATTTTTCAATAACTTCCTCTGAAACATTCTTATTGGATAAATTTTCTATTTCTCTTAAACCTGTTGGACTGGTTACATTAATCTCGCTAAGCATTCCATTTATTACATCAATACCCACAAAAAATAAACCTTCATCTTTGAAGTGTTGAGATAATTCTGAGCAGATACTTTTTTCTTTTTCTGTTAATAATGTTGGTTCAGCCTTCCCTCCCATCGCTAAATTACTCCTAAAATCTCCTCCTTGAGGAATCCTATTTACAGATCCAATTGCCTCACCGTTTACGATAATTATTCTTTTATCACCCTCTATTACTTCAGGAATAAATTTTTGCATCATAACGGGTAATTCTTCTTGAGAAGTGATTAATTCAATGATTGATTTAATTCCTGGAGAATTTTTATTTATCCTTATAACACCTTGACCACCCTTTCCACCAAGAGGTTTTATGACTACTTCATTATTTATATTTGCAAAATTAATAAGATCTTTTACCTTACTCGCAACTATTGTAGGTGCCATTAAGTGGCTGTATCTCAAAGCACCTAACTTTTCATTCCATGCTCTTAAAGATGAAGGTTTGTTAATTACTTTTACTCCTTTTCTTTCGGCAACTTCTAAAAGATGGGTTGCATACAAATAAGCTTCATTTACAGGAGGATCTTTTCTCATCCAAATGCAATTAAATTCGGCGAGAGGGATACAATCATTCTCTTTGAAAGAAATCCAGGGATTGACTTCAACTTTTACGGAAGATGCCCATACTTCATCACCTCTAGCTTCAAGGTCTTGAGGAGTACAACTCCAGATTTCAATATTTTTTTTGGATGATGCTTGCATTAAAGCAGCAGATGAATCTTTTAAGGGATTTATATTTTTTATTGGATCTATTACGAATAGAAATTTCATAAGATCTAGTTTAATAATGCGTCTAATTTATTTTTATTTTCTAATGTGTAGAGATCATCGCAGCCTCCGATACCCTCGTTATCTATAAATATTTGTGGTAACGTTCTTCTACCATCAGCTCTTTCAGTCATCAATGCTCTTGCATCTTCATCGCCATCAATCTTATATTCTGTAAAATTAATATTTTTTTTCTTGAGTAGAGATTTTGCTCGAATACAAAATGGGCAATATTGCCAAGTATAAATTTCAACTTTGGACATTTTTATAAAATAATACTTAGTTTATACTATTAAACAAAAGTGCCTGTTAGATTATAAATAACAGTTAAATTCTATTTTGATAGATATTACAGATTTCAAAAAAGATCTTTCGGAACTAACAGAGCGCCTGGGTAATGCTCAGGATTGTCTTTGACGTTCCAAGATTAAAAGCGAAAAGGAGAGAGTTAGAGCAAATTTCTGCCCAGCCTGAATTTTGGGAGAATCAACAAGAAGCGAAAAAACAAATGTTAATTCTTGATGATGTTAAGGCACAACTAGAATTGTTGGATAAATGGAAAACTTTAATTTCTGATGCTAATGCATCTCTTGAGCTTTATTCTTTAGAACCAGAAGAAGAAATGATTTTGGAATCCAAGCAGGGCCTAAAGCAATTAAGAGAGAATCTAGATAAATGGGAATTTGAAAGATTGTTATGTGGTGAATACGATAAGGAAGGAGCGGTAGTTTCTATTAACGCAGGTGCTGGTGGAACAGATGCTCAGGATTGGGTAGACATCTTATTGAGAATGTATTCAAGATGGGCCGATAATAATCGAATGAGTTTAATCATCAATGAATTATCTCAAGGAGAAGAAGCAGGTATTAAAAGTGTAACTTTTGAAATTGATGGAAAATATGCATACGGATATTTACAACATGAAAAAGGAACTCATAGATTAGTAAGAATTTCTCCTTTCAATGCTAATGGTAAAAGACAAACCAGCTTTGCTGGGGTAGAGGTCATGCCAAAATTAGATGACAATATTTCACTTGATATACCTGAAAAAGATTTAGAAATTACAACAAGTAGATCCGGTGGGGCTGGAGGACAAAATGTTAATAAAGTAGAAACAGCGGTGAGAATTGTTCATTTGCCTTCAGGGATTTCAGTAAGATGTACCCAAGAAAGATCTCAATTACAAAATAAAGAAAAAGCTATGTTACTTCTTAAGTCTAAACTACTAGTGATTGCTAAAGAACAACGAGCTGTAGAAGTCGCTGATATTAAAGGTGATATTGTGGAAGCTGCATGGGGCAATCAAATAAGAAATTATGTTTTCCATCCCTATCAAATGGTAAAAGATCTAAGGACTCTGCAGGAGACTAACGATTTAGATAGTGTTTTAGATGGTGGACTTGAACCATTTATTCATGAATTATTACGCATGAATATTTCTTATAACGAATCTATTGAATAACTAATGAAAAATACAAACGAAAATATAGAAAAAAAAGTTGCTCCTCCAAGCTTTATAAAGCTTGCTATGCGAAATATGGTAAGGAAGGGTTCAAAAAGTATTTCTCATTTTTCAATAACCTTTCTAGTTTTAATTGGGATATTAATACTTGTAGCCACAATAGGTAAGCCCAATATTCCTGTATAAGAATGTATGAAAGAAAAAATTATTTCTGAAATTAATTTAGATTTGGTTTTTAAATGTAATGAATTTTCTCGATTTTCAAATAATTTGAAAGATTCTAAAAATAAGCTTATTTTTGAATCTATTTTTTGGGAGAAAGTTTTTTTATCTTGGATAAAAATAATATTAAAAAAAGACGATTATAAATTGCCAAATTTCATTTTTGAAAAAAAATCTTTTTCATTAGGCTTGCAGATAATATCTAATCAAGAAATTGCTTTTATGAACAAGAAGTGGATGCAAAAAAATGGACCAACTGATGTTCTATCTTTCCCAATCATTTCTGATGAATCTCTAAACAATTTAGATCATATAGAGTTGGGAGATATATTTATATCATTAGAGATCGCACTTGAACAATCTTATGAATATAAACATTCAATCTATAGAGAAATGCTCTGGTTGGCTAGTCATGGATTTTTACATCTTTTGGGCTGGCAACATAATAATGATCTTGATTTAGAAAATATGTTAAATTTTCAGGAATATTTAATTAAAAAATTAGATTAAAAATCTATGAAAAAAAAAATAAACTATTTAAAAAATAGAATAGAATCATATGAAACTTCTAGTAATGTATTAAAAAGTTTTAAATATGCTTTTAGTGGAATTAGTTACGTATTAAAAACTTCAAGAAATTTTAAAATTCAATTAATTTTTGCAGTTATAAGTTTAATGATTGGTTTTTTACTGCAAATTAGTCAAAGTAATTATGTAATTTTGATTGCCACAATTATGTCTGTTTTAATATTAGAAATATTAAACACATCTATTGAATCAATAGTTGATTTAGTAGTGAAAAAAGAATTTAGTAGTTTGGCTAAAATTTCAAAAGATACTTCTGCAGGAGCAGTGTTATTAGCTTCCATTAATTCTGTTATTATTGCTGTATATATCTTTGTTCCTAAAATAAAGTTGTTATTTGAATCTATATAAATATGTTTCTTGTTATTGATAATTACGATAGTTTTACATATAACCTTGTTCAATATTTAGGAGAACTTTCTGTTGAGCATGAAATAACTAGAGAATTAATAGTTAAAAGAAATGATGAAATTAATTTAGAAGAAATTATCAAACTAAATCCTAGTGGCATCCTATTATCTCCAGGTCCTGGTAATCCAGATCAATCTGGAATTTGTCTGCCAATACTAAAAAAATTATCTAAAAATATTCCCACATTAGGAGTTTGTTTAGGGCATCAAGCTTTGGCCCAAGCTTTTGGAGGTAAGGTTGTAGTTGGGAAAGAACTTATGCATGGTAAGACATCCAAAATATTTCATAATCAAAAAGGTTTGTTTAAAGATATCGAGACTCCATTTGTGGCGACTAGATATCATAGTCTTATAGTAGATTCAAGTTCATTACCATCTTGTTTCGAGATAACTGCGACTTTAGAAGACTCAACTATTATGGCTATTTCTCACAAAGAATATAAGCATTTACATGGGGTACAGTTTCATCCTGAAAGTGTATTGACACAATTTGGTCATAAATTAATTAGTAATTTTCTAAAAATGGCTGAACAAAAGTAAAATAAAAAAAATTAATAATATGATTTCTAAAATTAAAAACGTTTTCTTTTTTATATTATTTAGCTCTTTCTTACCTACCCCATTATTGGCAAGGAATTTAGTAATAAAAAGTTTGGGACATAGTAGTTTTTTAATTAATAGTACAGAAAAATCGATTCTTATAAATCCCTTTAAAGCAATAGGTTGTGCAAGCAATTTAAAGGAGCCAAAAGAAGTCAACGCAGATTTTATTTTGGCTAGTTCTAGGCTTCCAGATGAAGGTTATAATCCTAATGATCAATTAATGTTTGTTGAGCCAGGAATCTATCAATTTGAGGATATTTTATTAAATGGAATTTCCGTCCCACATGACAGAGTAGATGGAAGAAGATTTGGGATGGCAACTGTTTGGAGTTGGGAGCAGAATAATCTTAAAATTGTTCATATGGGAGGTGCTGCTGGTGATATTGATATCAATAGTAAAATTATTTTGTCTCGCCCAGATATCTTATTTATTTCAATTGGAGGAGGAATAAAATCTTATGATGGGCAAGAGGCTTCAAGAATAGTTAAGCTTCTAAAACCTAATGTAGTTATTCCAGTTCACTTTGCTAGTGGCAAAAAAATTAATAAAGAATGTGATTTCTCAAATGCTGATTTATTTATCGAAAATATGAAAGATTTTAAAGTAAAATATGTTGGAAAAGATTTTCAAATACAACCTAAAATAATCGATCAAAATACAATTTATATTTTTGGTAATTAATTTATTAAATCTAAGACCTTGTAATTCTCCCAGAATAAAATCATTTGTTCTTTAGTTCCAATACTAACCCTTATTGACTCACTAATATCTTTTTTGTTTTCCATACTTCTGATAAGAATACCTTTTCCTCTCATCTGTTGTATTAAAATTTCAGGATCTTTTTTTGGCCAAATTAAGAAATAATTACCACCACTAAAGTGAGTTCTGATTTTTGTTGATTTAAATTTATTTAAAATCCATTCCCTTGCTTTTTTTACTTCTAAAACATAATTATCAATATATGATTTGTCTTTAAGTGATGCTAATGCTGCAGTTATAGCAAAGCTATTTACATCATATGGTCCTGTAACTTTATTGATGTAATTAATTAAATTTTTATTGCCAAAAGTAAAACCTATTCTTAAACCAGCTAAACCAGCTGTTTTTGAGAGAGATTGGATTATTAGTATATTGTTATTCTTTTCAAAATCTATCGATTCAAGAAGACTATCTCCATTAAATTTTTCATATAGTTCATCAACAATTATCAATGAATCGTTTTTGATATTTGCTAAGTTCATTATCTCTTGAGCACTTAAAACTGTTCCTGTTGGATTATTTGGATTACAAATAAATATTAATTTTGGATTATACTTTATAATTTTTTCACTAAATTCTTCGATGGGGAATAGAAAATTTTCTCCAATGTAAGAACAAGTTATTTTCTTCATTCCTCGCATTTCTGAACAAGGAGAATAGTAACCAAAAGTTGGATTCGTTGTTAGAAAAATTTGATCTTTCTCTCCAAAGCAATTGAAAATTGCATTTATTGCTGCGTCTGCACCATTGAAAATTCCTATTTCATCATTATCAAATTTTCTTGAATCAAGATATTTATCACATAAAAATTTTTTTAATAAATTATATTCTGGATAAATTGAAATCTCATCTAATTTTATCGCTTGTAATGCTTCTAAAACATTCGGACTTGGACCTAGAGTATTTTCATTAAAGTCTAAGCGCAGTAAATTTCTTCTATTTTCTAAAGGTGCAGAGTAAGACTGCATATTTATTATTTCTTCTCTTGGTCTTGGGAAAAGATTATTTAATTGATCAAAATTATTCATTACATTCTTTCTAAAGTTTCAATTCCTAGGAGCTCTAAGCTTAATTTTAGTGTCTTTGCAGTTAGATCACATAAATTAAGTCTAGAAATTTTTATATATTTTTCTTCTTTGAGTATTGGAACTTGATCATAGAATCTATTAAAAGTCTGACATAGCTCAAAAAGATAATTGCATAATCTATTTGGCATTAAGTCTTTTTCAATAGATATTATGACTTCATCAAACTTAAGTAATTTTCTGATAAGTTTCCACTCAGATTTATGTTCATACTTTAAATATTGAAAATCTTTAGATTCATAAACAAAATCATTTTTTCTTTTAATACCTGCAATTCTTACAAGTGTATATAGCAAATAAGGAGCAGTATTTCCATTAAGGGAAAGCATTTTATCAAAACTAAATTGATAATTAGTAATCCTATTTTGGCTTAAATCTGCATACTTAACAGCTCCTAATCCAATGATTCTTGAAGTATTTGCAATAAAATCTTCTGTCTCATAACGATTTTCATCTTCTAATCTTTTCAATAAATCTTCTTTTGCTCTTCTAACTGCTTCTTTTAATAAATCTTTTAAACGTATTGTTTCACCTTCTCTTGTCTTTAGTTTTTTGCCATCAATTCCTTGAACTAAACCGAAAGGGACATGGTCTACTTGACAATTGTCTGGGATCCATTTTGCTTTTTTTGCAACTTGAAAAACTCCAACAAAATGATTTGCTTGACCATGATCAGTTACATAAATAATTCTCGAAGCATCATCCCCATTAGGAGGTTTATTGAATCTGTATCTTATAGCAGCAAGATCTGTGGTGGCATAATTAAAACCCCCATCTTTTTTTTGAATAATTAGCGGTAAAGGTTTGCCTTCTTTATTAGTCATCCCATCTAAAAATACGCATTTTGCTCCTTGATCTTCTACTAATATTTTTTTTAAATTCAAATCCTCAATAACTGATTTTAAGAAGGGATTATAAAAAGATTCACCTCTTTCTTCTATTTTTATTTTTAAATTTTTATAGATTTCATCAAATTCTTTTCTAGATTGATCACATAATAACTTCCAAGCTTTAATCGATTTAATATCTCCACTTTGTAACTTAACTACTTCCTCTCTAGATCTTTTTTGGAATTCAGATTCTTTATCAAATCTTTTTTTTGATTCTTTATAAAATTCAACTAAATCACTTATCTTGATCTTTCCTATCTCTTCTAGGTCATTTGAATATAAATCTTTGAGCTGAGTAATAAGCATTCCAAATTGCGTTCCCCAATCGCCAACATGATTTATTCTTAATACTTGATAACCTCTTAACTCGAAAATTCTGGATATTGAATCTCCTATTATTGTTGATCTTAAATGCCCTACATGCATTTCTTTAGCAATATTAGGACTAGAAAAATCTACAATGACTTTATTTGATAAGCCACTATCTAAATCTTTCTTAATTTGAGGTACTCCAGCCCTTTGGCATTGAAGTTTTGATTTGATTTCATTTAATAGTACTTCATCTTTTAATCTTATATTTATAAACCCAGGCCCTGCAATTTCTAGACTCTTGCATAATTTTGATATGCTTTTATTTTTATTTAAAAGATAAACAAAATCATCAGATATCTCTCTTGGTTTCTTTTTATATATTTTAGATAAACTTAGACAAACATTACATTGATAATCACCAAACTCTTCTTTTGATGATTGTGTAACTAAATTTTTTCTGAGATTGTCGAATTCTCCTTTTTTATCATTTTTTTCAAGACTATCTAAAAGAGATTGTTCAAATTGTTTTGTTAATTCTTTAAAAATGATTATCATTAATTATTCAATTATTTATATATATAATTAATTAATATAACGCATACTTAAATCTATCCAATTACTTTTGGTAATTGAAGAACTTGTTGAAATCAAATCAATACCTTTTATTAGATATTTACTAATTTCTTTAGGGTTAATTCCAGAAACTTCTATTATCAAATTTTTATTGACTTCTTTTTTTAAGCTATTCATTGATAAATCTCTTAATTCTTGAACGTTTTTTTTGATTATTTCTGGGCTAAGTTCATCCAATAAGACACTATCTGCTCCTGCTAATACTGCTTCTTTTGCCTGTTCAATATTCTCAGCTTCAATTATTATATGAGTTGTAAAAGGCGAATTTAGTCGAATTTTTTTTACTGCATTATTAAGATTATCAGTCCATGCAATGTGATTTTCTTTTATCATCGCTGCATCGTATAATCCCATTCTATGATTCAATCCACCTCCGCATTTGAATGCATATTTTTCAAATATTCTTAAGCCAGGAGTAGTTTTCCTAGTATCTGCTAATTTTATATTTGTACCTTCTAACTTATCTATAAGATTCTTTGTATATGTTGATATTCCAGATAAATGCATTGCTATATTTAAGCTTATCCTTTCACTAGCGAGTAAACTTTTTGAAGGTCCATATATTTCTAAGATTTTTTGATCTTTAACAAATTTATCTCCATCAGAGATATTAAATTTTGGACTGATTTTTAAATCAATTTTCTTAAAAATTTCTTTTATAATCTCAACCCCACAAAATATACCCTCCTCTTTTGCAATCCAATATGCATTCCCATTCTCTTCTGTAATAGAAGGACTTGTAAGATCTCCCTTACCTATATCTTCATCGATCCAATTATCAATGATCTTACTTATTATTGGAGTATTTAAATCCACTAAACTAAAAAATAATTAAAAAAAATTCAAATGAAGTTAAAAAGTCAACTATATATCACTATGTAATTTAACTCAAATTTATTTACCAATACAAAACTTAGAAAAAATATTATCTAGAAGTTCCTCTGTTAATTCTTGACCAGTTATTTTAGATAAGTTTTGAATTCCATCTCTCAGTTCTATTGATAACAAATCAAATGGCAATTTATTTTTAATTATTTCATCAGTATCATTTAAATTAGATAGGCAACCAGACAAATTTGTTAGATGTCTTTCGTTTAAAAATATATTAATATTTTCTACTTGTTTTAATCCGCATTTTTTTATGATTGTATCGATTAATAATCTTTCACCATCATTATTCTTAATGCTCATAAGAATTGTGTTTTTTAACTCATTTGAATTAATATTTTTGCAATCAATTAAATCTTTTTTATTTCCCAAAATAGTAATTAATTTTTCTTTGGGGATTTCTTGTATTATTTTTTTGTCTTCTTCATTAAATCCTTCTTCAAGACTATAAATATAAATTATAAAATCTGACTCTTTAATTTTCCCAAAACTTTTTTTAATTCCAATACTTTCAATTTGTTCATGAGTTTCTCTTATGCCAGCAGTATCAATTATTTTCATTGGAATATCATTAATAGTTAAATTAACTTCAATAATATCTCTAGTTGTTCCAGGAATATTAGTTACGATTGCCTTCTCTTTTTTTGCTAGCAAATTTAGTAAAGAGCTTTTACCAACATTTGTTTTGCCTATAAGCGCAATGGATATTCCATTGTGAATATATGAATTTCTTTTTGCATTTTCTATTAGGAATTCTATTTTTTCTTTTACTTTTTTAATGTTTTTTAGATATTTGGTGTAATCAAAATCTGTGAAGTCTTCTTCAAAATCAACTCTCGCTTCTATTTCGCAAAGTTGATTTATAAGGTCATTTTTAATATCATTAATTTTTTTCTTTATTTCTCCTTGCACCCCACTAAAAGCTAACTCTGCTGATCTCGTATTGCTTGCATTAATTAATTGATTAATCGACTCGGCTTGAGTAAGATCTATTTTTCCATTAAGAAAAGCTCTTTGACTAAACTCTCCTGGGTTTGCAAGTCTAACTCTAGAATTACTAGATAATAATCTCTTTAGAACTTTATTTACTAGGATAATTCCTCCATGGCAATGAAGTTCAACAACATCTTCTCCTGTGAAGCTATTTGGTGATTTCATCACTAAAATTAAAACCTCATCTATAAATTTATTTTGTTTATTTTCCTGAATAAAACCATTAAAAACTCTATGTGATTCCCATGCATATTTAGATTTAGTTTGAACAATCTTTTTGCAAGAATTTATTGAGTCTTTCCCTGATACTCTTATTATCGCAACTCCTCCTTTCCCTATACTAATAGCTGAAGCAATTGCGGCTATCGTATCTTCTGTAGTAACTATCGAATCCATCTCTCGCTTTGTTATGGATAATTAAGTAAGATTATCAAGAATTTAATTTTGAAATTTTCTTTCTGAATGAGATTTAAAAGAGATATTACCCATAAGAAAATTCTATCATTATTTAGGAATCAGAATGGAAGTCCTTTCTTTAATGCTAAAGGTTTAGCTATAGGGGTATTTAGTGGCTGCTTTCCTTTTTTTGGGTTTCAGACTTTAATAGGGGTATTTTTTGCGAAAATAGCTAAGGGAAATATTGTTCTAGCTGCAATTGGTACCTGGATCAGCAACCCTTTTACTTATATTCCACTTTATTATTTTAACTATAAAGTTGGTTCGATTTTTTTAAATAATTCTTCTAATAAAATTCTTGAAAAAAGTTTAGTTATTGATGACTTATGGAAACAAGGTAGAATTTTTTCCCTAAAATTACTCTTAGGTTCATCTTGTGTAGGTATTTTATTAGCTTTGATTTGCGGCAGTATTGTTTTCTTTATCTACAAGATAAAAATTAAAAGATAGATTGATCTGATTTTAAAATTAACTTTGTCCAACTCTGGCAATGTCTAAAACATCTGCCATTGATTTAATTTGTTCAATTGTTTTGTGAAGTTGATTATAACTTTCAAGACCTACACAAAGGTTTATAATAGCTGGCTTACCATAAGCAGTTTTAACATTGGCATCGCTAACGTTTATACCTTTATCAGATAACCGCATAAGAATATCTTTAAGAACTCCAACTCTATCAATTACTTCTATTCGTAGCTGAATTGGAAACTTATTATCGCCAGTTTTATTATCTTGATTCCAACCAACAGGTAATCTTCTCTCTATTGGAATTGGTATTACATTTTCACAATCTTCCCTATGTATCGTTATCCCATGGTTGCCGAGCGATACAGTTCCGATAATATCCTCGCCTGGAAGTGGGGTACAGCATTTACCTATTCTGTAATCAAGACCTTCTATCCCGGAAATTGGTGATTTAGCTGTCCTATTAGATTTATTAGTGGATAAATTACTATTACTTTTAAGAGATTTTGCTATTTCAGAGTCAGAATCATTTTTTACATCTTCTGTCTGTAGTTTTATTTCTTCTCTTAGTCTGTTTAATACTTGATGCAAAGTTAAACCACCAAAACCAAGAGATGCAAGAAGGTCTTCAGTAGTTTTTAAATTGCATCGATTTGCAACTTTTTTCATGGCTTCACTAGAAAGTAATGCTTCAAAACCTTTTCGGCCTACTTCTTTTTCAAGTAAATCTCTACCTCTTTTAATCGTTTCATCACGATGGCTTTTCTTATACCATTGGCGGATTCTATTTTTAGCAGTTGGCGTAACTACAAAGTTCAGCCAATCCAAGCTTGGAGTAGCATTATTACTTGTCAAAATATCTATGAAGTCACCATTTTGAAGTGCTGTAGATAATGGAGAAAGCTTTTCATTAATTCTTATTCCATTACAATGATTTCCAACTTCAGAATGAATTCTGTAGGCGAAATCTATCGCGGTAGATCCTTTCCTTAAACCAACAACATCTCCTTTTGGAGTGATCACAAATACTTCCTCATCAAATAAATCTTCTTTAATTGAAGCTAAATAATCATTATGATCACCTTCATTACCTTCTTGTTGCCATTCTACTAATTGTCTTAGCCAATTAAATCTCTCAGCATTACTTTTAGCAGGAGAACCACCCTCTTTGTATTGCCAATGAGCGGCAATACCATATTCAGCAATTTGATGCATGGAAGTAGTTCTAATTTGAACTTCAATAGGTCGATGTCTTCCAATTACAGAAGTGTGTAAGGACTGGTATCCATTGGGTTTTGGTAATCCTATATAGTCTTTAAATCTACCTGGAATTGGTTTGAAAGTATCATGAACAACTGCTAAAGCTCTATAACAACTATCTGAATTGTCCACGATAATTCTTAGGGCAGCAACATCATAAATCTCGTGAAAATGCTTTTGTTGTCTTTCCATTTTGCTCCAGATGCCATAAAGATGTTTTGGCCTTCCTGTTATTTCAAAATTTTTCAAACCTGCTGAAACCAAGTTTTCCTTCATAAGATTCAAAGTTACTTTTAATCTTTTTTCTCTATCACTTCTTTTAACAGAGATTTGATCTTTAAGATCTTGATATTCTTTAGGCTCTAGGAATTTAAAAGCTAAATCTTCTAATTCCCATTTAAATCTGTTTATTCCTAGTCGATTAGCTAATGGTGCATAAATCTCTCTTGTTTCTCTTGCTATTCTTAGTTTTTTCTCATCATTTAGCCATTCAATTGTTCTCATGTTATGAAGTCGATCTGCAAGTTTTACTAAGACAACTCTGATATCGCTGGCCATAGCCAAAAACATTTTCCTAAGATTTTCAGCTTGTGCTTCAGTCCTGTTGTTAAAGTGAATACCTCCTAATTTTGTTACTCCTTCTACAAGTATTTTTACTTCTAATCCAAAATTTGTTTCTATTTCGGATAAATCAATGCCAGTATCTTCAACAACATCATGTAAAAGGCCTGCAGCAATAACAGATGAACTAGCACCTATTTCTTTGAGGAGATTTGCAACAGCAACCGGGTGGATAATGTATGGCTCGCCACTCGCGCGGAATTGTCCATCATGAGCTTTATAAGCAAGTTTAAAAGCCTTTACTATAAGGTTTTGATTCTCATCATTTTCTTTATTTGATTTTTCAAAATTATGAATATCTTTAAGAAGCCAATCGGGAATTTTTATTTGATAATTCAAAGATACACTTTCATATTTTTTATTTTCAGGCAAAATAGTTTTGGAAACTTCAATTTCGTTTTTTTCTTTTGAATTTGCAGCTGCCTCGGACATTTTATATTGCTTTAGATGTATTTTATTTAGGTCTAGAAAAATTTGCTATAAATCATGGAAATAAATAAAGAAAAAATTATTGTAGTTAAAAATCTTACTGTTAAATATGGTTTAAAACAGCAACCTATTATCAAAAATTTTAATTTGGAAATAGATAGTGGAGATCATTTGGCCATAATAGGACCTTCTGGATGTGGAAAGACCACTTTTGCAAAAACATTAGTAAATATATTGCCTGAAAAGGCCAGTTCTAAAGGGTATTTATCGATTTCTAGTGTAGATCCTAGGAAAATAAATAACAAAGATGCACAATTATTTAGAAGAAAGAATTTTGGATTTATTTATCAAGACTCTATAAAAAAACTTAATCCGCTAATGAGAGTTGGTGATCATTTATATGAATTATTTAAAACGCATTATCGAACTAAATCATCTGTACTTATTAAAAAATTAGTAAAAGAAGTTTTTCAAAAAGTAGGAATTGAAGAAAGTAGACTTGATTCTTTCCCACATCAATTTAGCGGTGGAATGAGACAGAGAGTTTCTATAGCAATGGCACTTGCTTTGAAACCTAAATTATTAATAGCTGATGAACCTACAACAAGCTTAGATACCAAAACAAGTTTTGAAATTATGCAAGCAATAATTCATCTATGTAATGAATTTGATACTACTTTAATTTTAATTAGTCACGATATAAATCTTGCAGCAAAGTGGTGTAAAAAAGTTGTAATAATTGAAAAGGGATCGATTGTTGAAAAAGGGAATATATTGGATATTTTTCAATCACCAAAATCAGATATCGGGAATAAGTTAGTAAATGCTTCAAAAATAGTATTAGAACCAAATACTAAAAATAATGCTCGAGATGAGGTAGTTTTAGAGGTTAATAACCTAAGACATTGGTATAAATTAAATTCTTCAATTTTCATTAATAAATGGAATAAGGCTTTAAATGAAGTTAGTTTCAAGTTATATGAGAATGAGACTCTTGGAATAGTTGGTTCTTCAGGGAGCGGTAAAAGTACATTATGTAGGGCTTTAATTGGACTTCTTAAAGTAAGAGGTGGTGAAATCAAAATTTATGATAAAAATCATCCATCGAAAAAAAATAAATCTTTTAAAAATAACAATAATGTGCAAATTATTTTTCAAGATCCTTTTTCAAGTTTGAATCCGAAAATGAAAATTAAAAATATTTTGGAAGATATATTTTTTATTCAAAAAATTTCAGATAAAAGAAAAATCGAAAAAGAAATAAAATTAATGTTAAGAAATTTAAATCTTCCCTTAAATAATGATTTTTTTAATTCTTATCCTAGTCAATTATCTGGTGGTCAATTGCAAAGAATTTCATTAGCAAGAGCGCTATTGTTGAAACCAAAAATTTTGATTTGTGATGAGAGCGTAAATATGTTGGATGCTTCAGTAAAAATAGAGATTCTTGAATTACTTAGAGTCTTGCAAGAAAAAATGAATTTAACGATTATCTTTATTACTCATGATTTAGGCATTGCTAAAAGATTTTGTGATAGGTTGCTAGTTATGAATCACGGAAAGATAGTTGATGAAGGAGAAAGTTCTACAATATTCACTAAAACTCAAAACACGTATACAAAATCGCTTCTAAATTCCTCTTTAAATCTTATTTAACTTTAAGAACATTTAGTAATTTTTGAAAATCTAATGGTAATTCTGATTCAAATATCATTTCTTCACCATTTATTGGATGTGTAAGTCCAAGCTTAATGGCGTGTAAAGCTTGGCCATCTAATTTACAAGGTAGTTTACTACATCTTCCATATAACGGATCACCCACAATTGGATGATTAATGTGAGCGCAATGAACTCTTATTTGATGCGTTCGCCCCGTATCTAGCTTGAAACTCATTAATGAGTAATTCCCAAATCTTTCTTCTAATTTCCAATAGGTACAGGCATACCTTCCTGAAGTTTCTTCAACTACTTTATATTTCAATCTATTTAATTTATCTCTGCCAATGTGTCCCACTATTTGGCCTTCTTCAGAATTAGGTGCTCCATGAATTACTGCAATATATTCGCGTGATGCTATTTTTTCTTTAATTTGTTTCTGGAGATTTACTAATGCCTCTTGGCTTTTTGCAACAACCATACATCCGGAGGTATCTTTATCTAATCTGTGAACAATCCCAGGTCTTAGTTTCCCATTAATTCCAGGTAGATCTTTACAGTGAAAAAGTAATCCATTCACTAAAGTTCCAGATTTGTGTCCAGGGGCTGGATGAACAATTAGTCCAGATTGTTTATTGATTACTATGATGTGCTCATCTTCAAAAAGGATATTTAAATCCATTTTTTCAGGTTTCAAATAAATAAGAGGTTCTGGAGGAGGCATCCATATTTGAACATTGTCGCCATTTTTTAATGGGGTCTTTGCTTTCGCGGTCTTATAGTTTACAAGTACTAAACCTGAATTTATAAAATGTTGAATTCTTGCTCTACTTTGTTCTGGCCTTTTACTTACCAACCATCTGTCTAGCCTCATAGGAAGAGGTAGCTCATAAATAATTTCTATAAGCTCACCTTCTCCAATGCCGAAAGAATTTTGATTATTTAATTCCATAGTGGGACTTCTAAAGCAATTTTACCCAGCATTTGATTTCTATAATCTTCCAATAACTTATGAGACATTCTCCTTTTATCGCCTGAGGTATGTTTTGAAGCTGCTTCGTCGATCCAAGCAGAAGGACTCTTAAAGCCTTTTGCAATATCAACTCCATATCTATTAGATATTTGTTTAACTGAGATATTCGCATTCTTATCTTTGTTGAGAGTGGATATAATTTTGATAAATCCAATTGCGACACTCTCAATTTCATAAGCAGCTTCACCAATATCGTCACACAGTGCAAGATTAAGTGCCGATTTTTGATCTTCTAAATTTGGAGGTATAACACCAGGAGCATCTAGCAGATCTATACCACTTTCTAATTTTATCCATCTTAAATTACGAGTCACGCCTGCTTTCTTAGCGCTATCTACAACTCTTTTTTTTGCAATTCTATTAATTAATGCTGACTTTCCTACGTTTGGAAAACCAAGTGTAAGGGCTCTAATTGGCCTAATACGCATTCCTCTAGAGAGTCTTCTATCGTCGATTGACGACCTGGAATCTTTGGCTGACTTACAAATTTCTTTAATACCTATTCCTCTTTTAGCATCACACCAAAGAGGATATTGATCTTTAGCATTAAACCATTTATTCCAACTATTGATTGTATTAGGGGAGATCATGTCTGATCTGTTAATAACAAGAATATGTTTTTTATTATTTATCCATTTATTTAAATGTGGATGTCCTGTTGACAAAGGAATTCGTGCATCTCTAACTTCTATAACTAAATCTACTTTATTGATAACTTCAGATAATTTCTTTTCTGCTTTTGCGATATGGCCTGGGTACCATTGAATTGTGGGTATGTTCACTTCAATAAATCAAATAAAATTTTGTATTCCTTTTAGTTTTTATAAGTTTCAAAAGTATTTACTTCTAGAGTTTAGTATAAATTTAATGACTAAAAAATTTTTATAATCGTTAATTCTTAAAATTTATTAAGGCATAGGTAACAGTAACTACTTTTTAACCCAATAAGACCAAATTAACGTTAGGGTCTTAAGATTAAAAATTAAGCTTGTTTAATGTCAAAATTATCTCTTTCCAGTCTTGATAAGACACATTTAGAAGGAAAAAAAGTTCTTTTAAGAGTAGATTTTAATGTTCCATTAAATGAAGATGGTCAAATAACCGACGATACGCGTATTCGTGCAGCGATCCCAACTATTGAATATCTTATTAATCATTCTGCAAAAGTTATTTTAGCTGCTCATTTTGGCAGACCTAAGGGTCAGGTAAATGAAAAAATGAGATTAACTCCAGTAGCAGCAAGATTAAGTGAATTGTTGGGGCAAAATGTTGCTCTTACTAACAGTTGTATTGGTGATGAAGCAGTTGCACAATCAAATAGCTTATCTAATGGAGATGTTCTTTTACTTGAAAATGTTCGTTTTTTTGGTGAAGAGGAAAAGAACGACCTGGAGTTTGCTAAAAAATTAGCATCACATGCAGATATGTATGTAAATGATGCTTTCGGTGCTGCTCATAGAGCTCATGCTTCAACTCAAGGCGTTACTAATTATTTAAGTCCCTCAGTAGCTGGATTCCTTTTAGAAAAAGAATTGAAATACTTACAAGGAGCAATAGATTCTCCAAAGCGTCCATTGGCAGCAATAGTTGGAGGATCAAAGGTTAGTAGCAAAATAGGAGTACTTGATTCTTTACTAGATAAGTGTGACAAAATCATGATTGGTGGAGGTATGATTTTCACTTTTTATAAAGCTAGAGGTTTAGATGTCGGAAAGAGCCTTGTTGAAGAAGATAAACTCGAGCTTGCTAAAGATTTAGAAGCAAAAGCAAAAGCAAAAGGAGTAGAATTATTATTACCCACTGATGTTGTTTTAGCTGATGAATTTTCTCCGGACGCCAATAGTAAAATATCTCAAATTGATTCAATTAGTGGCAATTGGATGGGTCTTGATATTGGTCCAGATTCCATTAAAGTTTTTCAGAATGCTCTTGCAGAATGTAAGACAATTATTTGGAATGGTCCAATGGGAGTTTTTGAATTTGATAAATTTGCAGACGGTACAAATGCAATAGCTACGACTCTTGCGGACTTAAGTGCTTTTTCTGAAGTTTGTACAATAATTGGTGGTGGAGATTCAGTTGCAGCAGTGGAGAAGGCAGGATTAGCTGAGAAAATGTCTCATATATCTACTGGAGGTGGTGCTAGTTTAGAACTTTTAGAAGG
This sequence comes from Prochlorococcus sp. AG-402-L23, assembly GCA_003216635.1. Taxonomy (GTDB): domain Bacteria; phylum Cyanobacteriota; class Cyanobacteriia; order PCC-6307; family Cyanobiaceae; genus Prochlorococcus_A. The sequence goes on along the minus strand of QCIO01000002.1, from coordinate 122,074 downwards.
TAAAACGTTACCTGGTGTAGCTGCTTTAAACGACGCTTAAGCTATATTTCATCAACAATATCAATACTCTTTGTGAAAGTAATCATTCCCTCTGGGTGAGCTATGATTCCTGACCATATTTGCATCCCTGATCTTGAAGGAGCTCTTGTCATTTTAAAAATTCCCCCAGACGCTAAAGGCTCCAATAATATTTCTTGTTCAAAAAATGAATTAACTTGATGAGGTTTTATAGCTCCAGCAATAATCACTTCTTCAAGAGGTTGATTTAGAATAATGTCAATATCATATTTTGAACCAGTCAAAACTTTATCTGGAATTTTAAAACTAATATCTATCTTCTTATCATCATTTCTTATTGTTGTGAATAAATTTTTGATAATCCCTTCATTTATTTTTCCATTCACAATAGAAAATAAATAATCAAAATTAGATTCGAGTATTTGTATTTCTCCATTAACCATTTTTTTTCCAGAAACTTTTATTCGCAAAATATCTTTATTTGGAAGATTAGATTTTAATCTTTTGATCTTCCATTTGCTGTTAGGGAAATCATTAATAATCTTTGAAAATTGTTTTGGTATATTTTGTTGATGGTCGTTTCTAAAATTTTCCCTAATAAATTCTAAATCTCTAGCATTTAAAGAGTTTTCTAGATTTCTTATAAAGTCAATTTTTAAAGTTTGCGTTATTGCTGAATAGGGAATTATGAGATAAATAAATAAATAGAGAGGTACTCCTATATTTTTGAATAAGTTTAAATTAAACATATTTATTATGTGTTATTTTCATTTTACTAATTTACGTATTTATGTCTAAAAAAAATAATTTATTAGTTGCAGCTAGTGGAACAGGAGGGCATATTTTCCCAGCTTTAGCAGTTTCTAAAGAGGTAGAAGATGAATGGAATATTCATTGGTTGGGGGTTGATCAAAGATTTGATGCTAATTTTATTCCAAAAAAATATAACTTGACGACTTTGAATATAAATACACCAAGAAAAAATATTTTTTTGTTTTACCAATATATAAAAATTTTGATGTCAACTTTCCAAATAATTAGGATTTTAAAGGAAAAAAAAATTAACTTGGTTTTTACGACTGGAGGTTATATATCCGCTCCTACTATTGTTGCTTCAAAACTTCTTAGGATACCTGTCATTATCCATGAATCAAATTTAATACCAGGAATGGTCACTAAAAATTTTGGTTTTTTATGCAACTATGTTCTTTTAGGATTTAAGAAAACAAATTTTTATTTAAAAAATTGTAAAACTATTTTCACTGGTACCCTTTTAAGGGATCAATTCTATAAATCTAATCTCTTACCAGCATGGGTTCCAAAAGGAAAAGGACCTCTTTTGATTGTTATGGGAGGTAGTCAAGGAGCAAAAGCTATTAATCAAATTATTTACGACTCTCTAGAATTTTTATTGAAAAAGAAGTTTCGGATAGTGCATATTATTGGCGAATCTAATCAACAACCTTTTCATGTAAAAAACTCCAAAAATTATATTCAAAAGAAATTTACTAATGAAATAGCAGCTTTAATTCAAAACTGTGATCTTGTAATATCGAGATCTGGTGCAGGAACAATTAATGAACTAATAGAGGCTGAAAAACCTTCAATTTTAATTCCATATCCAGATTCTAAAAATAATCATCAGGATAAAAATGCAATGATTCTTGCTGAAACTGGAGGCTCAGTTTTGATCAATCAGAATAAAATTTCTAAAGAAGTTTTTGAAGAAATTCTAGAAAGAATTTTTAAAATAAAATCAAAAAAGGGAAAAAATCATTATGAAATATTAGATCTCATGAAGAAGAACATGGAAAATAATAATAAAATTAAATCTAAAAATGAGATTAAAAAATTTATTAATTATTTTTTAAAGGAATTCTGAATTTCTTTACATAAAAGAGTGTTATTTTTCATACTTTGCAAACTTATTCTGGCCCACTTTTCGTCAAGAAATCTAAATGAACTGCATTCTCTAAGCAATATTCCCTTATTTTCTAAGTATTTTATATTTTGCGACAAGGATGTTTTACTTTCTATTAAAAAAAAGTTGGTTGAAGAGTCATGAACTTTAAGGTTTTCTATTTTTGATAATTTTTCAAATACTCTTTTTTTTTCAATATTTATCCAGCTGTGAATCTGTTTTGTCCACTGTTCATAGAATTTCTTATTACTTAGTAGATCAATTCCGGCTTTAATAGCAAATGAATTTAAAGGCCAAGGATCTCTATTTATTTCCCATTGTTTAAGTTTTTTCGATGAGCCAATAACGTAACCTAATCTAAGACCAGGAATATTGAAGATTTTGGTCAAGCTTCTCAAGACTAATAAATTATCAAATCTTTGGGTTAATGGTATTAAAGATTCTTTGTCTCCATTAGGTGTTATCGATAAGAAAGCTTCATCACAGATAACTAATTTATATTTTTTCACAATTTCCTCCAATGAATTCTTTTCCCATAATTGGCCGGTAGGGTTATGTGGATTTGTTATCCAAATAACATCACCTTTTGGATGAAGCGGAAATGATTGAGGAAAAATATCATTCCAGTTTTTTGGTAATTCGCAATGTATAAAATTGCTATTCCAACAATTTAAAGATCTTTCATAATCAACAAATGATGGAGAAGGAATACAACTTATTCCAAATTTGGATGCTTCATAACCTGCCCAGGTTATTAGTTCAGAAGCTCCATTGCCAGGCAATATATTGTCTGGATTTATCCCATGAAATTTGCTGATTATTTCTTTCAGATCACTCAAGTTTCTTTCTGGGTAATATCTAAAGCTAAGATTCTTAATTTCCGCATTTATTGAATCTATTAGTATTTGAGGGGGATCAAAGGGTACTAATGATGCACTTGCATCAATGATTTCGGAGGGTAATAAATTTAATTTTTTCGCAGTTGCATATACATTTCCACCGTGCTTTAAGTTTGATCCTTGCATGGCTAACGTTGAGTAATCATGAGGTTCATTATTCATTCTCTAAATTTATTCAACCCATTTTAAATCTGATCCAATTGCATCTTTTATATTAGATAATTGATGGTTATTGAGTTGCTTTATAATACCCTCAAGTATATTTGGTACTAATTGTGGACCCTTATATATCCATCCTGTATAAAGTTGAATTAATGATGCTCCAGAACAAATTCTTTCCCAAGCGGACTCAGGACTATCTATTCCACCAACGCCAATTAAAATAATTTTTTTATCAATATTATGTATATGTTTTATTATTTGATTTGCTTTTTTTTGTAGAGGCCTTCCACTTAATCCTCCATTCTCTTGAGAGAGTAATAATCCGGTTTTCATGATCTTTCTATTTTCAAGACCTAATCTATCAATGCTGGTGTTTGTAGCAATTATTCCATCGATGTTTTCCTCGATTATTAATTGGCAAATATCTTCAATATCTTTAAGGCCTAAATCTGGCGCAATTTTTACAAATAATGGTGGACAATTAGGTAAGTTTTTAATTTCTCTAAGAAGTTCTTTTAGAAGAATTGGATCTTGTAACTTTCTTAGTCCTTCAGTATTTGGAGAACTTACGTTTATTGCTGCGTAATCACAATATGGAATTAATAATTTTAGAGAAGTTAAATAATCATCTTTTGCTTGAGATAAACCTGTAATTTTTGACTTCCCGAAATTTATCCCTAAACAAATATTCTCCCTGTTTTTTTTAAACTCAATACCTTGTTCAAGAAAGTTTTTAACTAGATTTTCAGCACCATTATTATTAAAACCCATTCTATTTAATGCCGCCTCTTCTTCTGCTAATCTAAACAACCTTGGCTTGGGATTACCTTCTTGAGCAAACTTAGTTACTGTACCAAGTTCAGCAAATCCAAAACCAAAATTTTTCCATATGTTCGCAGCATTTCCATTTTTGTCAAAACCCGCAGCTAAACCAATTGGATTACAAAAATTTATTCCACATATGTTCTGAGTTAACCTTTGGTCAGTTATGGAAAATTCTTCATTTATATTTTTTAGGATATTTGAAACTAATGGCCAATTATATTTTCTTGAACTGAATGATAGAAGGTTAAGAGATAAATTAGTTAAATATTCTGCATCGATTCCGGAGTCTTTTTTTAGTATAGGAGTAACCAATTTTTTATAAAGATTTTTAAATACCCCCTTTTGTTCATTCATAAAAAATCAGGATTCTTTTTTTCTATTATCCAATATTTTTCACCTTTAGGAATCAATATCCAATTACGCAATTCAAAAGGTAAATATTGTTTTATATTTAAGTGGTTTTCTTCCCCTAATAAGTTAGTTAGTTCTGGTGAACTTAACAAGTATTTTTTTTCTGCAAATTTTTGAATTAATTCATTTCTTGAAAATAATTCCTGAATTTCTGTAGGTGCACTTTTTTCAAAAAATTCTACTGAAGATTCAGACTCTTTTGAGTTACTTTTTAGTGATATACCTTTGCTATAATTAGTCGCGATTTTATCTACCCTATCATTTTGTTTGTTACCGCTATGGCCTTTAACATGTTCCATTACAAGACCATTAATTCTTAATTGATCAATTTTTTTCCATAAATCAAGATTTTGAACTGATTTTCCTGAGCTTGTTTTCCATCCATTTCTCTTCCAATTAATAATCCATTTTGTATACCCTTCTATGACATATTTACTATCAGTTCTTAATTTAAAGTTTTCTTTTAATTTATAGGTTTTTAATTTCTCAAGTGTTTTTATAGCCGCAGTGAGTTCCATTCTATTATTAGTAGTATTTTGCTCGGAACCACCTATTTCTAATTCACTTTTGTCGCCAAAAATTATTAGACCACCCCAACCACCTGGACCTGGATTACCACTGCAAGCTCCATCTGTTGCAGCTTCAATTGCAATACTATCAATATTCATAATTTTTGAAGCCGATATAAAGTCTATCGGCTTGAAAAAATATTCTCTTACTTAAGTGTAACTTTACCTCCAGCTTCTTCAATCTCTTTCTTTAAAGATTCAGCATCTGCTTTAGCAATTCCTTCTTTTACTGTTTTTGGTGCAGATTCAACAAGTGCTTTTGCATCGCCAAGACCTAGACCAGTTGCATTTCTTACAACCTTAAGTACTTTGATTTTTGCAGCTGCATCAAAGCTTTCGAGAACTACATCAAATTCAGTTTTTTCTTCAGCAGCGCCACCATCTGCATCACCACCAGCTGCTCCTGGAGCTGCCATTACTACACCTGCAGAAGCTGCAGCAGATACACCAAAAGCCTCTTCAATTTGCTTTACAAGCTCAGATGCTTCTAGAAGTGATAGAGATTTTAATGATTCAAGAATTTCTTCAGTTTTTGCGGACATTTTCTTAAAAGTTAATTAGGTTTTGAATTTAGGATTCTGATTTTTCAGAATGTTGTTTAAGTGATCTAGCAAGTCCAGAAGGTACTTCATTAATAGAGATCGCAATTTTTGTTGCAACGCCATTAAGAGCGCCAGCAATTTTTGCCATCAATACTTCTTTAGATGGAAGACTTGCAATTTCTTTTATTTCAGAATCGCTTAGAAGTCTGCCTTCAAATAAAGCTCCTTTGGTTTCGGATTTTTTGGTGTCTTTTTGAAAAGATTGGATAGCTTTTACAGCACCACCTACATCTTCTTTGATTAAGACAAAAGCATTTGTTCCGGTCAGTAAAGATTCAAGATCGTTCCAATTACTATCTCCATCAATAGCTTTACGCATTAATGAATTTTTAGTAACTTTGCAAATGCCGTTTGTTGTTTGCAATCTAGATCGCAAATCTGACATCTCTTTGATAGTTAAACCTTTATAGTCAAGAACTACAGCCATTTCCGAGTCGTTTAAAAGAGATTTAATCTCAGTAACGATTTGTTGCTTATTCTCTAGTGTTCGGCCCATTGATGTTTTTTTGGATCGTAATTTAGGGAGAGCAGGAAATGCGGCAAAGTCCTTTTAAAGAGGCCGCTTTTATTAGATCCAAAAAGAAATAATTTAAGACGAGTCCTCGGTAGGAATTAAAAATTTAGAATAACTAAATCAACCTACTTTCTTTGGCCGTATTATTGCACTTTAAATTATACTACAAAAGGTTAACCTTCAGGTTGGTAATCTTGTACAGCATTTATGTCTAGTTGAACTGAAGGCCCCATTGTTGAAGTTACATAAAAAGTTTTCCAATACTTTCCCTTAGCTCCACTTGGTTTATTTTTATCGATTGATTCTTGTAAGGTTTTTAAGTTGTCGAATAAAGCCTCTTTTGTGAAACTTGCTTTTCCAAAGCGGACATGGACGATACCCGCCTTATCTGCTCTAAATTCCAACTTACCAGCTTTGAATTCTTTTATTGCATTAGCAATATCATTAGTTACTGTACCAGCTTTAGGATTAGGCATTAAACCTCTAGGTCCTAAAACTCTTCCTAATTTTGCAACCTTTGGCATCATATCTGGAGTTGCAATAAGTAAATCGAACTCCATATTTCCTTTGTTGATGCTTTCTACAAGATCTTCTTCGCCAAATAAATCTGCACCAGCAACCTTAGCTTTAGATACATTCTCACCGCTTGTAATTACTGCAATTTTGATGCGTTGGCCAGTTCCATGTGGTAATGCAACAGTGGTCCTTAATTGTTGATCAGTATATTTTGGGTCAATACCTAAACGTATATGTGCCTCAATAGTTTCATCAAATTTTGCGTTAGCATTTTCCTTGATAATACTAATAGCTTCAAGTGGTGCGTAAATGCGATCTTCTATCTTGGTTGATAGAGCCGCCATTCTTTTGGATAGTTTTTTCATAATAATATTGGGTGCAAACGGTTATTAACTAACCTCCCCCAAGTAGTGAGCAATTTTGTATTGATCTCAATCAGTGATAGAGACGCCCATGTTACGAGCAGTACCCTCAATTACTTTCATTGCTGATTCAACACTTGAACAGTTTAGATCAGGAAGCTTAGTTTTGGCTATTTCTTCTAATTGAGCTTTACTTATATTTCCAACAGAGCCATTTGCTGATTCACCTGATCCTTTCTCTATTCCAGCTGCTTTTGTTATTAAGACGGAAGCAGGAGGTGTTTTTGTGATAAAAGTAAAGCTTCTATCTTCAAAAACAGAAATCTCAACTGGAATTACAAAACCTGATTTATCTTGTGTCCTTGCGTTGTATTCTTTACAAAATGCCATGATATTGACACCATGTTGTCCTAAAGCTGGCCCTACAGGAGGAGCAGGATTTGCTTTGCCTGCTTGTAGAGCAAGCTTGATAACTGCAACAATTTTTTTTGCCATTAGATTAGAGAATTTAAGCTGAAGTAGAAAATCATGATTTTACTCGATAAACAAGAACAATTAGAAATTAATTTTGTTTATTGATTTGGGAGAATTCTAATTCTACAGGAGTCTCGCGCCCAAATATTGAAAGTAATGCTTTTAATTTGTTTCTTTCCCCGGAAACTTCTATAACTTCCCCCTGGAAATCTTTAAATGGACCACTAGTTACTATGATTCTATCTTTTTCTTCAATATCTAACTTGATTACAGCTTTTTTCTCTGATGCGCGCTTAAAAATTCTATTAACTTCCTGTCTGGATAATGGTCGAGGTTTGATGTGACCTCGCGATCTTCCGGTTCCTCTACCGTCTTCTGCACCGACAAAGTTAATTACATTTGGAGTACTTTTAACCGCCATCATTGTATCTTCATCCAAAATCATTCTTACGAGGACATAACCTGGGAAAACTTTTTCTTCAGTAGTTTGTCTGCTTCCATCTTTTTTTAATTTAATTCCAGGAGTTTGGGGAATTTCAATTTCAATGATTCGATTATTAACACCTAAAGTTACTGATCTCTGCTCAAGAGTCGCTTTTACTTTTTTTTCACAGCTAGATGCTACTTGAACCGCATACCATCTTGCGATGCTTGTATTTGCTTTTGAAGAAGGGAGGCTTGTATTCAATTCATTACTCATTTTTTTATGGAAGCTAAATTAAGATCATTATTTAATGGATATTCAGGGATAATTCAACGAAAAATTTGCGAGGCTGCCCATCCATAGAATCTGCTAACAGATGCAATGGCTGCTGCAGAAAAGGATACCATAATTATAACCGCTATTGATTCGCTAAAAAGTTGTTGTTTGTTTGGCCAAACGACAAGTTTAAGCTCATCGTAGGTAGATCTAAAAAAATTATTCTTTTTTTTAGGCTCTTCAATATCAGGAGAATCCTTTTTAAGAGGTTCTTTATTAGTAGTAGGACTTGACACAAAAAATTTTTTGAAATTAAGCTTTGCGCTTTAATTTTATTTTAGCTCATTGATTTCCTCCTCAGCTAGGTTTGAAAATGATCTCATCTTTTTTAGTAGGGTTAAGTTTAATTGTGATATTTTTTTTGTTTTTAAAGTTATCTTCTAAAAGTTTTACAGCTAAGGGATTTTCTATTTGTCTTCTAAGTTCCCTGCTAAGAGGCCTAGCACCATATTCAGGTTCGTAAGAATCATTTGCAATTTTAGTGATAACTTTTTTGTCTATAATAATATTAATTTTCTGTTCAAGTAGCAGGTTTTTTAAATCCTCTGTTTGTAAAATTATTATTTTTTGAAGTTCATCAATAGATAATGGATCAAACTTTACTACTTCGTCAATTCTATTTAAAAATTCAGGTCTAAAAATTGAAGACAATGCATTACTGATGGAATCATCTAGAGTTTGTTGATCTTTTTCTAACTTCCCCTCACTTTTAGAAATCTTTTGTGAATACTCCAGTATAGATTTACCAGCTAGGTTACTTGTCATAATGATTACGGTATTTTTGAAATCTACGGTCCTTCCTTGAGAGTCCGTTAATCTTCCTTCATCTAAGACTTGCAAAAGGATATTAAATACTTCTTTATGTGCTTTTTCTATCTCATCAAGAAGTATTACTGAATAGGGTTTACGTCTTACAGCTTCAGTTAATTGACCTCCCTCTTCATAACCAACATAACCTGGAGGAGCACCCAAAAGTCTTGCTACGGCATTTTTCTCCATATATTCACTCATGTCTAATCTTAAAAGTGCGTTTTCTTCATCAAATAAAGCTGTTGAAAGAGATTTTGCTAATTCTGTTTTACCAACACCCGTAGGACCCATAAATAAAAAAGATCCAATAGGTCTTTTAGGACTTTTCATGCCAACGCGAGCTCTTCTAATTGCAGCAGAAACAGCTTCTATAGCTTTTTCTTGTCCAATGACTTTTTCACTTAGTTCTGTTTCTAGATTGACTAATTTCTTACGTTCATTTGAAACAACTTTAGAAATTGGAATACCTGTGATTTTTGAGATAACATCTGCAATATCATCAGGTTCAACTTGATATTTAAAAGGGAAATTTCTATTTTTCTTTATTTTATTAAAGTTCTCTTCAACTTTTTGTATTTCATTCTCTATTTCACTTAACTCTTCTTCAAGCTTTTCTAAATAATCCAGATCATTTTCAATTTCGCGATTTGATTTATCTTTAATTTGTTTGGTTAGCTTATCTTCTTCTTTCATTAAAATAGATAATTCCTCCATTTCTTCCCGCAAATTGTTCCAATTGTCCAAAAGAACATTCAATTTTGCCTCTGATTGTTGTTTACTATTCAATAGTTTTTCTTGCGCTTCGATATTTTCTCCTTGCAAATTATTCAGTTTTTCATCAATAGTATGAAGTTTGTTTTCTTGTTGGAGAATTATTTGAGGCTTATTATTAGACTCGATTTTTAACTGTGCAGCTGCTTCATCAATTAAATCTATTGCTTTATCAGGAAGACATTTATCGCTGATGTATCTGTCAGCCAATTTTGCAGAATAGTTTACAGCCTCTTGAGAAATTTTTATGCCATGGTGTGATTCATATTTCTTTTTGATACCTTCCAGTATTTTTGCGCTTAATTCTACTGAAGGTTCATTAACAGCTATCTTTTGAAAGCAATTGTTTAATGCCTGATCTTTTTCAATAGTTTCACGATATTTCTCAGGAGTTGTTGTACCGATACATCTAAGTTCTCCTTCAGCTAGTAAAGGTTTTAAGATATTACTGATGTCGGTAGAAGATCTTTCAGAACTTAATATTGAGTGAATTTCATCAATAAATAGAATCATTCCTTGGCTTGGATTTTTTAGTTCCTGCATTATTAAGCTTAGTCTTTCCTCTAGTTGGCCTCTATATTTTGTCCCAGAAACTAAAGCACCTAAGTCAAGTGAAATAATTTTTAAGTCTTTTAAAGAATCAGGAACTTTTTTGTCTACAATTAATTGCGCAAGTAATTTTGCAATTGAGGTTTTACCAACTCCAGGATTGCCTATAAGTATAGGATTATTTTTGTTTCTTCTGCAGAGTACCCTCATTAAATTATTGATCTCATTTTCTCTTCCTAAAACGGGATCCAGTAAGCCTTTTTTAGCTGATTCTGTTAAATCTTTTCCATAAATTGAAAGAACGTTTTCATCTTTTACAACTTGTTTTTTGGTTTCAATTTGAAGTTCACTTTTGGGTAATGGAACAATAGCTTTTGTAAATTTTTCTTCTTTAACTAAAGTCTCATTGTTTGATTCAAAATTAGATTGATTATTTATATCAATTAAGTTCTTATAATTTGAAGAGTTTTTTGATTGATTAATATTTGGGAAAAACTTTAATTCTTCCTCTAATTTTTCCATTGAAAGGTTGCCTTCTTCAAAAACATAATTTCCAATTCTTAAATCCCTTCCAAGAGCAATTAGTAAATGAGAGATTTCTATTAATTTAGATCCCCATTGAATTTTAATCTGATTTGCATTATCTAATAAAATTTCTAAATCTTCTCCGATAGTAAAAATATCTGACTCATTTGTCGGTGTCTCTTCTAAAAAATCTTCTGTTATATCTAAAACTGTATCTTGGTCGATTGATAATTTTTCAATGAAAGCAAAGAATTCACTTGATGAGAACAATGTATGAATTATGTGTTCAATATTAAATTCGCTATGATCCCATTTTTTTGCGGTTTCTTCTCCTAATAAAAGAAGATTCCAAGTTATATCGCTAAAAAGTTCAGGACTGGATGTAAGTGTTTCTCTCATAAACTATAAAAACTACAGCTAATTATTAATTAATATTCTAAGTAGGATCTGCATTAATAATCATCCAATAATTTTCAAATTGTAAGATGAAATTTGAAAATAGGTTTATAAAAGAGGTTGTGTGGACTTTGGAATTAATAAAACTCTGAATTCTTATCTAAGTTGTTCTGGAATTTAAAAATTATAATTGGTTAACATATATATTTCAGATATTAGCCAAATAGGTCAGCTATTAATAGGATTTAAATAGTAATAATTAAATTGTGAAAGAAACTATTGATTTTCTTATTGATACTGTTGAAGCAAGGCAAGTCCTTGATTCAAGAGGTAATCCAACTGTAGAGGCAGAAGTATTTTTGGAATGTGGTGCAAGTGGTAGAGCAATTGTTCCCAGCGGAGCTAGCACTGGAGCTCATGAGGCACATGAATTAAGAGATGGTGGTTCAAAATATATGGGAAAAGGTGTTTTGAATGCTGTTAATAAAATTCATGAAACAATATCCCCGGCTTTATGTGGTTTGTCAGCTTTAGATCAAACTGCAGTAGATAAATTAATGATTGAAATTGATGGAACTCTTAATAAGTCTAACCTTGGAGCAAACTCAATCCTTGCAGTAAGTCTTGCAACTGCTAGAGCATCAGCAAATGCTTTAGACATTCCCCTATATAGATATCTTGGAGATCCATTATCTAATCTTCTTCCAGTCCCATTGATGAATGTAATAAATGGTGGTGCTCATGCACCAAATAGTCTTGATTTTCAGGAATTTATGCTTGTTCCACATGGAGTTAATAATTTCAGTGAATCATTAAGAATGGGTACTGAAATTTTTCACTCATTAAAATCATTACTTGATCAAAAAGGTCTATCTACTGCTGTAGGCGATGAGGGTGGATTTGCACCTAATTTGTCATCAAGCGAAGAGGCAGGGGACTTATTATTAGAAGCAATTCAAAAAGCCGGATTTAAGCCTGGTGAGCAGGTATCTTTAGCTTTAGATGCTGCTAGTACTGAATTTTATAGTGATGGTATTTATAAATATGAAGGGAAAAGTTTAAATAGTTCTGAAATGATTTCATATCTTTCAAGATTAGTTTCTAATTATCCAATAGTTTCAATAGAAGACGGTTTAGCAGAGGATGATTGGGAGGGTTGGTCAGAATTAAACAAAGAATTAGGAAATAAAGTTCAGCTTGTAGGTGATGATTTATTCGTTACCAATACAGAGAGGTTAAGGAAAGGGATTATGGAAAAATCTGCCAATTCAATCCTAATAAAGGTAAATCAAATTGGAACATTAACTGAAACTTTGGAAGCTATTGAGTTAGCTAAAATGTCTGGTTTCACGAGTGTTATTAGTCATAGAAGTGGTGAGACTGAAGATACAACAATTGCTGATTTATCTGTCGCCACAAGATCGGGTCAGATTAAGACCGGCTCTTTGAGTAGAAGTGAAAGGATTGCAAAATATAATAGGCTTTTAAAAATTGAGGAGGAATTGGGAAATCAAGCAAGATTCGCCGGAGCTTTAGGTTTGGGTCCCAAAAATATATAGTTTTTATCGCTTAAGTTTTTCTAAACGTGAGCCTTTTCTCATACTTAATTGGCATTTTATCCAATCAATACTTATTGGTAGTGCAAAAAAAAGTGGCAACAATGCAAAATTATTTTGTTTATTGGTTATAAGTAAAGCAGATGCAATTGATAAGCTTCCTATAAGGATTGAATGGCCTAAAGTTTTTTGAGCAGTAAACATTTTTTTGAATTGCCTATCAGACTCTCCCATTCTTATTTGCAATTGTAAATCGCCTTGCTCTAATCTTTCTAAACTTTCATCTATTCTTTTGGGAATTCCAACAGCTTTAGATCCTAGTTCACCTACTTGCCTTCCAAATTGGTTAATTAAATCGTTGGGAGTTTGATTATTTGAAGTCATAAGTTCTATTAAATAAGGCTTGGTAACTGATACAAGGTTAAACCCTGGGTCAAGCATTCTACCAACTCCTTCAAAAGTTGATAAAGCTCTCATCACAAAGATTAAATCTACTGGTAGTTGAAATGGTGTTTCATAAACAAGTTCGTATAAATCTCCAGATAATTTTTCAATAATATTTGGACTAAATGGTGGAGTTAAGGCTTCTTTAAGCATCAGTCTGACTAATCTTCTAACTGGTCCTACATCAATATCTTTTGAAATTAGCCCAGCTTGTTGTAATTGACCAACAAGTGATGAGGCGTCTCTTAGAGCAGCAGCCTTAACCATCCCCCCTAATCTTGTTTGAAGATTATTTGAGATATTGCCCATCATTCCAAAATCATAAAAAATCAATTTACCTTCATTTGAAACTGCTAGATTCCCTGGATGAGGGTCTGCATGAAAAAAACCGTAATTTACTAATTGTTTTAAGTAGCTGATTGCTCCTATTTCTGCAATTTTAGGTAAATCAATTTCTTGTGATTGTAATTTTTCTAAATCGCTTATTTTTGTTCCTTCTAGATAACTTAAACAAAGCACCTTTTCAGTGCTCATATCCCAAATTACTTCAGGAATCTCAACATTTTCATCATCAAGAAATTGCTGTCTAAATCTTGCTGCATATTGTGCTTCACAATTAAAATCAAGCTCTTTCATGAGAACTTTCCTACACTCTTTAGCAATCTCAACCCAGTTTCTACCTCGACTCCAATTCTTATTTTTCTGCAACAAACCCGCTATTTGCTGCATTATGCCCAAATCGATAATAAACAATTCTTTTAAATTGGGTCTTTGAACTTTAAATACTACTTTCTTACCATCTTTTAAAGTCGCCCTATGAACCTGAGCTAGTGATGCTGATCCAACCGGATCACATATTATTTGATCTATTTCATTAAACTTAGACCCTAGCTCATCTCTTATAATTTCTTCAACTTGCGCAAATGAAAAATTAGGAACTTGATCCTGCAATTTAGACAATTCCTGTATCCAGGTATTAGGAATTAAATCAGGTCTTGCTGATAATAATTGTCCAATTTTAATAAATGCTGAACCAAGCTTTATTAATTGATTAGTAAACCACCTCGCTCTTTTAATTTGGACTCTATTTTTTTCATTGCTTTTAGTTTGGAAAATTGTAAATCTAATATCATCTATCCACAAATTTATTAAAAGCAAAATCAGAGTTATCCAAATAAGAAAGGCCCTCTTCAATTTTTTTAAACGATAATGAAGAATGTGATAACTCATTTAATTTGATTATTTATGGTTTTGTTAAAGAGATCAATTTGCTTATTGATACCTTCAATTTCATTTAAAGCTTTTTTGATTTTGGAATCTTGATAAGTATTTGTAGACTCATTTTCTTGAAAATTTTCTGCTTTTTCCATTCTTGAGGCTTCTTCGATTATGGATTCTTTCAAACTATCAAATTCTTTTTTAATAATTTCTGGAGCATCCTGAGCAATATTTGTTGCTTCTTCAATTTTTTCAACCAATATCCCGTTTAATTTTTCGGTTACTTTCTTAATGGCAGCTTTTAAAAGGTAATCAGAGTTGGTCATAAAAAATATAAGGTTTCTACAGCAATTGATTTTTCGATATGACCTAATAATAGATCAATACAGAACTTTTCACGTAACTGATCATTTTGATAATTAATTTTTTATGTTTTTCCTATGTAAGTTTGTTTCTATATTATGCTTTTTTCTCTTTTTTCTTTTAACTTATATCTAGATAACGGTTCAGATATTTACATTAAAAATATCTTCTAACCAAGAACTCAGCTAATTAACTACTAAAAAGGAGTTTTTTAAAATTGGAAATCATTGAGTCAGATGTCGTTATTATCGGAGGAGGCCCGGCCGGATGTACTTGCGCACTTTATACATCTCGTTCAAACTTGAAGACAGTAATTTTAGATAAAAATCCATCTGTTGGCGCCTTAGCAATAACTCATCAAATAGCTAATTATCCAGGTGTTCCGGTTGATATAAGCGGGGAGAAATTACTTACTCTAATGAGAGAACAGGCTGTGCAATACGGCACAGACTATAGAAGAGCCCAAGTGTTTGGAATAGACGCTGGTGGAGAATGGAAAATGGTTTATACACCCGAAGGTACTTTCAAAGCTAAAGCACTTGTACTTGCAAGTGGAGCAATGGGTAGGCCTGCATCATTTAAGGGAGAAGCCGATTTTCTTGGTAAAGGAGTAAGTTATTGTGCTACATGTGATGGGGCTTTTTATAAAAATAGAGAAGTTGCCGTTGTTGGAGTGAATAAGGAGGCAATTGAAGAGGCAACTGTTCTAACTAAATTTGCATCAACTGTGCATTGGATTACATCAAGTGATCCTAAATCAGATAATGAAGAAGCTATGGACTTGATGGATAATTCAAATATAAAACATTGGAGTAGAACAAGATTATTGGAAATATTGGGTGATGATATGGGTGTGAATGGGGTTGTTGTAAAAAATAAGCAAGAAGAAAATCCTATTAATTTAAATTTAGACGGAGTCTTTGTCTATATGAGTGGTTCAAAGCCGATTACTGATTTTTTAGGGGATCAAATTGCTTTAAAAGAAGACGGAGGAGTTATTGTGGATGACTTTATGTCTACAAACTCAGATGGAGTGTGGGCTATTGGAGATATAAGAAATACACCATTTAAGCAAGCTGTTGTTGCTGCTTCTGATGGATGTATTGCCGCAATGTCAATTGATAGATATTTAAATAGTAGAAAAAATATCAGAGTAGATTGGATTCATTCTTAAAAATAAATATTTCTTCTTTAATTTAAAGGGGTTTTGCTTCAGAAATATAAGCGACTCCTCCATAGTAGCTTAAGTCGTCCCTGATGTTATCTCTCATTTTATCTATTAATTCTTGCTCACAAAAAACAATTACATGAGCATTTGCGCCTAATCCTGTAAATTCCATATCTTCAGTAACAACTCTTTCAGGCCCTCTGCCTGTGGCGTGTTTCATAACTGTATATCCAGGAACATTAGCTTTTTCTAATGTTTTAATTATTGCATCTAGTTCTCTTTCACTAAATATCAAGTCTAATCTTTTCATTTTTATAATGGGGACAGTGGGATAATGGTATTTACTAAACTCATATATATGGGAATGCCTAGAACTATATTGAATGGGAAAGTTAGACCTAGTGTAGTTGAAATGTAATAACTAGATTTAGCTTCTGGAACTGTCATTCTCATCGCTGCAGGAACTGCTAAATAAGAGGCGCTTGCACATAAAACCACAAATAGAAGTGCGTTGCCAGGTCCTAGAGATAAAAATCTTGCAACGAAAACTCCAATAAATGCGTTAAATAAAGGCATGAAAATGGCAAAGCCAATCAAGAACGAACCCGCATTCTTCAGTCTCGGCAATCTTTGAGCAGCGACTATTCCCATATCTAACAAGAAGAAACATTCTGCTCCATAGAATAATTGTCCAGTAAAAGGCTCCATTTTTGCAATCCCTGAGGGATTACTTGAAGCAGTGAGAAATCCTACAATTAAGCTTGAGAGCAATAAATAAACTGATCCATTCAAAAGTGATTCGTGTAATATCGCGCTTAGATGCATTTTTCTTGATTTTGGTCTATTTTTGGGAGCTGCAAATTTCACAAGTAATAATCCGACAATTATTGCAGGAGATTCCATTAAAGCTAAGGCGCCAACCATAAAACCATCAAAAGCTATTTTTTGACTTTCCAAAAAACTTTCTGCGGAAATAAATGTAACAGCACTTATTGAACCGTATGCTGCTGCTATTGCAGCTGAATTAAAGACATCAAATTTAAATCTTAAAATTAAAAATCCAATCAGCGGGATTACTAGTGACATTAGTATTGCAGCGCTCAAAGTCGGCAATACTTGATCATTAAACCCACTTTTCTGTATCTCTATACCTCCTTTAAAACCAATAGCTAAGAGCAGATATAAAGAGAAGAGTTTAGGTAATGGAGCTGGTATTTCTAAATCAGATTTAAAGAGTACTGATATTGCTCCAATTAAAAAGAAAAGAACTGGCGGGGCTAATACATTTTGCAGAATTGGATTTATTTCCATAAATTATTAGGCTATTTCATTTAGAGCGGTTTCTAAAGCCTCTTTTCTTGTTTCAATAATGCCTTCAACTCCAAACTTAGCTAATCTATCTTTTACTTTTTCATTTGCCCCAGCAACAAATGCTTTTCTGGAATTATTTTTTGCTTCCTGCATCATGTCCTCTATTGCGAGAGTCGCTGTCACTCCAAGTCTTGGTACATCAGTGATATCTAGTATCAAAACCTTGTAGTTTCTTACTAGCATCATTCTCTCAGATATACCTTTAGCTGCTCCAAAACTAAGTGGTCCTTTAAGTCTAAATAACATTACTTCTCCTGAACATCTATCTAGAAGTGCTTTTTCATCAGCAGGTAATGCATTTTTAGCTTGATCATCATTTGATAAAGGATTATCCTCATCCATACCTTCTAGTTGAGTTTCGGTTATTGAATCAATAGTGAGCATATTTGCTATGAATACACCCACTAAAACTGCCCAAATTAAATCCCAAAAAACAGTCATTAGGAGTACACCGTACATTACAACTGAAGTTTTTAAAGATAATTTGTGAGCCCTCCTCAAGAATCCCCAATCAATAATATCTAGACCAACTTTTATAAGAATTCCTGCAAGCAACGCAGTTGGTATTTGCTCAGCTAAAGGTCCTGCGCCAACTAAAACTATCAACAACACAACCGAGTGAACCATACCAGAAATTGGAGTTGATCCTCCAGATTTAACATTTATAACTGTTCTCATAGTTGCTCCTGCTCCAGGTAAACCTGAAAAAAGACCTGCAACAGCATTTCCTATTCCTTGACCAATAAGTTCTCTATCAGAATTATGTTTTGTTTGAGAGATATTGTCTGCTACTAGAGATGTCAGTAAGGAGTCAATTGCGCCAAGTACTGCTAGGACTAATCCTGCTTTGAAAATAATTGGGAAATATTGATTAAAACTTGGGAAATTTAAAGAGGGAACTCCCCTGGGAATTTCTCCAATTCTATCAATAGCTCCATCTCCAAAAATTAATATTGATATTGGGGTAACTATCAATAGGGCTAAGAGAGGAGAAGGAACCCACTGACTTATTTTTCTAGGAGTAAGAAATACTATACCTAGTGTCATTATTGCAACTCCAATAGCAGCACCATTGGGCTGGAAATTTGAAAATACAGTATTTAAAGATTCGACTACTCCACCTCGAGTGCTAATTCCAAGTAATGGTCCAATCTGAAGCGCAATGATTATTACTCCAATACCAGACATAAATCCTGAAACAACAGAGTATGGAACTAAAGTAATGTATTTTCCTAGTTTTAGAATCCCGAATAATATTTGCAGTAAGCCGCCAATGACTACTGCTGCCATAACTAAAGGTAAAATTTGTCCTGCAGAAAGATCTCTTGGAACCCCTACTGCTGCTAAGCCTGCTACTACACCTGCAACAGTTACACTCATAGGACCGGTAGGCCCACTAACTTGAGCAGGTGTTCCGCCGAATAATGCTGCTAAAAAACCAACTACTACTGCTCCATATAGTCCATAAATTGCTCCGCCAGGTCCTAACGCAGCATTGCCAAAAGCAAGAGCGAGAGGTAAAGCCACTACTGCGGCTGTGATGCCTCCAAGAATATCGCCTCTTACATTTTTCAGATGAAATCCATTAATTATTTTCAAAGATGCTCTCCTTAAAATAAACACTTAACTAGAAGATATTATCTCTTAATGACGTAAATTTGTGAAAAATGAAGATTGTGCAAAATATTTTTGTAACTTTTTTTGCTTTTATGAAATAAATTTTAGTTAATTTTCCTGAACAAAAGGAGTCTCTAATTGATTTATGTGCGAGGTAAACGATTAATGTATTAGATAAATATTTTTCAATTTAAATAATATACAAATGAATTCGATTATTCGTCCTAGAAGATTAAGAAGAACCGAGGCAATTAGAGAAATGGTTAGAGAAAACCATCTAACGGCATCGGACTTTATATATCCATTATTTATTCATGAAAAAGATTTTAAAGAGGAAATTTCAGCAATGCCCGGAACTTATAGATGGGATATGAATGGCTTAATAAAGGAGGTTACTAGGGCATGGGAATTGGGAATAAGGTGTGTGGTTCTTTTCCCAAAAATTAAAGATAGCTTAAAGACTGAAGATGGAGCAGAATGTTTTAATGAAGACGGTTTAATACCTAAAGCTATTCGTATATTAAAAAAAGAGATTCCAGAAATGACAATAATGACAGATGTTGCCTTGGACCCATACTCTTGTGATGGTCATGATGGATTAGTTGAAGAAACTGGAAAAATATTGAACGACGAAACAATCGAAATTTTAAAAAAACAAGCTTTAACACAAGCAAGAGCTGGCGCAGATTTTATTGGCCCTAGTGACATGATGGATGGGAGAGTTGGAGCAATTAGAGCTGCTCTAGATAGTCAAGGATTTAGTGATGTAGGTATTATTAGTTACACAGCAAAATATTCATCTGCTTATTATGGTCCATTTAGAACTGCTTTAGATTCGGCTCCTAAAGAAAATAGTAAGAAAATAATTCCAGACAATAAGTCTACATATCAAATGGATCCTGCCAATTCAAAAGAGGCTTTAATTGAATCTGCATTGGATCAGTATGAAGGAGCTGATATTTTGATGGTAAAACCAGGGATTTCATACTTGGATATTGTTTATAGATTAAGCACTTTTTCAAATAAACCTATAGCTGCATATAACGTTAGTGGGGAGTATTCCATGGTAAAGTCTGCTGCTATGAAGAACTGGATTAACGAAAAAGATATTGTTTTAGAAACATTGCTTAGTTTTAAAAGAGCAGGAGCAAAATTAATACTCACCTATCATGCTTGTGATGCATCTCAATGGTTGCAGGATACTTAAAAACTCATTATTAACAAAAATTTGGTTTATTCTTAGATAAGTAATATAAACTGCTTTGTTTTGAAGTTTTCACAAGGAGTAAATAGGATTGGTCACATTGCACTTAGAGTAGAGAATCTCGAAAGGGCGAAATCTTTTTATATTAAGCTCGGTATGAATTTAGTTTGGGACGATAAAGATTGGTCTTATCTAGAAGCTGGTAAAGGGAAAGATGGACTTGCGTTGTTAGGCCCCAGTTATAAAGCTGCAGGTCCGCACTTTGCTTTTCATTTTGAAAATAAGAAAGAAGTGGAAAATATTCAAAATGATTTAAAAAATTCTGGCGTAAAAGTTGGTCCGTTACATGAGCATAGAGATGGAACAGCATCTTTTTACATTAAGGATACTGAAGGAAACTGGCTAGAGATGCTTTATGTTCCTCCTGAAGGGATTCAATCGAATGTTTGATTCTTTTTTTTTGTATGCAAGAGAAAAGTTATTCCAAAAAATCATATTCAAATAACACCTTAGAAGAAGAATCTATAAACCTTTTAGAGTGGAATTCATTAAAAACGCACTTATCTTCATTCGCCTCAACGGAAATGGGTAAACGAGCAATTTTAAGTTTTGGTATTCCTTCAGAATACGAATCATCTAAAAGACTTTTGAATGAAACTGTTGAAATAAATGAGCTAGAAAATAATTTAGATAAATCAATTAGTCTTTCTGGTGTTTTTGATATTAGTAGAAATATTGAAATTTGTTCTAAGGGAGGTGTAATTTCATCTTCTGAATTGTTAGAAATAGCGAAAACAATTGCTGCAGCAAGAAATTTAAAAAAAATCTTTTTAGATTTTGAAAAAAGGCCTTATATTTCATCATTTACAAAAAATTTAATTGACCATAAGAATATCGAAACGATTTTTAAAAAAGGCATTGAATCTAATGGAAGGATTTCAGACAATGCTAGTAATGAACTATCTATTCTTAGAAAAGAATATTTATCTAAGAAACTTGAAAGAAAAATATTAGTTGAGAAATTTATTCAAAAGAATTTAGCTTATTTGCAAGATACTACTATTGGAGATCGATATGGTAGGCCTGTTTTAGCAGTGAAAGTTAATTATGTAGATAAATTTAAAGGCATAATTCATGACTCTTCATCTTCAGGAAATACAGTATATTTTGAGCCTGAAAGTGTAGTAACTAAAGGTAATAAGATTGCTTCTTTAGAGGCTAGGATTACAGCAGAAGAATTTAAATTACTTAAGAAATGGTCCCAAGTTGTTAGTGATAATTCAGAAAATCTTATTGAAATGGCATCCATTTTATTAAGATTAGAAAATGCTCTAACTCGTTCAAGATATTCGAAATGGATTGGAGGCAAAACTCCTACGTTTGAGAAAAATCCTATTATTTCTTTAATTGGTTTTTCTCATCCGTTATTGATTTGGGAACATAAGAAAAAAGGAGCCCCTCCTCCAGTGGCTGTCGATTTTCATATAAATAGGAATATTAAGGTTGTAGCTATTACAGGTCCAAATACTGGAGGTAAAACGGCAGCTTTAAAAGGTTTGGGTTTGTCTTTACTTATGGCTAGAGCAGGATTAATGATACCCTCAACTAATAATCCTATTATCCCTTTTTGTCCAAATATATATGCGGATATAGGAGATAATCAATCATTAGAAGAAAATTTATCTACCTTCAGTGGGCATATATCCCGCATAAAAGAGATATTAGATTCACTTGATAATAAGAAAGGAATATCAGTTGTTTTGTTAGATGAGATTGGATCTGGTACAGATCCTCTTGAAGGAAGTGCTCTTGCGATGGCTTTATTAAAAGAATTTGCAAATAAATCTGATATCACTTTAGCAACTACACATTATGGAGATATTAAGGCTTTAAAATATAATGACTCAAGATTTGAAAACGTATCAGTTGCCTTTGATGAGGATTCTTTGAAGCCCAAATATATACTCAACTGGGGTATTCCCGGGAGAAGTAATGCTTTATCAATTTCAAAGAGAATTGGTCTCGATGAAAGCATACTCAATGAAGCTGCAAATTATCTAAAGCCAAAAGAAGTTGATAATATTAATAGTATTATTAAAGGACTTGAGGAAGAGAGGATTAAACAACAAAATTCTGCAGAAGCGGCTGCAGAACTGATTGCAAGGACTGAAATATTACATGATGAACTGAAGAGAAATTATGAATATCAAAAAATAAATGCTGAAAAAATCCAGGAAATTGAAAGGTCTAAATTATCAAAACATATTGTATCGGCTAAAAAAGAGGTAATAGATTTGATTAAAAAATTAAGAGATAAAAATGTTAAAGGAGAGGATACGAGAATTATTGGAAAAAGATTAAAGGAAATTGAGATTGAACATTTAACCCAAAAAAAATTTAAAAAGTCAATATCATGGAATCCTCAGGTAGGAGATTTTGTAAAAATTAAAAGTCTAAATAGTACAGGACAAATTATAGATTTGGATAAAAAAGGTGGTTTTTACGAAGTTAAATGTGGTTCATTCAGAAGCACATTATCTGTAAATGACTTTGAAGGTATTAATGGAGAAAAGCCTAATTTAAAAAGGTCAAAAATTGAGATCAAGTCTACAAGAGAAGATTTTTCTTTTTCTAAAATTAGAACGAGTAAAAATACAATTGATGTAAGAGGGCTAAGAGTTCATGAAGCCGAAATAATTATTGAGGAAAAAATTAGAAAATTTCATGGACCGCTATGGATTGTTCATGGAATTGGCACAGGTAAATTAAAAAAAGGACTAAGAAATTGGTTATCAGGTTTAAATTATGTTGATAAGATTGAAGATGCAGCCAACAACGAGGGTGGACCTGGTTGCAGTATTGCGTGGATAAAATAAAATTTAAATACCTAGAAAACAATTTAATAAGTGTATTAAGTGCAATTTATTGATCAAGCAAACATTATTCTCAAAGCTGGAAAAGGTGGAAATGGAATAGTTTCATTTAGAAGAGAAAAATTCGTTCCTGCTGGAGGACCTTCGGGGGGAAATGGTGGCAGAGGGGGTTCAGTTATTTTGATGGCTGATAATAATCTTCAAACATTATTAGATTTCAACTTCAAACGTGAAATAATTGCTGAAGATGGATGTAAAGGAGGTCCTAATAAGAGATCAGGTGCTTCAGGTGAGGATACAATCCTTAAAGTTCCCTGCGGTACAGAAATAAAGGATATTAAAACCGGCATTATTTTAGGAGACCTAACTAAAGATAAACAGAGTTTAACTATTGCCATTGGAGGAAGAGGTGGACATGGTAATGCTTACTATTTAAGTAATCAAAATAGAGCTCCAGAATCATTCACTGAAGGAAAAAATGGTGAGATATGGGAGGTTCAATTAGAACTAAAACTTCTTGCAGAGGTTGGGATCATAGGCCTTCCAAATGCTGGGAAAAGTACTTTGATTTCCGTTGTATCATCTGCTCGTCCAAAAATCGCAAATTATCCTTTCACAACTCTAATACCTAACTTAGGTGTGGTAAGAAAAATTGATGGGAATGGTTGCCTTTTTGCGGATATTCCTGGATTAATATCAGGGGCAGCTGATGGAGTAGGTTTAGGGCATGATTTTTTAAGGCACATCCAAAGAACGAAGATACTTGTTCACTTAATTGATGCAATTGCAGAAAATCCTTTACATGATTTTGAGATAATTGAGAAGGAATTAAAAAAATATGGGAAAGGTCTTTTAGATAAAGAGAGGATAATAGTATTGAATAAAATGGAGCTTGTAGATGATGATTATTTGAAAATTATTTCAAAAAAGTTAGAAGATTTATCTAAAAAGAAAGTTTTAGTTATTTCTTCATCTTTAAAAAAAGGTCTATCTTCACTGCTTTCTGAAGTATGGAAAAGGATCTAACTTAAATTAAAAATTTTTTTGTAAAAAAATACACTTGATTTAATAATGAAAATTAGTCATAAATAAGATACTTCTTTAAAGACAATATGAATTTCTATACTTGCTTTGATCAACAAGGAAAAATAATAGCTAGATGTCAAACCATACAAGATATTGAGGTTTTGAAGAAAATGGGAAGACCAATAGTAGAAGTCAAGGAAATGAAAAATGAGGAGTCGGTTGTATGTTCCCTTACAGGAAGTCCATCCGACTTTAATAGAGATTACTAATAGAATTTAAAAAATAAAAAAAGGGCTTTTAGAGCCCTTTTTTATTGTGCATTATCTATCAAAAAAAACTTAATCATCATAAACAAGACATTCTGGCTCATCCGGGTTCGCATCGCAGAATAGTTCCAAAGCATTAGGGTCATGTTTATCCTCTGGATGATGATCCTTATATTCTTCGAGTTCTTTTAACTCTTCAGTTAAATGTCTGACCTTTGGAAGATTGCCCTCTGCTTTTGCAGATTCGATTTCCGATTGATCTTTTTGGATGTGTTCGTCAATGGATTTCATTTTAAGCTTTTCGTACTTTAGTAGACATACATAACATAGTTAATTTCTAATGAATTTGCATTATCTATGAACTAAATAAGTGTTCATTACCACATCTTTTTTTTTTGAAATTGATTTATGTATTTTTTAGGACTCTAATCTCATTATTTCTTCTAACGATTGTAAAACTGGGATTAGTTGATTTGGGTTTAAAGGGAATAAAGCTTTGTAGTAATCTTTTTTCCATTCATTGTCTTTGCAAGTCTTATCTACATTAGATATTTTAAAAAATTTTAATCTCCATTCAATAATTTTCCTAAAATTTGATAGTTCATGTGCAGTACATTTGAAAAGTTTGCTATATATCAATTCCCATCTTATAAGTGTTGGAAAAAGGTAAATATCTGCGTACGTTAATTCTTCTCCAAATATCCAGTCACCTTTACTTTTCTGTAGTAAATTTTCAACTTCATTTAAAGCTGCAAAAAGATTTTGACTTGCTTTTTCGTACGCTAACTGGTTTCTGGCGAAACCACATCTATATACACCATCATTAATGCTCTGGTTAATTAAATCTAAAAATTTTTGATTACAGTCTTTAATATTTAATGTCTTATATTTAGATTTAGTTTTTATTGAATTAAGTAGTCTTATTATCTGAGAACTTTCATTCGACAAAATATTTAGTTCATCTTTTACAAAATTAATTAAAAGAGGTAATGTCGCTCTAAAAATTATCTTTTTATTAGCTTTTTTGTAGAGGTCAGAAAGTCTCATACACCCCTTAATCTTAGTATTGAAAAGCCATTCGCCATGCTCTACATCTGCTTTTAAAAAAATAACTTTAACTTTTTTAGATAAATGTTTTATTTCGTATACGAGTAAAGTTCTTTGACACCATGGACAAGAATTCCCTACCAATAAATAAATTTGTCCATTTTCATTATTAATATCGTATTCACTATCAATTGTTATACCTTTAGGTCTTTTATAATTACCATGTAAATCTGATGGTGCGAAACCATTCATTAATTGGTTCCAAAACCAAAACCAGAATTTTTTGGAGGCCTTAATTAGGTATTTATTTTGCATGAAATTTTATTTTTAAAGAAAAAATGACTGTTAAAAGAATACTTATCGTTTCAGGCACTCATGGAAATGAAATTAATCCTATTTGGGCTGTCAAGCAATTTAATAGAAAGGAAAATAGTTTAAAACATGATATTGAGTATGAGTACATCATAGGCAATCCTGTTGCATATGAAAAAGGGTGCAGATATATAGATGATGATTTAAATAGATCTTTTAAAGAAATTAAAAATCATGATCAAGACAAAAATAGTGTTTATGAAATTAATAGAGCTAATTTTTTAGTCGATCAATTTGGAATCCATGGATCTAAACCCTGTCAAATTGCAATCGATTTGCATACTACTACTGCGAATATGGGTACAAGTATTGTCATGTATGGGAGGAGATTAACAGATTTTTGTTTGGCTGCATTACTGCAGAACAAATTTGGATTACCTATTTATTTACACGAAAAAGATAAAGCTCAAACAGGCTTTCTTGTAGAAGCTTGGCCATGTGGTCTAGTTATTGAAATAGGAGCTGTAGCACAAAATTTTTATGATCCAAAAATCATAGATAGATTCTTGATAATAATTAATTCCCTCAGGGAAGAGATAGATAAATTAAAAAACAACCTTATAGAACTACCAAAGGAATTAGTTGTTAACGTTCATCAAGGGAGTATAGATTATCCAAGAGATAAAAAAGGAGATATTGATGGCCTAATTCATCCTGAAAGAATAAATCAAGATTGGAAAATGATTAAAAAAGGAGATCCATTATTTCTTGATAGCCAAGGAATAATTCACAAATATGATGGAAACCAATTGACTTGGCCTGTTTTTATTGGCGAAGTCGCTTATAAGGAAAAAAAAATTGCCATGAGCTACACAAAAAAAGAAGTGATTTGTTCCAAAAAATTATGGGTTCAAGAGTTTGAAAGCCTTTAAATTAAGAAACCAGAATAATAAATTGGTGAAAACTAATAAGGATTCTTTATTTAATAGATAAGTTTATTTAATATTTAATACTTTTATTTTTTTAGCTAACTCTTAAATCTCAAAAACCTAAATTCTTTCTGTCCAATAAATAACAGCTCCAAAAGCCTCTAATTGCAGTCTTCTATCTTTAGCCTCTCTTAAGGAAACTTCCTCTTTCGATCTTTTTCCGTTAAGAAGCCATTCGATTATTACCAAGTTGCATCCTCAATAACAAAGAAAATATTAAGACATGGAGGTTCTTTTCTTTTATTTTCCAAAAAATAAGTTTACTTAAAGAAAAATAATTACACAATTTTAGCGATTTTGGTCTAAAATCTTCAAAGCGGAAATTAATTTTTTCGTTTTTATTTACACGTCTTATTTAGAGACATACTTTACGAACTCATGACAACTATTCAGCAGCAGCGTTCTTCGCTGTTAAAAGGTTGGCCACAGTTTTGTGAGTGGGTAACATCAACTAACAACAGAATTTATGTTGGTTGGTTCGGAGTCTTAATGATTCCATGCCTTCTTGCAGCAGCGGCTTGCTTCATCGTTGCATTCATCGCAGCACCACCAGTAGACATCGACGGAATTAGAGAGCCAGTTGCTGGTTCATTCCTATATGGAAACAACATCATCTCAGGTGCGGTTGTTCCTTCATCTAACGCTATTGGTCTACACTTCTACCCAATTTGGGAAGCAGCTACTGTAGATGAGTGGTTATACAACGGTGGTCCTTACCAGCTTGTAATTTTCCACTTCCTAATTGGTATCTCAGCATACATGGGAAGACAGTGGGAGCTTTCATACCGTTTAGGTATGCGTCCTTGGATCTGTGTTGCATACTCTGCACCAGTTTCAGCAGCTTTCGCAGTATTTCTTGTATACCCATTCGGTCAAGGATCTTTCTCTGACGGAATGCCTCTAGGTATCTCTGGAACATTTAACTTCATGTTTGTATTCCAGGCAGAGCACAACATTCTTATGCACCCATTCCATATGGCTGGTGTTGCTGGTATGTTCGGAGGATCTTTATTCTCAGCTATGCATGGTTCACTTGTTACTTCATCTCTAATCAGAGAAACAACTGAGACAGAATCTCAGAACTATGGTTACAAGTTCGGACAAGAAGAAGAAACATATAACATCGTTGCAGCTCATGGCTACTTCGGTCGTTTGATCTTCCAATATGCAAGTTTCAACAACAGCAGAAGTCTTCACTTCTTCCTAGCTGTATTCCCAGTTGTTTGTGTATGGTTAACTTCAATGGGCATCTGCACAATGGCATTCAACCTTAACGGTTTCAACTTCAACCAGTCAGTTGTTGATGCAAACGGTAAGATTGTTCCTACATGGGGTGACGTTCTTAACAGAGCAAACCTAGGTATGGAAGTAATGCACGAGAGAAACGCTCACAACTTCCCACTTGATCTAGCAGCAGCTGAGTCTACAACAGTAGCTCTTTCAGCTCCAGCTATCGGTTAAGCTTAAAGTTCTTAAATTTACAAGTCCCCTTTTAGGGGGCTTTTTTTTGTTTAATTTTCAATTGGTTTCATATAATGTTTATATATAGATAAAACATTTGATATTTCTATGAGTAGTAGTTTTGGAAAAATTTTTCGTGTTAGTACTTTTGGAGAATCACATGGTGGTGCAGTAGGAGTTATCCTTGATGGATGTCCCCCTAAGTTAAAAGTAGATATAAATCTTATACAAAATGAATTAGATAGGCGCAGACCTGGCCAAAGTGAAATTACAACACCCAGATATGAAGAAGATAAAATTGAAATATTAAGTGGGATAAAAGAAGGGTTAACACTTGGAACTCCAATAGCGATGTTGGTAAGAAACAAGGATCAAAGACCAGGAGATTATGATAATTTGGAGCAAGTATTTAGACCTTCTCATGCAGATGGTACATATCATCTGAAATATGGAATTCAGGCAAGTTCTGGTGGTGGAAGAGCCTCTGCAAGAGAAACAATTGGAAGAGTAGCTTCTGGTGCTGTAGCAAAACAATTATTAAAAAACTTCTGTAACACTGAAATACTATCTTGGGTAAAGCGTATACATGATATTGATTCTGATATAAATAAAGAAAAGATTTCTCTCAGCAAAATAGATTCTAATATTGTTAGATGTCCTGATCAACAGGTATCAACAGAAATGATTAAGAGAATTAAGCAATTAAAGCGTCAAGGAGACTCTTGTGGCGGTGTTATTGAATGTCTAGTAAGAAATGCCCCTTCTGGTCTTGGAATGCCTGTTTTTGATAAATTAGAAGCTGATTTAGCAAAGGCTTTGATGTCTTTGCCTGCCACGAAAGGCTTTGAAATAGGCTCAGGCTTCTCTGGAACTTATTTAAAAGGAAGCGAACATAATGATGCCTTCATTAAATCTGATGATATTAGGAAGTTAAGAACAATATCTAATAATTCAGGCGGTATACAGGGAGGAATAAGTAATGGCGAAAATATTGAGATGAAGATAGCTTTTAAACCTACAGCAACTATTGGGAAAGAACAGAAAACAGTAAACGCTGAAGGAAAAGAAGTTTTGATGAAAGCAAAAGGGAGACACGATCCATGCGTTCTACCAAGAGCAGTTCCTATGGTTGATGCTATGGTGGCTTTAGTACTTGCTGATCATTTACTACTGAATCAAGCTCAATGTGGCTTAGTCGATAATTAGCAGTTTTGTTAAATAAATTATATTTATCTTTGATTTAATTATTTTTGAGCCATTCATATATTTTTGGATCAAATTTTTTTTTAATAATACCTTTATCTCCAATCACGATTGCTTTATATCCTAAAGATTTATAAGTTTTTACATCATTGATTGATAGGCCTCCAGCAGCAATGAAATCAATACTTTCAAAGTTGAGTATATCTATGGAACTAGCTTTACTTTTTATTGGATAAATTTTGATAATGTTGCAATTTAAATTTATCGCTTCCTCAAGATCTTTTAAATTTTTAATTCCGGGAATTAATAAATAATTATTTGACTTCGAATAAATGAAAAGATCTTTATCCCAAAATTTCATCATAGAAAAATTTAATCCAATTTTTAATGAATCTTCTATTGATTGCTTATTAACTATGGAGGCAGAGCCTAAATTAATTCTTGGAAAATTGAGTTTAATTTCGGATACAAAATCCAACCACTTTTCATTTTTTGACCAACTTATCTCAATATTCTTTAATCCTAATTTTACTAAGCTTCCTAATTCTTCAAAGAATGAATTTCTTATAGAAGTATTTGAGTAAATATTATGTTCCGGTTTTACGAGTAAAAAAAAAGATTCTTTTAGCAGCAAATCAGAAAAAGAATCTTCTTTAATATTCATTAAATATTTATATTTTAAATTAGATATAATTCGCTACTTTAACTTCTGATCGGTTGATCAAATCTTGGATATCTTCAGTATCTATAGTTTCTCTTTCAATTAGCATTTGAGCCATTTCGTCAAGAACAGTTCTATTATCAGATAAAACTTTTGTAGCTCTCTTGTAGGCAATATCAACAAGTTCTGAAACCTCTACATCAATTGTTGCGGCTGTGTCTTCAGAGAAGTCTCTTGTGGAACTCATATCTCTTCCGAGAAACATTCCACCTTGAGATTGACCTAGAGCGACTGGACCTATTTTGTCACTCATACCAAATTTAGTGATCATTTGTCTCGCTACATTGGCAACTTGTTGTAAATCATTTGAAGCTCCGGTTGTTACTTCTTCTTCACCATAGACTATTTCTTCAGCAACTCTTCCACCAAGAGCTACAGCCATTTGATTTTGAAGGTAAGAACGAGAGTAAAGACCAGATTCCATTCTTTCTTCACTTGGAGTAAAGAAGGTTAAACCTCCAGCTTGACCTCTGGGAATTATTGAAACTTTTGCTACGGGATCATAATCAGGCATTAATGCTCCAACTAGTGCATGACCAGCTTCGTGATAAGCAACTAATTCTTTTTTCTTATCACTGATAACTCTATCTTTCTTTTCTGGACCTGCCATAACTCTTTCAATGGCATCACCGACTTCATCATTACTTACTTGATCTAAATCTTTTCTAGCTGCTAGTATTGCTGCTTCATTTAAAAGATTAGCTAAATCTGCACCAGTAAATCCGGGTGTTCTTCTAGCAACTTTATCTAAGTCAACGTCTTTTGAAAGAGTTTTATCTTTAGCATGAACATTTAATATCTGTAATCTCCCAGCATAATCTGGTCTATCTACTGTTACCTGTCTATCGAATCTTCCAGGGCGCATTAAAGCTGAATCTAAGACATCGGGTCTGTTGGTGGCAGCAACTATTATTATTCCTGAATTACCTTCGAAACCATCCATTTCGGTTAGGAGTTGATTTAATGTTTGTTCTCTTTCATCATTTCCTCCGCCCATACCAGCGCCTCGTTGTCTTCCAACTGCATCTATTTCGTCAATAAAGACAATACAAGGAGCATTCTTTTTAGCTTGTTCAAAAAGATCTCTAACTCTGCTAGCTCCAACTCCCACAAACATCTCTACAAATTCTGAACCAGATATTGAGAAAAAGGGTACGCCTGCTTCTCCGGCGACTGCTTTTGCTAGCAATGTTTTTCCTGTACCAGGAGGGCCAACAAGAAGAACTCCTTTTGGAATTTTTGCCCCGACTGCAGTAAATCTATCTGGGCTCTTAAGAAAATCTACAACTTCTGTGAGTTCTAATTTGGCACCTTCAACACCAGCAACATCTGAAAAGGTTACTTGTGTAGATGGTTCCATTTGAAGTCTTGCTTTGCTCTTGCCAAAACTCATAGCAGGGTTACCACCTCCAGCATTCCCGCTTTGGGATCTTCTGAAAAGAAAAAATAGGCCTCCAATCAAAAGTACTGGGAAAATCAAGCTACTTATAGCCTGTTGCCATGGATTGGATAATTTTGTGGGAGTTACAGCTATATCTACATTATTCTCAGTCAGTATTTTTAATAAATCTTTGTCAGGGGCTAAATTGACCTCAGACCTGCTCCCATCATTTTCAACAACTTGAGCTGTGGCATTATCTGGAGATATTAGGACTCTACTGATTTCTTTATCTTGGACTGCCTCTATAAAATCACTATATCTCAAGGTCTTTGTAGAACTTTCAGTACTAGGTTTATCAAAAACTGAAGTACCAATGAAAATTACAGTAATCACAGCTAGGACGTAAAGTCCTACGTTTCTCCAACGTTTGTTCACGATAAAAAATCTTTAATAAATCTATAATACTAATAATAAAACAATATTAAGAGCGTCTTAGAACATCTACTACACTTTTGAATGCAAACCATTCAGGAATTGGTTCGCCATTCCTTAATTTCTTTCTAAATTCAGTACCACTAAGTTTCATAATTTCATAATTAAATTCTTTAGCTTCTTCAGCTGTTATATACCCCTTTTCCTTAGTATAAACTAAATTTTTTGAAGGAACAGTTTGCATCATCAATTCATCTGCACACTTATTCGCAAAATTTTGGGCGTCATATGGGCCATAAAAATCTTTACCAGTTGATGATGACTTACAACCAGCCATATCTCTACCAATAATAAAATGCGTGCAGCCATAATTTCTTCTGATTATCATATGTTGAAGAGCTTCTCTTGGTCCTGCCATATGCATTGAATAAGGTAAAAAAGCCCATTTTATTCTTTCATCAGATATTTCCTCTTCTAATTCTTTATAGGTCAAATATCTAACTTTTCCAGGGATATCATCTTGTTGAGTTGGCCCACAAGTTGGATGAACTAAAACAACTGAGTTAGAGGAGACATTATCTGAGAGCAAGGCATTAGTAAATAATTCATAATGTGCTCTATGAATTGGATTTCTGCATTGAAATGCAACTACATCATGATTTGATGGAATTGTAGCTCTAACTTCTTCTGGGGTTTTGCAGGGAAATTCTCTAATTGGTAGTTCGAAACCATAAACTCTTCCTCCTATATAAAATCTCCCTCTCTCGTTAAAAATCATCTTAACAGCAGGATGATCTAAAGAATTAGTACCATAACAAAGTTCAGCTTCTAAGGATTTATCAGGCTCCCATTTAGAGCTAACTTCTAAAACTGCTATTTTTTGTTTTTTATAAGTAAGCAATATTGTCTCCCCAGCTTTTACTTTTTCATTATTTGAATCAAATACAATAGGCAAGCCAAAAAGCAACCCGTCTGCATCTCTATTATTTTTGATTACCGAATTGTAGTTATTTTCATCCATAAAACCTTCCAATGGAGAAAAAGCTCCAACCATCAAAAGTTCTACATCGCATGCATTTCTCTCGCTACATTCAAACTCATAAGTAGCTTTATAGATAAGATCATTTTTAAGGTTTTTATCTTTGATAATTAAATTTTTTAGTTCTCCTCCATAAGGCGGTATTAGTCCATTAGTATCTGTTTTAGTTTTTTGTTGTAATTCCATTTTTAAATTTATAAAGAAAAATTTTGAAAAAAAAAGGGGGTTTAACCCCCTTTTTCTCTTAAGTAGGATTTATGCCTTTCTTCCGTAAAGCTCCCCAATTATTTTTACATCAAGTGGATCCTTTGAACCCATATCTGTATCTGAAGGTTGGATAGCTTCAAAAGTACCAGCAAATTCGTCTGTGTCAGAATCTACATTGTTGATTGAAAGAGTAATAACGCCAGTACCGTTTACATCAACTTTAATATTTTCTTTTGCAAGTTCTTCGTCATCTCCTCCTAGTGCAACTAAACCTTGAGCATATTCAACTCCAGTATTTTTAGCTCTTGCCTTAGGATCTAGAAAATCACCAGTTCTGTAGTTAGGTGTAAATGTTGAACCACTAACCTCAGTGCCTGGCTCAATAGATGAAGGTAAATCAGCTGTAAGATCTTTTGCTGAGAATGCAAATGGAACCTCTAAACCACCAGGGGTTAATACAGTAATAAGTTGAAAATCAATACCACCTTTTTCGGTGAAAGTTCCTGAATCTATATCTCCATAAACTTCTGTCACTGTGGTGTTATTTCTAGGACTAATAATTTTTGTAGAAACAAATTCTGCGGCTTTTCGTTTTGTCCCTGGCACTTTTACATAAACTTCTGTTGGATGCATGCATATTCCTTTAAGGCTATCTCCATTCCCTAGAGATATTGATCCGGCAAGAGATGAGTCTAATGTAGGACAATCATTAGCTTTTCCTGTGTTAACAACATCTGTGAATTGTGCATTTCCTCTTTCAGAAAAAGCAAATGTTTTAACAGGTACGAAAGCAAAAGTTATACAAATTGAAATAACAAAAGCTAAGAAAGAACGAATTCTCATAATTAAAGTTGCAGTAAAGTTCTGTGACGATAGATTAAAGGTCATCTAATAAGTTCAGTACGGATATTACAAGGGAAAGGACCATAAATGATAGGACTTTTAAATCCTCGAAACAACCCGTAGCTTTTTAGATTTTAAAAAACTGGAATTATTTTAAGCTATCACATTATTTTTAATGATTAAGATTACAAAAAAATACAAATTAAAAAATTTTTTTTATTTTTTTAATGAAATAATTTGGGTTATTAATTTATTTGCTAAATCAATTTTTGATGTTTTGTTAATATAGTGTTCCATATTGTTTGTATCGAACAGCCAACCCTCATTTTGTGCCAAAAAGCCAAATCCTTGGCCTTCAATATCAATTGGATTTGCGAATAGATAATCACAACCCTTTTGGATAATCTTTTCTTTAATTGTTATTCGTGCTTCTTCGATAGATCCTGTAAAAGCACAAAAGCCTACAAAAACTTGGTTATCTTTTTTTGATTTACTAATTGTTTTTAAAATATCTGGGACTAGCTCAAAGTTTTTATTCAAATGATCATTAATTTTATTTTTTGGAATTTTAGCTGAAGTATCAGAGGTTATCTTGAAATCAGATACTGCTGCATTCATGAAAAAATAATCGCAATTTGATATTTCGTTATTAAGTGCCCTAATTAAATCAACACTAGTTTCAATTTCATATCTTTTTATTCCATCAGTGAGATTCTTATGGATTTTCAGAGGCCCATGGACATATTTTACTTGTGCTCCTCTGAACCTCGCTACTTGAGAAAGAAGTAGGCCCATAGCTCCAGAACTTTTGTTAGTAATGTGTCTTGCCGCGTCAATTTTCTCTGAGGTGCACCCTCCAGTTATTAAAATTTCTTTATTAAGTAAATCTTTGCGATATTCATTTTGTTTGTGTGAAGCTATAAATTCAAGAGCTAATTGAATTAGATCATTTGGAGGTATCTTACCGATGCCAATAGCATCACACGCTAAAAGGCCTTCACTTGGTTGCAAGGACAAAACATTTTCGTAATTCTGTAAATTCTCATAATTTTTTTGGACAGCTTTATTTAGCCACATTTGTGTATTCATTGCGGGTGCAACAATAATTGGCTTTATATTTGCTATTAAAATGCTAGGGATCAGTCCCTCTGCATTTCCAGTTACCCATTTTGCTAATGTTGTCGCTGTTAAAGGCGCAATGATTAAAATATCAGCCCAATTACTTAGTTCTATGTGAAGAGGTATTGATTGACTATTGGACCATTGATCATTTTCTAAAATGCAAGGGTTTCTACTCAAGATAGAGAGAGAAAGCGGCTTTATTAATTTTTCTGCATTTTTAGATAAAACGCATCTTATTTCATAATTTTCTTTCGCTAATTGGCTAACTAATAATGGAATTCTTATAGCTGCAATACTCCCCGTTATTAATAAAAGAACCTTTATTTTGGAGTTCTTACTTTTAGTTTTCATCGAAAGGTTCCTGATCGAGAAGATGGATATAATTAGTTGTTAATTCAGGTCTATTAATTGCAAGAGCCCTCAGTAAGTGCCAGTCTTTTAAACCATCAAATGGAGTATTATAGTTATCTTCTTCTAGCCTTTTAGCGAGCTCAAGGGCCATTTCTTCGTCAAAAGAATTTACTAGTTCCTCACTTATTTGATTTTCAGAAATGAATTTCATCTTGAGAAAAGCCAATATATTCTAATAATAAAGCCTCAAGTAATTATTTAAAATTGATATAAATATTAAGTAAATATTTTAAGGATATTGAAATTTTCAAAATTTATAATCTTTTCAAATTGTTTTTAGGCAATTTATCTTCATTCTCAATCATAAATATGCAATCTCTCCTTTTCAAAAATATTCTTTTTTAAAATATTAATGTCATAATTTACATCATGTCGCAAACCAAAAGAGAGCAAGTCATTAGTCACATTCGCTATTTAAGACAAGAGCTCAGAGAAATGAATTTAGGAATTAAAGAAGATGATCTTTTCCCTGAACCAGGCGAGTTAAGAGGATTAATGGCTCAGTTGGAAGCATTGCTTGAATTAATAGAAGGAAATACTAAAATTCAAACAAACTCTGAAGCAGCTTAGTTTAATACAAAATGGTTGTTAAACCTCAAAAGACAAAATTTCAGCTAAAAATTGTTGAAAATATTCAGACATTAAGTATTTGGGCTAATAATCCATGGCGAAGATATTCAATTTCATTGATTACTCTTTTAATTGGCTACTTCATTGGAAGTTCTCTTGGTATGGTAAGTGCCGTTGTGGAACTCATGGATCCTGTAGCTGCTTTCTTATCAGTAGTTTTTATCGAGATTTTAATAGTTCTAAGAAGAAATTTTAGATCTGAAAGGAAAAATAAATTTTTAGTACTTTTTTTAGATTCTTTAAGATTAGGATTATTTTATGGTTTCTTTACAGAAAGTCTTAAGTTGCTATAAATTTATTTGTTGTATTTCTGTAATAGATAAAGCAAAGCCATTCTTATAGGGATACCATTTGCAACTTGATTATTAATTAAGCAATTAGGATATCGATCTACTATTTTACTACTTATTTCAATATCTCTGTTAATGGGACCAGGATGGAGAATTGGAATTTCTTTATTATTCAAAGATAATTTCTCTGGGGTTAAGCCATAATCTAAACTATATGAATCAATGCTACTAAGTAAATTATCCATCATTCTCTCTTTCTGAAGTCTTAAAACAATAATCGCATCTGCAATTTTTATTGATTCTTCCAATGATCTAGCAATTTTTATGGAACCTCTTGATTTGACAGGATCTTCTATTTGATTTGGAGCAGGAGTTTTTAAAAAATTGATAAATTCATCAGGTATTAATGTCTTAGGACCACATAAGATTATGTCTGCACCGAACGCACTCAAAGCCCAAAGATTAGATCTGGCAACCCTTGAATGATTAACGTCTCCAATTATTAAAATCTTTTTGGAATTTAAAACCTCTGGATTCAGTGTTTTTTGGGAAAAGAATTTTATTAATGTATAGATGTCAAGCAATCCTTGGCTAGGGTGACTATGTAATCCATCTCCAGCATTAAGAACCGAAGTCTTGGAATTTATTGCATCAAGTTTTTCAGCGATCTCAAAGGTTATGTAACTTGATGAATGTCTGATGACTAATGTATCAGCCCCCATAGCAGAATAAGTTATGGCTGTATCAATTATTGTTTCGCCTTTTGTTAAAGAACTAGAGGATGGAGCAAACGTTTGGACATCAGCAGAAAGCCTTTTTGCTGCAAGCTCAAAACTATTTTTTGTTCTTGTACTAGGTTCAAAAAACAAAGACGTTACCAAAGTACCTTGTAAGGCCGGTATCTTTTTTGTTCCTGAATTCTTTAGTGCATCAAATCTATTAGCTAATTCAAATACTGACTCATAATCTTTAATTGAAAAATTAGCTAGTGTGTGGATATGTTTATGAGGCCAAATTTGCATTACGTTTAAAAGATAAATGATTATTGAAATTTAGGTGCTCTGTCACCTTTTAATCTTTTACTTACACTCCTACTATTTTTGAGATACCAACGCCATTTTATATTTTTTGCCTTTGATATGCCAATTCTCGTAGTTTGAATAAGATCTTTTTCATCTAGAGTGGATTGTCTTGGAGAAATCCATAAAGATTTGTTATTAAGAACTTCAAGTGAGTTAAATGAAATGTCTACGCTGAATGTCTTAGTAACTAGGCCAGGTCCAGAAGCTAATCTTTCATTCTTTTTAGAGATAAAAACTGACCTTATTAGTACACCACTCGCAAAATTTTCTTTATCAGTAACTATGTTTAAACAATGATGAATGCCATAAGATTTGTAAATATAAAATGTGCCAGGTTTGCCAAATAATGATTTGTTTGATTCAGTTATTTTGCGGTAGCCATGACAGGCCTCATCTTCCTGTGAATAAGCTTCAGTTTCAACAATAACCCCCTTAACTTGATCTATCTCACTATTTTTTTTTATGAGATGACAGCCTATTAAATCAGGGGCAACAAGTTTAGAGTGCCGATAAAAAAAATTTTTTGGAAATAATTCTTCTTCTATTTGTCAATAGTTATCTAATAACATATTTAGCTGAGAAAAATAATTTAGGCTATATAATTGATATTGATTTTCAAAAAGATGTGATTATTTTTTTAAATTATTTGAAATTCAAAGGATATGTAAATAAGGTGTTCTTTATAAACTATTATTTAATAAGAAAGATATTAAAGGTATGACAAAAATAACCCAAGAGGAAGTAAAAAAAGTTGCTCATTTAGCGAGATTAGAACTTAATGAAAATGAAATTAATAATCATGCAGATCAATTAGAAAAGATATTGGATTATATAAGACAACTTGAAAAAATTGATACAAATGATGTCCCCTGTACAACGAGAGCTATAGAGGTTATGAATGTATTTAGAAAAGACGAAAAGAAAAATTCTGATTGCAATGAAGAGCTTTTAGAATTGGGTCCATCGAGAGAAGATAAATATTTTAAAGTACCAAAAATTATTAATGAATGAGTTATTTAGTTGCTTCCAATAAATGTTTTGTTGACTATCTTTAATAAAAATTTTTTTATTTTAAAGCCTGGATATAAATTTATGATTTTTCTTATTTTCCCCCTCCTTTTGCTATGACTCCTTACACCTATTAATAAATCATAAATAAAATTAAAAATGTCTTCTTTACTTTCAAATATCCCAACCCTTTGAGGAGAGCCTTTTTTATCCAATAATGGCTTAGTTTTTTCATAAGCTAGTTTGTATTCAAACCAAGGAATCGAAGGCCAAAGATGATGAATGAGATGGTAATTTTGTCCCATTATTAATAAATTCATAAATTTGCTTGGATAAACTCGAGAATTTATCCATTTATTTCTTGATCGAAATGGTCTATGGGGTAAATAATCAAAAAATATTCCTAAAGTGACTCCTACCATTAATGCTGGGCCGAACCATAAATTATAAATTAAATTCATAAAGTCAAATTTCAAACCTGCCAAGATAATTGTTATGAATATAGATCTTTCAATTCCCCATTGTAGTAATTCATATCTTCGCCAAAGTTTTCTTTGAAAGAAAAACACTTCATGATAAAAAAATCTTGGAGCAATTAGCCAAATTGGACCAAAAGTACTGACAATATGATCTGGATCATTTTTGGGGTGATTTACGTGAATATGATGTTGTAAATGAACTCTCGTAAAAACTGGGAAGCTAAACCCTAATAGAATAGCGGAGCCATGGCCCATTGCTTGATTTATCCAAGGAACTGGATGAGCAGCCTTATGACAGGCATCATGAATAACAGTACCTTCAATATGTAAAGCTAAAAACGCAGTGGCTACAAGTAAAGGTAAAGGCCAAACACCTCTATACCATTGCCATATGCTAAGAAAAGCAAGAAAATAACCGCCAAAAAATAAACCTAATGTTGGATTCCAAAAACTTGGCGGATCTACGTAATTTTTAATCTCTTTTTGCCAATTAAATGTTTTTAAAGAATTAGTATTTTTCGTTGTATTTTTACTGGTTAAGTTTGAAATCATTTCTTTTATTCTTAAATTAATATAACTAATATTTTAAGATGATTGCATGCTTAAATATAAAAATTTCTTTTAAGAAATTTTTAATTTAATTTTAATGTGTCAAATTAATCATCTTAAGAAAAAAAATTTTTAAAATAAACCTCTTTCAATTATTATTTTATTTGAGCGGTCGTGGCGGAATTGGTAGACGCGCGAGTTTTAGGTACTCGTATCTTCGGGTGTGGGAGTTCAAGTCTCCCCGACCGCACTTAAGGAAATTCTGATAGATAGTTTGCTTATCTATATCAACTCTTATACTTTAATTAAGTAGTCAATTTTAATGAATAGTTTGATATTTTATTTGGGAACTTTTTATATTTTAGTTGGGACCATTTTTCTAACTGTACCTATAATTTATCTTGAGCTCGGTAAACCAAAAGACTTAATAAGAGCTTTTTTAAATTTATTAATAGGTTTGATATTAATAATTAAAAATAAAACATTAGATGAATCATTTTTTGTAATTTTCCTTTTTTTTACAGTACTAGTTATTTTTTATCTAGTAGAGCTTTTTTTATTTAGATGGTACCAATTGACAGATATCGAAAAGAAAAAGTTAACTACCTTTTTGGAGTTTAAAAATAACTTTTCGAAAATATTAGAATCTATTAATTTGGTATTTGGTGATTTCACGAAACCTTCAAATTTTTTTAATTTTGGTAGCAATAATAAAAATACAACCCAAAAAAAGTGGGTAAGAAATGATAAAAATGATAATATAAAAGTCTGAAATCAAATAAATTGGTTATTTGAAACATTCCCAAAAAACTACAGGTCAATTAAGAAAGAATATAATGAATTAGATTTATTTAAATAATTCTTTTGATCACCAATATTTCTTATATCGTCGTATGAAATCTCAAAATACCAAAGAACAAAAATCAGACTTTTCTTATAAAGAAACCTTAAATTTACTAAAAACTGACTTCTCAATGCGTGCTAATTCAGTTGTAAGAGAACCTGAGATTCAGAATTTTTGGGCTAACAATGATATTGATTTCCAATTAGGTTCAAGTAATTCAGGCGAAATATTTACATTACATGATGGCCCTCCTTATGCAAATGGAGCGCTTCATATGGGTCATGCCCTTAATAAAGTTTTAAAAGACATAATTAATAAGTACAAAACCTTAAGAGGATTTAGGGTTCATTTCGTTCCAGGCTGGGACTGTCATGGATTACCTATTGAATTAAAAGTTCTTCAGAATTTAAAATCTGATGAAAGAAAGAATCTTGATACTCTAAATTTAAGAAAAAAAGCAAAAGATTATGCCCATATCCAAATTAATAATCAAAAGGAGGGTTTCAAAAGGTGGGGCATATGGGGAGATTGGAATAACCCTTACTTAACTCTTAAGAAAAGTTATGAATCTGCTCAGATTGAAGTATTTGGGAAAATGTTTTTAAATGGCTACATATATCGAGGTCTTAAACCTGTGCATTGGAGTCCAAGTTCAAGGACTGCACTTGCAGAAGCAGAATTAGAATACCCTGATGAACATTATTCAAAAAGTATTTATGTTTCATTAAAAATCACTAAAATACCTGAGGAAATTCTATTAAATTTCATCCAAGAAAATCTTAATATCAAAAAAGATTTTTTTCAAAATAATTCTTTCATCACTATTTGGACCACTACTCCTTGGACCATACCTGCAAATGAAGCAGTTGCAGTAAATCCAAAAATAAAGTACGTTTTTGCTATCGATGAAGAGAAACGAATTTAC
Source organism: Prochlorococcus sp. AG-402-L23 (assembly GCA_003216635.1). GTDB lineage: Bacteria > Cyanobacteriota > Cyanobacteriia > PCC-6307 > Cyanobiaceae > Prochlorococcus_A. The sequence continues at coordinate 80,909 of QCIO01000002.1, read as the reverse complement.
CTTTTTGCAAAGGATTTGTCTTCTGAAATAAGTAAGAAATTTAATAAAGATTTCAAAGTGCTTTTAGAGGTTAAAGGCTCTAAATTGGAAAATATTGAATATCAACATCCCTCTAAGAATAAAAATTGCAGAATTGTAATTGGAGGAGATTATATTACTACCGAATCAGGAACTGGAATTGTTCATACTGCGCCTGGTCATGGGATAGATGATTTTAATGTAGGTCAAAAATATGATTTACCAATAACATGTGTCGTTGATGAAAAGGGCAACTTAAATGAATATTCCGGTCAATTCAAAGGATCAAATGTCCTGAAAGATTCAAATGATTTAATTATTGAACATTTAAAAGGAAATAATTTGCTTTTATTACAAGAAAATTATAAGCATAGATATCCTTATGATTGGAGAACCAAAAAACCAACTATTTTTAGGGCAACAGAACAATGGTTTGCATCTGTAAATGGCTTTAGATCATCTGCATTAAAGGCTATCGAAGATGTTGAATGGATGCCAGAGACTGGAAAGAAAAGAATTTATTCTATGGTTGTTGGGAGAGGAGATTGGTGTATTTCTAGACAAAGGTCATGGGGAGTCCCTATTCCAGTTTTTTATAAAAAAAATGGTAATGACATTCTCCTTAATAAAGAGATAATTAATCATATTCAAGAACTTTTTGGTGAATATGGAGCCGATATTTGGTGGGATTGGGATGTTAAGAATCTTTTGCCAGAAAATTATGCAAAAGAATCGGATCTATGGAAAAAAGGTACAGATACAATGGATGTTTGGTTCGATTCGGGATCTAGCTGGGCGGCAGTATGTGAACTAAGAAGTGAATTAAAGTATCCAGCAGATCTTTATTTAGAGGGCTCAGATCAACATCGAGGATGGTTTCAGTCTTCTTTGCTAACATCTGTTGCAGTTAATAATAAACCTCCATATAAGAAAGTTTTAACTCACGGTTTTGCACTTGATGAAAACGGAAGAAAAATGAGTAAATCTTTAGGTAATGTTGTTGATCCAAATATAATTATTAATGGAGGTAATAATAAAAAAACTGACCCTGCTTATGGTGCTGATGTTTTAAGGCTATGGGTAAGCTCTGTAGATTATTCAGTTGATGTTCCAATTGGTTCAAATATACTAAAGCAACTTTCAGACGTTTATAGAAAAGTTCGTAATACTGCAAGATATCTACTAGGTAATATTCATGATTATGATCCTAATATAGATAGTTTTGAAATTGATCAATTGCCTCTCTTAGATCAATGGATGTTAGGCAGATTAGTTGAGGTTACAGATCAAATATCAAATGCTTATCAAAATTATGAATTTTCAAAATTTTTCCAAATCTTGCAAAGTTTTTGCGTTGTAGATCTATCAAATTTTTATTTGGATATTGCGAAGGATAGGTTATATGTAAGTTCTAAATCACAATTTAGGAGAAGATCATGTCAGTTCGTCATGTCAAAAGTTGTTGAAAATTTAGCAGTACTTATTTCTCCAGTGCTTTGTCATATGGCTGAAGATATTTGGCAAAATATACCATATTCAACTAAAGAAAAATCAGTCTTTCAAAGGGGATGGCCCATATTTCCGCAGTCATGGAAAAATCAAATACTTAATGAGAACATTGCAAATTTAAGAAATTTGAGAGTTGAAATTAACAAGGCTATAGAAGGATGTAGGAACAAACAAATAATTGGATCAGCTTTGGAAACTGAAGTTAATTATTTACCTGAAGATAAAGTTTTAAAAGATTCACTTACTTGGCTAAAAGAATTTGGCAATCAAGATGTAGATTTATTTAGGGATTGGCTTATAGTATCAAAATTCCAAGTGGTATCCGATTTGGTGGAGAATTCTCTAATTATTGATAATAATTCACTTGGTAAAATTCAAATAGTAAAAGCTCAAGGTCAAAAATGTGATAGATGTTGGCATTATCAAAAAGAAACTTTTAATGGAATCCAAAATACAAAATTATGCAAAAGATGTTCAAATATTATTAATTTTGAATTTATTTAAATCCAGTTTTTTTGAATGAAATCCTCTAGATTACTTATCCTATCAGGTATCTCGGAACTGATTTTTCAAGACTATTTATTAAATTAATTTTTGCCATTTTCTGAGAAGTAAGAGTTTCTTCCGTTTTTAGGTAATTTGATTATTGACCATTGAATAAGGCCTAAAATATAGATTAATAATGAAAATAATCCTAAGAATTTTGCTATAGGCTGAGTAAAGTTAGCACCAAAGAAAAAATTAAATAAATTTTTTAAAATAAGATATAAATTTGAAGAAGGCTGAAGCCATATTGCACACTCATCCAAATTAATAAAAGAATAGCAGTTGAAGTTTTGTAAACTCTGAATAAAGAAATTGAGAGATATAAAAGTTATCGTCCATCTCCAAATTTTTGTCGTTGTGGTGAGAGAGTAAGAAAAATCATATTCTCTTAATTCATCATTAATATCGTTCCAAAACCAAACTGAAACTGTCATTAATAATGTTGAAATATTTGTTATCACAAGAGCATAATTATACTTTCCTACTAAAAGTAAAAGGCTTATAAAAAATAAAAGGGATATTTTCCAATAAATTGATAGAAGTTTAATAACTGCTTTATTTCTTTTTTTAATTGACCAGAAGGAAAGAGTAATAGGAATACCAATAAGGAAAATTATTGAAAGTTGAAAGGATAGCCAAATAGAAAGTTGATTAAAAACGTTCAAAACTTTTTCTTTTTAAACACATAATAATTAAACATCAAACTATTACTTTTGGACTTACTATTGTCATAGTTATGAATATTATGCATCCTTATATTATTGCCTAGAAATATATTAATAATTGCATGAGACAGCATGTTAATCCGCTTAGTATTAATTTCAATCAAATTGAGAAAATACCTTCTTTGAGTGAAATGTTTGGTAATTCTAAATTGAATCTTCATTTGGATATAGGTTGTGCTGCTGGTGAGTTTCTAATCGATTTAGCTTTAGTTAATACCAGTTGGAATTATTTGGGAATTGAAATCCGTGAGAAATTAGTCAAAAATGCTAAATTAAAAGTCCTTAAAAGAGAAATTAAAAATCTATATTTCGTATTTGGTAATGCTAATAATATTTTGAATGATGAACAAAGTAAATTTATTATCAAAAATCTAAAAAGTATTTCTTTTAATTTTCCTGATCCATGGTTTAAAAAGAGACATTATAAAAGGCGTGTAGTTCAGCCAGAATTTATTAATTTTCTATCAAATTCATTGCGAAAAGGTACCTTAATTTATATAAAAACAGATGTAAAGGATTTATTCGATTATATGGACTGTACTATATCAAGTAATGTTTGTTTTGAAACAATAGATAAAAAAGATTTTAATTATTCCAAAAGTTTTAATCCAAATAAATTTAAAACTAATCGGGAAAAGTATGTGATTGTTAACCAACTTGATATTTTTGAAAGAATTTATATAAAAATTTAATTCATGGTTAATTTATTATTTTATTAATTTCTAAAAAAAGTTTGTTTGTTATTTCGCTTGATAAAGAATGAACTTCCTTATGATTTTTTGCCTCAACTAGAACTCTCATTACGGGTTCTGTGCCGCTAGGCCTTATATAAACTCTACAATTATTCGAATATATTTCCTGAAAATTTTCTATAGTTTGATCAATTAAGATTTTGGTTTTTAAATTTAATTTATTAATATTAAGATTTAAATTGATATTGGTTAGTTTTTGAGGAAAAGGATTAAAACTACTTTTAAGCCAATCATTTAAATTAATATTTTTCTTTTTACAATATTTAGAAATTTGAAGTGCAGTCAAGATCCCATCTCCAGAAAAGTTATTAATTTTTGAAAGTATATGACCTGACTGCTCACCGCCTAAAACTGCTCTTTTTTCTTTAATTGCGTCATGCACATATTTATCTCCTACATCAGTTCTATATAAAATTCCTCCAATTTTCCGCCAAGCATTTTCAAACCCTATGTTTGCCATTTGTGTAGATATTAGTAAATTATTTGTGAGAATTTTTTGTTCCATAAGTTCTCTACCCCAAAGAAAAAGGATGTGATCTCCATCTAACACATTGCCCTTTGAATCTATTCCAATTACTCTATCGGCATCCCCATCGAAGCTAAATCCCATATCTGCAGGACTCTCTCTTAATGCTTTTTTTAATGGTTCTAGGTTAGTAGAACCACAATTCATATTAATTTTCATCCCATTTTTAGAGTTATTGATAACTTTTACATCAGCACCAAGAGTCTCAAAAATTGTTTTTGCGCAGGTTGTCGCTGATCCGTAGCATGTGTCTAAAATTATTTTCAATCCCCTTAAATTTTCCCCATCCATTGTTTGGATTAGGCTTTTAATATAGATATCCATAAGATCTTTATTTGTATTTAGAGGGCTTGCTTTTGTAGGAACTGATATATTGTGATTTAATTCTTCAATTAATTTTTGGATTTTATTTTCAAAATTATTGGTAATTTTTTGACCATTATGATCAAAAATTTTTATGCCATTATATTCTGGGGGATTATGACTTGCAGATATCATGATCCCACTACTAAGGTTTTCTTGTTTGATTAAATAAGGTATAGCAGGGGTAGGACAGATTCCAAGATTTATAAATTTTTTCCCACTATCATTTATACCTTGTGTTATTGCCTGAAGCAGAATATCTCCACTAATTCTTGTATCTCTTCCAATTAATATTGGATTTTTCTTTTCTAAATTAGAACCAAGAGCATATCCTACTTTGTATGCTAGAGAATAAGTTATCTCTTCATTAAATCTTCCTCTTATTCCATCAGTTCCAAAGATTGATTGCATAATTAGATTTCAGGAATAAAAGAAATTTTTGATAATTATTCACTTATTATTTTATCAGTTGATTAAAAGCTTATAAAATTCAATTCTCTTTATTTGTTTAACTTATTTAAAATGAATTTAGTTAGTAATACCCTCATAGTGCAATCTGAGAATCGTGAGCCTATTGTAAATACAAATTTAAAAACAATACTTATCTCCATTATATCTATTGTTATTGTTTCATTGCTTTTGTTAAGAAATCCCTTTTTTAAATCAACTTATCTTCTAAAGAGTTTTGGAGAATTATCAGTTGACCCTGAAATAGCTTTAACAAATAACAAGCCTACATTTCTGGAATTTTATGCAGAGTGGTGTGAAGTTTGCAAAGAAATGGCTCCACAAGTTTCTGCTTTTAAAGATGAATACGAAAAAGATATAAATTTTGTTTTTTTAAATGTTGATAATCAAAAATGGGGTAATTACATCCAGAAGTTTACCGTCAACGGGATTCCTCAAGTTAATCTTTTTGATAAAAAGGGTAACCTAATATCTACTTTTATTGGTAAACAAGATGAAATAAAAATAAGAGAATCTATTAATAATTTAGAAAAAGAAGAGAAAACCTACGAGGCAATTATTAATGATGAATTTTCATCAATTCAAGAAAATAAAAATAATGAGGTTACTCCTCGTAGTCATGGATAATTTTCACCATTCTAAAGATTTTGATACAATCGGAAAACTTTTTTTAAAAATAGACTTGCAATTTTGGGCGATAGACTTGTGTTCTTTTTGGGTACCGTGAGCTGATCTTAAATGAATGTAATGGATCCATGATCTGCATGATCCAGACATATAGATTCTTGTTGGAGTTGCTAATGGTAAAACAAATCTCGCACATTCTTTCGCTACGCCTTCAGCAAGTAAATCTTCATATAATGCTGAAGCAGCCTGAAAATGTAAACCTATTTTTTCATTGAATCTTTTTTTTAACTCATCAGGGAGATCAGGAATTGAATTTTGCCTATTTTTAAAATCTTGACGCCTCAACTCTGGTAAGGGAATATTACCCAATTGAGAACTATCTGCATATCTCTGCGAAAATTCCTGAAAAGTAAATGATCTATGTCTTAAAATTTGGGCAGCGATTCCTCTGTTAGTTTCTATTTGTAAGGTCATAAATGACTGTTCAAAAACACTCCAATGTTCATTTTTAATGCAATAACTCAATAATTTTGAGTAGTCTTCATTCTCCTGATTTTTTGGATTACTAACTCTTGCAATATAAGCCATTGTTTTTTCTGCATCAGGAGTTAGCGAAATTAGTTCGACATTACTCATTTTAGATCTTTGCTAGAGTTACTTTTTCTGGTTGGTTTTGATATTTACCTCTCCTATCTTCATAGGTTGTAGAGCATGGATCACCTTCAAAAAAGAGTAGTTGGCAAATACCCTCTTCAGCATAAATTCTGCAATCTGCACCTGAACTATTACTAAACTCTAAAGTTAGATGACCTTCCCATCCTGCTTCTGCGGGCGTTGTATTAACAATAATTCCTAGCCTGGCGTAAGTGCTTTTACCTATGCAGATTACAGTTATATTTTCTGGTACTTTCATTCTTTCTAAAGCCACTCCTAAACCATAGGAGTGAGCAGGAAGAATAAAAAAGTCTCCATCATTATCATGGTGAAGAACAGTTTTTTCTAAATTATTCGAATTAAACTTTTTGGGATTCATCACAGTACCAGGAATATGTCTGAAAATTAGGAATTCTTTGGATGAAAGTCTTAAATCATAGCCATAGGATGAACATCCGTAACTCAAAACCGGATTTTGTTTATTGTCAGGGTCAAGATGCCTCACTAAATTTGATTGAAAGGGCTTTATCATACCTTCCGAGGCTTTTTGATTTATCCAGAGATCATTTTTTAGCATTTTTTTATGAGCGAAGTTCGGTAATTTGGTTGGCCATTAATAATAAATCTTTAGGAATATCTGTACCAGTAAGGATTACATCTCCTGATATAAATCGGTTTTCAAGTGTTGAAATCAAATCATCTTTATCGATAATTTTCATGTCAATAGCTAAAAAAATTTCATCAAGTATTATTTGGTCATTCTCGCCAGACTGTAGTTCTTGTTTACAAAAATTCCATAATTCAATAGTAGATTCATGGATAGATTTTTTTAAATTTTTATTATTTTCAATTACTTCAGAATTATATTGATCAAAGGAATGTGATGATCTTACCCATGTTAAATTACCGCATAGTCTTACTGCATTATCAACACCTTGTTTAACCCCTCCTTTCATAAATTGTATCAAGAGCACTTTCCTGCCAAGAGCAGCATTTCTTAGAGAGTCTCTAATGATAGATGGGTAGCTTCCTCTATATAAAGATTGATAGATTTGAATTTGTCCGTTTTGTGTAAGTCTTTTTACGTTAATTTTGTTAGCAGTATTTATATTTACAACATCAAGATTACTTTTAGAATAAGGATGGGATGAACTAATTATCATTATTTAGATTCTTTCTACATGCAGTATAATTAGAATCTATTAACACTGCATATAGTGTAATTTTACTTAAAAAAGGGTTAAGCAAGTGGAAACTTACGGAAAAAGCTTATTAATATTTTAATAAGAATTGAAAATTGTTACTGTTGATACAAGATATTTTAGGGTGTCTCCTTAAATTTTTTAATAGTCAAGATATTTATGATACCTGCTTCAAGAGGATTCAATCGCTTTAGTTCGCAACAGTCAGGACAAAGTAAAATTAACTCGGTTGGAGAACGTTTTCCAATTAATAGAACTTTAATGGAAGTTATTAAAGGTCTAGATGGTGCAAACACAGAAATGGTTGAGAGATCTAAAACAATATTTTTCCCTGGGGACCCTGCTGAAAGGGTTTATCTTATAAGAAGAGGAGCAGTAAGACTGTCAAGAGTTTATGAGTCAGGTGAAGAAATAACTGTTGCTCTTCTAAGAGAGAATAGTCTCTTTGGTGTTTTATCTCTTCTAACAGGACATAGATCTGATCGTTTTTATCATGCCATAGCATTCACCAGAGTTGAAATGATAACAGCACCTGCAAATTCTGTTTTAAGAGCTATAGAGGAAGATGCATCAGTAGGACTATTACTTTTACAGGGTCTTTCAAGTAGGATCCTTCAAACTGAAACGATGATAGAAACTCTTACACATAGAGATATGTCTTCTCGTTTAGTAAGTTTTTTAATGGTTCTTTGTAGAGACTTTGGAGTTGCAGGTGAAAAAGGTATTACAATAGACCTAAGGCTTTCTCATCAGGCAATTGCTGAAGCTATTGGTTCTACAAGAGTAACCATTACAAGGTTATTGGGAGATTTAAAGGATTCAGGGCTTCTTAATATTGAAAGAAAAAAGATAACAGTATTCGATCCAATTGCTCTTGCAAAAAGATTTAATTAATTCATCATAAATTATGATGTATAAAGTGTATTCAAAAGTGTGGCTGGGATTTTAATTGTTTTTTTAATATTACTTGGGGGATTAATTGCACCATTTGGCGATATTCTTGGAACAAAGATTGGTAAAGCAAGATTTAGTATCTTAAAATTAAGACCGAAAAAAACAGCAACTATAATAACCATAATTACTGGTGGGTTTATTAGTTCAATATCAATAGGTTTATTGATTTTAGTTAGTGAAGAATTCAGACAAAGGCTTTTTGTTGATATTCCTTTCTTGCAAAGAACTTTAGATGAAAGTAAAAAGGCTTTAATCCCTTTACAGGAAGAAAGAAAGGATCTTGAAGGTAAAATCATTCAAAAAGAGAAGGAATTAAATCAATTAAAAAATAATATTAAAGAATTTAGGAGAGGAAATATCGTTATTAAAAGAGGTCAAACTTTATTTATTGCTGAGGTTAATCCCAGCTCAAATATAAAACTAGATTTAACTAAAATCTATAATGAAGCTGATAAATTTGTTAGGAAAATTGTTATCCCAATTAATAAAGAAGCAAAAAATATTCTTTTGTGGAGACCCAGTGATATTGCAAAAATTGAGAAAACAGCTGCTATAGGTGGTAACTGGATTTTATTAATTAAATCAGCAACAAATGTTTTAAAAGGAGATAATTATGTTTTTGTATCTCCTGATTTATTAGAGAATAAATATGTAGTCAAAAAAGGGGATGTTATTACAAGTTCAATTCTTGGAGAAAGTGATTTAAATCTTAAATCAATAAATTTCAAAATTAAATCATTGCTTAGAGAAACAAGGGATGAAATTCAGTCAAAAGGATCACAAGTTAGTGAAATTAATACAAATGGAAATTTTGTAAAAAAAATTAGAGACTTTCTTCAAGAGAATCAAAATATCAAATTTAAGTTAGAAGTAGTATCTTTGAGAGATAGTAAAACTGTAGAACCTATAATCGTTGAAATAAATATTTTAAAAATTACATCTTAAATGCCTCGAGTAATAACTATTGATCCTGGAAAAAGTAAATGCGGCTTAGTCTTAGCTGAAATAAGTGAAAAAAAAATTTATGAAGCGATCATTGTTAAAAGTGAATTAATTGAGGATTATGTAAGAAATTTAATTACTGCTGAGGACATATCACAAATTATTATTGGCAATGGCACCACCAGTAGAGAAATCAGAGAAAAACTACATTTTTTTAAAAAAGCATTAATAACTTTTGAAGAAAAAAATACTACCTATAGGGCTAAAGCAAGATATTTTCAACTTTTCCCAATTAGTGGTCTACAGTTTTTTATACCTAGAGAGGTTTTTATTCTTAATAAAAACCTTGATGCGATATCAGCTTTGATAATTTTAGAAGATTATTGCAAAACGAAGTTTACTTTTAATCAAAATATAGATTTTAAAACTTGGCTGAAATAGTGAATTTATATTCATTCCCTGCTTCTAGTTCATAATCTTTTTTCAATAAAAATCTCAATAAGGCATCCTCAATTAATGCTCTTCCCAAAGGGGGATTTACCGTTAATAAACCTTTATGAAATGACCATGTAAAAGTCCACTTGAATTGACTAGCTTCCACAACCCCCTGAATTTGCTTTTTTGAGAAGCAATATTCCTTAACACTTACATTGGCAATCGTTTCAGGTTTGGATCGCATTTCTTAAGGTTGGTCTTTGTCAAAAGAATTTAATTCATTAATTATATATTCTTCTTTTTTAGTATTTAGTTGTTCTAGGGATTCTATTACTCTCTCATACACCTTATCCAATATTAATTTTTCTTCTAGAGAAATATTTCCTAATACATGTGCAATGGTATTGAAATTAGTTTTTCCTTTTATTAGGGGAGGTGACCCAATTCCAATTCTTATTCTCTTAAAATTTTGTGTCTGCAATTGTTCAATGATGCTTTTAAGCCCATTATGTCCACCTGAGCTTCCTTTTCTTCTAAATCTTATTTTTCCAATAGGAAGATCTTTATCATCAACTATTATGAAAATCTGATCTAAATTGATTTTGTACCAATCAACTATTGCTCGGACAGCATCACCACTATTATTCATAAACGTATTTGGTAAAAATAACCTGAAAGTAGAATCATTGATTTGCAATTCTGAGCAGGAACTTTTAAGCTTATCCTTTAATAAAAAATTTGAATTATATTTTTTTGAGAGATTTTCAAGCAGTAAAAAACCTATATTATGTCTGCTGTTTGAATACTTTTTACCAGGATTTCCTAATCCAATTAAAAATATTTCATTCATGATTTATTTATCAATCTCTTTTCATTGAGAATTATAAATATATAAGCAATCTATATCAAACTAGATTAAAACAAAAGTTTTAAAAAAGGATAATTTAGTAATATTCAAATTATTGGGATAACTTCTTGATAGAGTTTTAGAAAATCTAGTTTCCGTTCCAATCTACAGAGAAACCCTGTAATAAAAGTGATTGGTTATAAATTTGTAGGAGAATAACTAAAAAAACTAAAAGTAATAGGCCAATTACTGTCATAACAGGAACTGCTCCCCAACCGGGTACAACTTTTCCTTGACCTGAATTGCCAATTGCTTTTAAAAGACTTCCTAATGCTGTTTTTTGACCCATGTTAAATACACAAAATCGATTATTATTTCGTTATTGTATAAGAACCTATACATAAATTGTTTACAAACTTAGCAAAATTGATGCAAACTTTATCATCTGCTCCAGATCCTGCAGTTTCTATAGCTGTAACAATTCTGGCATTACTTTTAGCTTTGACCGGTTTTGGTCTTTGGACTGCCTTTGGGCCTAAAGCAGCAAAGCTTACTGATCCTTGGGACGATCATGACGATTAATTAATCCTTAAAGTATTTCAAAATTTTCCAAAAATACAAAAAGTAAACTTTTGATCATAGTTTAATTATAAATTTAATATCATATAAATCTGTCAGCTAATCTAATTTCATGCTTGCCTTAAAAATTTCTGTCTACACAATTGTTTTTTTCTTCGTTGGAATTTTTCTTTTTGGTTTTTTAGCAAGTGATCCTACAAGAACACCAAATAGAAAAGACCTAGAAAGTCCTCAAGATTAGATTAATCTTTCTATTAAACCTATTTAAATTGATTTCAGGTATTTCCAAAAAAGCAATATTCTGTTCTTTAATTTTTTTTAATATTTTACAGCCATCTAAATCAGCTGAAGAATCACAAATTATTAAGGGTATTAATAATAGAAATACACAATTAAGTTGGTCGAAAATATCAAACGAAGAAACCTTATCAAATCCTTCAAGAAATACTTTTATAAACAATTATGAAAAAAATATTTTTAATAAAAAATTTTTAAAGAAAGATATAGATCCATATTTAGTTACTAACAAAGCAAATCAACTAGAGGTAATAATCCAATCTGATAAACAGTCTGAAATAAATGATGTTATTTATGCAGAGGGTAATGTATCTGTTTCTTTTGGAGGTAAACTGCTTAGAGCTGATAATTTAATATACGATAAGTTCAATAAAAAAATTAATGCTACAGGAAATATAGCCTTGATATTAGGTGATCAACTCTTTAGAGTTTCACAATTCGAATACAGTTTTATTAGTAAAAAAGGTTATCTATTAGATGTAAAGGGTAAAATAAATACTAACAACTTGATTGATGACTTATCTTCAAATTTCAGTTTATCAGATTCTGAAAAGTTAGAAAGTTTAATTGAATTAAAAAAAAAGGAAGTTATAAATACGCCTAACAAGGTTCAGAATTGGTTATTTTTTACAGATAAAATGACTATTGATGGGGATAAATGGAAAAGTAAGAAGGCTATATTTAGTAATGATTTACTGGAATTAAAACAAGTAAAATTAGTAATTAATGCATTAGAAGTTTTTCCTATTGACGAAGAAATAAGATTTAAATCCTCATTAAATTATTTAATTCTTGAGGAAAAAATATCAATACCTTTTTGGTTAGGTAGTAGAGATCTTGATTTTGATAAGCAATCTACCAATAGATGGAACCTTGGATATGAAAATTTAGATAAGGATGGGTATTTTATAGGCAGGAAATTTAACTCTATAGATATAGCTGATGATTTTTTTCTAGATTTAGAACCTCAATTCTTGATTCAACGCTCATTTAAAGGCAATACAAATAGTTTTGTAAATAAGGGGGAATCAATAACTTCAGAGAAGGTCAAGAGAAATGCAATTTTTGAAGATTATTTTGCTCTGAAATCACAGGTAAAAGGAAGAATAAATAATTGGGATTTAGAAATAGATAAGAATTTAAATTCTTTTGATTTTGATAAATTTTCAGATGCATTTAGATTTAAAACCAAATTGAATAAAGAGATTAATTTTTTAGATACAAAATGGGAAAAAAGTTTTTATGGAATTTATAGAGAGAGGGTTTGGAATGGTTCATTGGGCGAAGCTGAAATTTACTCGGGCTTTGGTTCAAAATTACAAAAAGAAAATAATTGGCTTGTAAATGGCATTGAAAAGAAAGAATCATTTTCTTTAGGTTTGGCAAACATAACAGCAGAAGCTTTAAATACAAAAAATCTTATAACTAACCTAAAAGGAAACTTGTTTTATTCTCTAGACCAGAAATTTCCGATTTTTATTAAGAAACCTAAAAATAAATCTATTGATATATCATACTTATACATTCCTCAACCAGTCACTAAAGGATTAAGTCTTAAAACAAGATTAGAGGCATCATATTCTTTCTATGAAAATGGTGACCATCAGGAATATATAGCTTTAGGTATAGGACCTGAATTAATGTTGGGTAATTTTAAAAATAAAACTTTTGACTATACTCGTATAACTCTTTTACCTTTCTATAAATTTGATAGTGGTGAAAGTGTTTTTAAGTTTGATCAGAATTATGAGAACTTCACCATAGATATTTCTTTTGATCAGCAATTATATGGACCAATTATTCTAAAAAGTTTTGGGATTTTGAACCTAACAAATGATTCAAATGATTATGGTGAATTTATAGATTCTAAAATTTCTTTAAATTGGAAAAAAAGATCCTATGAATTTGGCATTTTTTATCAACCTCATAATCAAGCAGGAGGTATTTCTTTTAGTCTCTATGGATTTAAATAGCTATAGAAAATTAGTATTAAATTTTATATAAGGTAATTGGTAAAATTTATTTTCTATTAATTTTTCATGTTCAAGTAGTTTTGAAGTCGCATCCCATTCTCCTGATAAAAACATTTTTCTTGAGCTTTCATTAATCTCAAGATTGAAATTCATATCTTTTGATTTTGCAAAGGATTTTTTCAGATCAATTTCTAAAAATAAAAATTTATTATCGCAATAGTTTTGTATCTCTTCTATAAATTTTTTTTTGAGAGTAAAACATGGAATTCCTATGGCAATACAGTTACTATAAAAGATGTCGGCGAAACTCTCGCCGATGATTGCTTTTATTCCCCATCTCATAATCGCTTGGGGGGCATGTTCTCTGCTGGAACCACATCCAAAATTGCTATTAACAACTAGTATTGAGGAATTTTTGTTATCCTCCAGATCAAAAGGATGATTTCCTTTTAAAGTTTTTCTATCGTCTTCGAAAACAGATTCACCCAATGAATCAAAGTTAACACACTTCAAAAAACGCGCTGGAATTATTCGATCTGTATCAATGTCGTTACCAATCAATGAAATACATTGCCCGTTTATTTGTGTAATTTTTCCAATTGGTGGGGTAAACTCTGATTTCATCAGTTGATAAATTCTCTAACGTCACTGACTTTGCCATTAATTGCAGCAGCAGCAACCATTGCTGGACTCATGAGAAGTGTCCTGCCACTGGGAGACCCTTGCCTACCCTTGAAATTTCTATTACTAGAACTAGCACTAACTTGATTACCTGTTAGCTTATCTGCATTCATTGCTAAACACATTGAGCAGCCAGGCTCTCTCCATTGAAATCCAGAATCCTTAAATATTTTATCAATACCCTCTTGTTTTGCTTCAGTGGCCACTTTTTCTGAGCCTGGAACTACAAATGCTTTGACATTATCAGATACTTTTTTGTCTTTTAATACTTTAGCTGCAACTCTTAAGTCACTGATCCTTCCATTTGTGCAACTACCTATGAAACAAACGTCTACAGGAGTATCTTTTATTGATTGGCCTGGCTTGAAACTCATATATTCATAAGCCTCTTTTGCAACTAATTTATCATTTGGGGATAAGTCATCTAAAAGAGGAATTTGTTGATTAATGCTTACACTTTGGCCGGGAGTAATCCCCCAGGTTACGGTTGGTTCTACTTTAGAAGCATCTAATTTAATTACATCATCATAAATTGAATTTTCATCGCTTTTTAATGATTTCCACCATGTCAGGACTTTATCCCAATGCTCATTTTTTGGAGCACATGATTTATTTTTAATGTAATTAAAGGTCTTTTCGTCAGGGTTAATGTAGCCACATCTTGCTCCTCCTTCAATAGACATATTGCATATCGTCATCCTTTCTTCCATTGATAATGCATTGATCGCAGGCCCTGCGAACTCATATGCAAAACCCGCCCCAGCCTTTACTCCCAGTTTATTAATAATATGAAGTACTAAATCCTTAGCATAAACCCCATTAGATAATTTATTTGCACACCAAATTTGCCTTACCTTTAATTTGTTCATGGCTATGGTTTGCGTAGCAAGAACATCCCTTACTTGGCTTGTACCTATCCCAAAAGCAATTGACCCAAAAGCTCCATGCGTTGAAGTATGAGAATCTCCGCAAGCGATTGTCATTCCTGGCTGGGTTAGCCCCAATTCTGGGGCTACTACATGTACTATTCCTTGATTTCCACTACCAATATTAAAAAATCTTATTTTATGTTCCAAGCAATTCTTCTCAAGTGTTGCAATCATCTGTTCAGCGAGATTATCTTTAAAAGGCCTGCTCTGATTATCTGTTGGGACAATATGATCAACAGTAGCAACAGTTCTACTAGGGAATTTTACTTTTAAATTTTTGTCTTTTAAAGCGCCAAATGCTTGAGGACTAGTCACTTCATGGATAAGATGAAGACCAATAAAAATTTGATCTGAGCCACCAGGAAGACTGGAAACTTTGTGTAAATCCCAAACTTTATCAAATAAGGTATCTTGACTCAATTTGTAAAAACAGCTACTTACTATTCGATAATAGGATTAATCTGAGGCTGTTCAAACACACATTTACACTTAGTGTTTGAATTTCGATTCTATTTCGGGTTGAGTTAAATAGTTTTTTTATATTAGTTATGTGATTATTCGGTCCTGAAATTGAGATATAGACAAGTCCAACCGGTTTATTTTGACTGCCTCCATTAGGACCAGCTATTCCACTAATTGCTATTGCCCAATCTGCTCCTAATTTCTCTTTTACATTAATTGCCATGGCCTCACAAACTTCTTCAGAAACAGCTCCATATTGTGTCAGCTTTTCTTCAGAAATATTTAATAATGAATTTTTTAGCTCATTAGTATAGGAAACAATACTACCTTGAAAAACTTGAGATGAGCCTGATATTGATGTTAGTGATGAAGATAAAAGACCTCCGGTACAGGATTCAGCAAAAACAATAGTTTGGTTCCTCTTGGTTAATTCTTTTATTAAAACGCTTGGAAGAGTATCATTATCCTCTCCAAAAATAAATTTCGAAAAATCTTTTTTTAATTTTTCTTTAATAGGTTTAATTATATTTTTTGCTTCTAGTTCATTCTTTGCTCGCGCGGTGATTCTGAGTTTAACCTCTCCTAAGTTTGCATATGGTGCAAGAGTCGGGTTTTTAAGATTTAATAGATCATTAATTTTTTCTGCAACGCTAGATTCTCCAATGCCTGCAAATTTAAGAGTATTTGAAAAAAAGGAATAACCATCAGAGAATTTGGTTTTAACGAAATCATAGGCCGTCTCTTCCCACATAGTTTTCATTTCACTTGGTACTCCAGGGAAAGTAAGAATAGTAAATCCTTGTACTGGTTCCCAAATCATTCCTGGGGCAGTGCCCCTAGGATTATTAATAATTTGAGCATTTTTTGGGAAGAAACATTGTTTCCTTAAACTAGAGGAATCGTCCTGGAGCTTTGATTTTGAAAGTTTTTGTTTAATTTCGTCCCATAAGTGCGGTCTTTCAAAAAGAGATACATTAAAAGATTTGGCTATTGCTTCAGTAGTTAAGTCATCTGGGGTGGGTCCTAAACCACCAGTTGTAATTAGAAGATTACTTCTTTTCGATATTTCTTGAATTACTTTTATAATTCGCTCACAATTATCACCTACAGTTGATTGCCTAAAGTGATTCAAGCCTAATTGAGATAACTGTTCAGAAATCCATTGAGCATTTGTATTTATAATATTTCCTAAGAGCAGCTCTGTTCCAATAGAAAGGATTTCAACTCCCTTGGAGTTAGGACTCATTTAATTGATGCTTCAAGTTTGCCTTCATAAAGAGGAAAACGATTACATAAGGTTAATACTCTTTCTTTACATTTACTTTCGATTAGTGAATCGTTCGGGTTAAGTAATCTATCAGCAATAATTTCGCCAACTTCAGTAAAAGCATTCTCATTAAATCCTCTAGTAGTTAAAGCAGCAGTTCCCAACCTTAGTCCGCTGGTTACAAAAGGTGATTCAGGGTCAAATGGAACGGTATTTTTATTTGCAGTGATATTCACTTCACTTACAAGCAAGTCAGCAATTTTACCAGTCATATTGATACTTCTTAAATCGAGTAAAACAATATGGTTATCAGTGCCTCCACTCACGATATTGATACCTCTATTTATTAAAGTTGAAGCTAGAACCTTTGCATTTTTTATTACTTGTTGGGAATAATTAACGAAATCTGGCTGCAAGGCTTCTCCAAATGCAACTGCTTTAGCGGCAATTATATGTTCGAGTGGACCACCCTGAGTTCCAGGGAAAACAGATTTATCAAATTTCTTTCCAAATTCTGCCTCTTTACATAAGATAAGCCCCCCTCTAGGCCCTCTTAATGTTTTATGAGTAGTTGTAGTTACTACATCACAATAAGGTATTGGATTTGGATGAAGTTTACTTGCTACAAGACCGGCAATATGCGCAATATCAGCCATTAAGAAAGCACCAACTTCATCTGCAATATTTCTAAATGATTCAAAATCGATTGTTCTTGGATAAGCAGAATATCCGCATATGATCAATTTTGGTTTTGTTTTAAGTGCTATCTCTCTTATTTCATCAAAATTTAATTCACTAGTTTGTTTATTTACACCATAGTGAACTGCATTGAACCACTTACCACTCATATTTACTGGAGACCCATGAGTTAGGTGTCCACCATGAGATAAATCCATCCCCATGATTGTGTCGCCAGGTTTAAGTAGACTTAGGAAAACAGCAGCATTTGCCTGCGCTCCACTATGGGGTTGAACATTAGCCCAATTTGCATTAAATAATTTTTTCGCTCTCTGAATAGCTAATTCTTCGATTTCATCAACAAATTCACATCCCCCGTAATATCTTTTTTGAGGTAATCCCTCGGCGTATTTATTTGTAAGGACCGAACCTTGAGCCTGCATAACGGCAATTGATGCAAAATTTTCACTTGCGATTAACTCAAGATGAGTTTCCTGCCTATTTTTTTCAGAGTTGATAAAATTTGATATTACTGGATCACTTTCTTTAAGATTTTGAAGGATATTCATTGAATTTGATAAGTAATAACCATAATATAGACGATATTTTTTAGAAAAATATAAAAAGAATATTTCAGAATTTTAAACGCGCCTGGAGAGATTCGAACTCCCGACACCCTGATCCGTAGTCAGGTGCTCTAATCCACTGAGCTACAGGCGCATAATTATGTAATATCTCTGTTTCAGGGTCTCTTAGTCAACTAGATTTCGGGTAAAATGTCTATTATTAACAATCTAATTATTAAGTATGCCTATAAAGTGGTACGGAAATGGTGATTTAGAAGATCCTATTTATAAACATTTTTCTCGAATAGTAAATTTTGTTATTCACTGCATGATATTTACTGCGATTGTAAGTGGCACGTGGCTTTTAAAAGAGATTAAATATGAAATAGGATATTTCAATAATTTTGCAATTGTCTGGTCAGTTCTTTTGGCCTCCCATTTACTTTTTGTAATTATAAAAAAACCTAAAGATACTTCAAAACAATCAACTTAAATCAATTGATATTTATGGACTCTCAGATAGGTATAACTGATCTAGAAAATGTTATTTCCGAAAAGGTTTTTATTAAAATAGAAAAGTGGAATTTGTATCTTGGAGACGCTGGCCTAGCTAGGAATCTTGCTATTGAATGTATCAGCAATAAAGATCAAGGCCCATTGGAGGCCGCAAAATTAAGTTTGAAAGCAATTAATGTAAAAGTAGGGGATGGTGTTAATAATATTCCACTGATTCATTTAATAACTAACTCACAAATTCTAGAATTAGAGGAGATTTTGGAAAGTTTTTTTAAAAACTAAATCTCTTTTTTTGAAACTTTAAATTTATTTACTTTCAAGCATTTTGTAAGTAAAAAATAAATCACAAAAAAAGTTAGAGTTCCAAATATTAATAATAAAAAATCCGCGAGATTTGAATTGAAGTTATTCGTAGTTTGGAGAATAGTAAAACAAACTGTGCTGTCTATAAATGCTGCTAATGACATGAGGCTAATTTTCCTAAATAATTCCAAGTTAGGCAAAATAATATTTTCATTGCGCAGATTCAAAGAAAGAAAAATACAAACTATAAAGTTGACTATTACTGAAGATAAAATTATTCCCACGACTCCAAAATTGTAAGGAGAAAGATTCCCAAAATTCTTAATTGGGGCACCAATTAAAAACCAATCAAAAAAAATATTAAATATTATCCCTGCAAACGAAGACTTAAAAGGGAAGTTTGTTTTTTCTATTGAATAATAAGTTCTTACTAATAAATCTCTATAAATATAAAAAGGTATGCCAACTGCATAAGCAATTAATATATTCTTTACTTTTAAAGTTGCTGAATAATCAAAAGATCCTCTTTGAAAAATTAATTGTACGATTTGATTATTGAATGTTATGAAAAATCCGGTTAAAAAAATAGCTGTCAAGAAACAGTACTCTATCCCAGATACCAATTTTTTTTGGAGACCTCTTTCGTCTTTTTCACTTCTCAATTTAGAGAATTTTGGAAGTAATGGCAGAATCAATGAGTTAGATAATATGCCTAAGGGGGCTTGTATAAGAAAGTTTCCGTAAGCTAGTCCAGATGCTGCGCCTTGAAAACTTGAAGCGAAAAACATATCGATAAAAACATTAATTTGACTTAGACCTGATGAGATAGATGCTGGAATAATTAGTTTGAAAATCCTCCTCTCTTCATCTTTAAATAAATTGAAGGTTGACTCTAATCTCAAGAGGCCAATTCTATTTATTTCCCAAATTTGAACAACAAACTGAATTAAAGTTCCTGTCAAAGTTGCAAATGCCAGTAATCCTGTGTAAGTCAAGAAATTAGAAGATGTATTTTCTTGTTTGAAAATCCAACTAAAAAAAATAAAAAAAATAATAGTTACGCTTGTTATTGCTGGACTTATACTTGATAAAAAGAATTTTCTTTGGGAATTTAAGGCGCCAAAGCTTAAACCTATAAAGCCGGATAAAGGGATGCAAGGTGTAAGTATTTGTAATTGGTAAGTGGCAATAGATTTAGCTTCGTAACTTAAATTCGGGGCCAATAAATCAATTAATAAACTGGAATTCGAGTAAATGAATATGGCTAAAATTAATAATAATATTGAAAGTTTTATGCTTACTTGAGTTAAAACAATCCCTCCATTTTTTGGGTTAAGCGGAGTTAGAACTGCAACGACTGCGTTATGTAAGGGACCATTAATTCCTCCAATGATTATTAGCAAAAAACCAGGAATTATATATGCATAATTAAACGCGTCGTATGTTATGCCAACCCCAAAAGCAGCAGCTATAAATATTTGTCTTATACATCCAGCTAATTTACTTAGACTAGTACCAAACGAAATTGAAAAAACATTATTTTTTAAAAATGAATGCATTTGGATTCGTCTAAATTTTTCAATAAGTTTAAGTTTCAATTATATTTGATTTCTAACTAAAGACATATTTATGAATGATCGGATAATTGATTTTGATCCATTAATTGAAGGGGTTTTAATTAAGAGGTATAAAAGGTTTCTTGCAGATATTGAATTAGAGAGTGGAGAGGTATTAACTGCACATTGCGCTAACACTGGCCCAATGAAGGGACTTTTGAGTGAGGGAGCAAAAGTAAGAATAAGTGTTTCCACTTCTCCAAAAAGAAAATTACCTTTTACTTGGGAACAGATATGTGTAACAGATGCAAAAAATGAGGAGGTTTGGGTAGGTATTAATACTCTATTTGCAAACAATTTAATCAAAAAGGTTATTGAGAAAAATCTGCTTAAAGAAATAATAGGTGAAATAGAGACAATTAAATCTGAAGTTCCTTATGGAAAAGATAAAAAAAGCAGAATTGACTTTTTTTTAACCCCAAAATCTTCAAATCCTGATAAACGTAACATTTACATAGAGGTTAAAAATACGACTTGGATTAAAGAAAATGTAGCTCTATTCCCAGATACAGTAACGAAAAGAGGCCAAAAACATCTCATGGAATTAAAGGAATTAATTCCTGAAAGTAAAAGTGTTTTAGTACTTTGTATAACGAGAAAAGACGCTTGTTTTTTTGCCCCTGGAGATGATGCAGATCCCTTATACGGCAGTCTTTTTAGAGAATCTCTAAGTGCAGGAATGATAACTATTCCTTGTTCCTTTGAATTTCATAAAGACCACGTATCATGGAAGGGAATTAAACCTTTGAAATAAATAAAATCTTGATAATTTGAAACTCTAAAAAAAATAATTTTTAAATTTAACAAAGAATTTTTTAGGGTGCAACTATAAAAATGGTATAAACAACTACTAGACACTAATAAGTTTTTTGAATAAATTTAGATTTGAAAGGAAACAGCACAAACTGTTTTTTTGCAGATCTAATTTTTTTTTATGACCACTGCTTTGCAAACGCCTCAAAGGCGCTCTAGGTCCAAATTACAAGATGCGAGTCTTGTTAATGGACCTATGCTCCTTTTGAGGAGTATTCGAGGATTTAGTTCAAACCGCTCAATGTTGTGGCTTGCAACTGTTCCTTTAGCTTTGTTTGGTTTAGGTATTTTTAATCTTTCTGCTCATGCAGGCGATCTACCTGAGTTGAATGCAGCTTTTCTTGCCAATAATTTATGGCTATTTGTCGCTACTATTTTAGTGATATTCATGAACGCCGGCTTCGCTATGGTAGAAGCAGGTATGTGTCGTTCTAAGAACGCCGTCAACATCCTTGCTAAAAACCTTTTCGTATTTGCTCTAGCTGTTACCTCTTATTGGGTAATAGGCTACTCGCTAATGTACGGAGACAGTATTGCTGGTGGATGGCTATATTTTATGGGCCTATTTTTTGATCCAACAGTCACTGCCGAAACAGTTGCTGATGCTGGATTAGTTCCAACAGTTGATTTCTTATTCCAGTCTGCATTCGCAGGAACTGCTGCTACTATCGTTTCCGGTCTCGTAGCAGAAAGAGTTAAATTTGGAGAATTTGTTGTTTTTGCGATTGTATTAACTGCATTTATATATCCAATTGCTGGTAGCTGGAAATGGAATGGTGGTTGGCTAGATGCATTAGGTTTTGTTGACTTTGCTGGTTCTTCGATTGTTCACTCAGTTGGAGCATGGGCGGGTCTTGTAGGAGCTATGCTTCTTGGACCAAGAATTGGCAAATACTCTGATGGAAAACCACAAGCTATGCCAGGACACAATATGGCTATAGCCACTTTGGGTGCATTAGTTCTATGGATAGGTTGGTATGGATTTAACCCCGGTTCTCAACTTGCTATGGATCAATGGGTTCCATATGTTGCTGTAACAACTACTTTGGCAGCAGCAGCTGGCGCTATCGGAGCAACTGTTGTTTCAACATTAACTTCTGGTAAGCCTGATCTTACAATGATTATTAACGGAATCCTTGCTGGTTTGGTTAGTATCACTGCTGGTTGTGGTGATATGACTCTTGCTGGAGCCTGGTTCGCAGGACTAGTCGGTGGAATTATCGTTGTATTTTCTGTTGCAGCACTTGATGCCGCTGAGATAGATGATCCTGTAGGTGCATTCTCTGTTCACGGAGTATGTGGTGTATGGGGTACTGTTGTTATCGGTCTTTGGGGTACTGCTGTACAGGGCGATGGAGCAGGTATGGGATTGTTCAATGGTGGAGGTATTACCCTTCTTCTAGTTCAAGCTCTTGGTGCCGCAGCTTATGCTATCTGGACACTAGTTACTTGCTGGATTACCTGGTCTATAATTGGAGGCTTATTCGGTGGAATCCGAGTATCTGAAGAGGAAGAGACTCAAGGCTTAGACATAGGAGAGCATGGAATGGAAGCATATCCAGACTTTGCATCTGCTAAATAATCTAACTGAAAATTGATTTAAGAAACCTGACTTATGTCAGGTTTCTTTTTTTTACGAAAAATTATTTAAAACGTTGTAATATAAATAAATGGATACTCAAGCCTTTAGAAGATCCCTTCATCATTCTGATAGATACAATAGAAGGGGTTTCGATTCTCCAACAAAAAGAGCTCAAGCCTTAGAAGAAGCTTACCAAAGTGATTTGATAAGTTCTATTAGGGATAATGGTTTTACTTACACTAAAGGCAGACTAAATATTAAGTTGGCCCAAGCCTTCGGTTTTTGTTGGGGAGTTGAAAGAGCTGTAGCAATGGCTTATGAAACTAGAAGGCATTACCCAAATGAGAATATTTGGATAACAAACGAAATAATTCATAATCCGTCGGTTAATGATCATTTAAGAAAAATGGATGTAAAATTTATTTCAGCTAAAAATGGGATTAAAGATTTTTCTTTAGTTTCTAATGGAGATGTTGTTATACTTCCTGCTTTTGGAGCTACTGTTCAAGAAATGAAACTCTTGCATGAGAAAGGTTGTCATATCATTGATACAACTTGTCCATGGGTTTCTAAAGTTTGGCATACAGTCGAAAAACATAAAAAACATGTTTTCACATCTATTATTCATGGGAAATTTAAGCATGAAGAGACCCTCGCTACAAGTTCATTCGCGGGTAAGTATTTAGTTGTACTTGATCTAGAAGAAGCAAATTACGTATCTAAATACATTATGGGTAGAGGTAATAGAAAAGAGTTTATGAACAAATTTGCTAAAGCTTGTTCTAATGGATTTGATCCTGATAAAGATTTAGATAGAGTCGGAGTTGCGAATCAGACAACTATGCTTAAGAGCGAGACTGAGGAAATTGGAAAAGTTTTTGAAAGGACGATGTTAAAAAAATTTGGACCAGAAAATTTAAACAGTCACTTTTTAGCTTTTAATACTATTTGTGATGCAACTGAAGAAAGACAAGATGCAATGTTCTCTTTGGTAGATGAAGATCTTGATATCCTAGTAGTTATTGGAGGCTTCAATTCTTCCAATACTACTCACTTACAAGAAATAGCAATTACTAAAAATATTTCTTCTTTTCACATTGACACGCCAGATAGGATATCAGTTAAAGAAAACTCAATCTTTCATAAACCACTAGGATCAGAATTAGAACTTAAAAATAACTTTCTACCTAGTGGAAAAATTAATGTTGGAATTACCTCCGGTGCATCCACTCCAGATAAGGTCGTTGCAGATGTTATTGAAAAGTTAATTGAAATTGCTTCCTGAATTCGTTATTCATTTAAAATTTGCTTAGTTTTTTTAATTTATTAGTAAGATAATTCCAAAAGATCTACTTTATTAACTAGAATAATGAAAAATTAATGAAGTATGGAAGACAAATCACAAACTAATCAGGTTCAAACTGCAAGTATGAATAGAACTAAAGCGCCCCAAAAAGTTGAAGTTGTAGTTGCTAATTCAGCTTCAGGGTCAGAAGTAAATATCCTTGGAGAATTATCGATTTTTGTTTTAAGAATAGGTTTTTGTGCTTTGATGATTCATCATGGTCTAGAGAAACTTCAGGATCCTCAGGGTTTTGCTGAGTTTGTAGTTAGTAAGTACTTCCCATTTTTGCCAGGAGATCCTGTTATTTGGACTTTTGGAGCAGCAATTACTCAATTAGTATGTCCAGTAGGATTGGCTATAGGGATTTTTGCGAGACTTTCTTCTCTTGGTCTATTTTCGACCATGGCGTTTGCTGTTTATTTTCATCTCCTTGATACTGGACTAGAAGGTTTTCCCCTAGCAGTGGTAGAAGGTCATAATTATGCTTTCGAATTGTCTTTTATATATGGGGCTATTTCACTCTACTTTTTATGCGCAGGTCCAGGGAGGCTATCTTTATTCAGAAAAACTAACAAGATTACATATTATCCAAAATCAACATAATTTAATGCAAGAAATGCCTTTTTTGCGTAAATACCATTGAGATTCCTTTTGAATTACACATATCAATACTTTCTTGGTCCCTTAGACTTCCTCCTGGTTGGATAATTGCCTTTATCCCATATTCATTCGCAAGTTCTACAGTATCTGCAAATGGGAAAAACCCATCACTGGCCAAGACAGCATCAGAACATAACCTTCCAGCTGCTTTTAATGCTATTTTTGCTGCTCCAACTCTATTCATTTGACCAGCTCCAATACCAATAGTTTTTTGGTCTTTTGCAATAACAATTGCATTAGATTTCACGTGTTTACAAATTTTCCATGCAAAATTTAGATCTATAATCATTTGATTACTCGGATTCTTTTTAGTTGATGAAATCCAATTTTCAGTTTTTTCTTCACTATCATCATTATCTTGAACGAGTAATCCTCCCATTATTGATTTAGTGGAAGTTTGATCCTTTTTTGGAAGTTGATCTTTTGAAAACTTTAAAATTCTTAAATTCTTTTTAACTTTTAAAATTTCTAAAGCTTCCTCATCAAAAGATGGAGCTACAACGCACTCTAAGAAAATATCTTTGAGGTGAATTGCAGTCTCTTTATCAATATTTGAATTAAAAGCGACTATTCCTCCAAATGCACTAACTGAGTCGCATTCCAAAGCATTCAAAAATGCTTGAGAGGCTGAATTACTTATAGAGGCACCACAAGGATTATTGTGTTTTAGAATAACAGAAGCAAAATTGTCGGTTGTAAGATCATCTTTTTCTGCGTAGCCAAATTCTAAAACTGTTGAAAGTGCCGACTCAAGATCCAGTAGGTTGTTATAACTTAAATCTTTACCTTGTAATTGTTCTGCTGAGTTCCATCCAGTGTTACTTAAACCATACCAAAAAGCTTTTTGATGAGGATTCTCCCCATATCTTAAGGTTTTGATTAGTGGATATGATTCAATATATTTGGATGATTGTAAATCTCTTTCTTTTCTTATCCAGTTAGATATTGCAGCGTCATAGTCTGCTGTATGTTGAAAAGCTTCAAGGGCTAATTTAGCTTTATATGAATCCTTTAATTCACCTTTTTTAATTTCTTCAAGAAAATTTTGATACTGACTAGGATCCACTAAAACGGAAACGTCTTTATGATTTTTAGCTGCAGAACGAATCATTGATGGCCCTCCGATATCGATATTTTCAATAGCATATTCCCATTTAGCTCCCTGATCTACAGTTTTTTTAAAAGGATATAAATTGACAACTACTAAGTCAATTAACTCAAGATCATTAGCTTCTATATCTCTTTTATGTTCCTCATCAGTCCTTTTAGCTAATATTCCTCCATGTATTTTTGGATGTAAAGTTTTAACTCTACCTCCAAGAATTTCTGGAGAATTAGTAAAATCTGCAACTTTAATAACTGGAATTTTTGCTTCTATTAAATGTTTGGCAGTTCCTCCACTTGATAGAATTTTATAATTAAATTTTTCTACTAATTCCGTACAAAATGGGATTATATTTTTTTTATCAGACACACTTACTAAAGCTAATGGTGACATTATGGGAAAATTGACTTACTTAAGAATATAAACATGAAATACGCTATCAATCATGAATTTGTCTCGATTAGCTCTCAAACTGCAACTCATAGAATTATTTTGATGCATGGGTGGGGAGCCGATTCAGATGACCTTTTAATATTTGGTAAGGAGATGGCAGAAAAAATTAATCTTGATTTTGAGGTAATTTCTTTGAGGGCTCCTGGATTACATCCAAGTGGTCAGGGAAGACAGTGGTATGGTTTATACCCACATGATTGGAATGAAGCTGAGGTTGAAGTAAATAAACTTTTAGTTACATTAAAAAAATTTGATACTTATCAGATCCCACTAAGAAAAACAATTTTGTTGGGGTTTTCTCAGGGGGCGGCTATGGCAATTGATGCAGGATTAAAATTAAATATTGGATTAATTGTTGCTTGTAGTGGTTATCCCCACCCCAACTGGTCCCCTAGAGAAAAATGCTCGCCGTTGATTATTAGTCATGGTTTATTTGATGACGTTGTGCCTATAGATGCTTCTAGGACTATTTACGAAAAGGTAAAGAGTAAGTCTTTTAAATTTTGTGAATTATTAGAATTCGATGGATTTCATCAAATTGATTCAAATTTAAGTAATTTTATAAGTTCAAATATAAGTAATATTTTTTAAACAAAAGCATATTCGTATTCTTCAATCTCTTCCCAATCATCTGAAGTAAGTTCTAGACCTTCAAATATTTTTTCTTCACCAATTCCTTCAACTACAACTTTTAGTGATGGAAATAAAAAATGATTTTCTTCAGCATATTGGGCGCTAAATAAACCTTTTTCACCCCAAAAAAACCTATCAGTGGTATGTTCATTTCTTCTGACATTGAACACTGAAGGCGCAGAGAGACCATTTTCAGCTATGAATCTTCTTGCTGCGGTAACTGGTTTATGTTTGCCAGTTTCGATATGATAAATAGGTACATGCGCCATAACTCTTTGGCCAGCCAATCTTCTTCTGCTGATTCTTTTTCTTTTTTTTGACATTGATTGGTACTCCTGAAATTATTAATGAGATTAGTCTTCTTGATTTTACTAATCTTATATATATGATTTTAAATTCACTTCAAATTACATAGAGGACCCACCAACCCCTGATGTAGCTTAAAATATGATTAAATATTCATATTTAAGGCTGGCTTCTAAAGTCAGACCTCTTTATATATCTTAATACTTTTTTCATATTTTACAAGCCCTTTTTCAAGTTTTTTTTTTAAATTTCTCAAAATTTCATTAATTATGAATCTTTCAAAAAAATTTGAAGAATTAGTTATAAAACAGCTTGAGAGTTTTGGTTGCTCAATGGGCGTGACTAATTTAGTTATTTATCTTGCTTCAGCTAAGCAAGGAACTAAAGCATCTTTTGAGATGATTGGTCAATGGCCACAAATTGATAGGCTACTTACATCAATAGAAGATGATCCTTCTCTAAAAGTTTCATCGCCTAATAGAAGATGGTACCCGCTTCAGGAAAACGATATTCTACTTGGTGTTCTTAGGGTAGAAACTGATTTCAAAGGGGGTAATTGGCCAGTATCTCTTGATTCTAGATTAAAAGCGCTTTCAATATCTTTAGCTAAATGCGTCTCTATCGAATTAGAACGTCAAAATAAAAATGAAGAAATCAATTATTTAAAAAATCAGGTCAATGTCATAATCCATCAATTAAGGAATCCATTGGCTGCTATTAGGACATATGCAAAATTACTAATAAAAAGACTTGGTTCAGATGATGACTCTATTGAAATAGTCGAACGCATGATAATAGAGCAAAAACAAATTAATCAATATATGAATTCTTTTGCGCAATTAAATTCACCTATTCAACTTCCTCTAGAAATTGGAGAGGAAAGATTATTATTACCACCAAATTTAGATAATAAAAAGGTAATAACTGTTCAGAGTTTATTGAGGCCAATATTAGAAAGGGGTAAAGCTAATGCGAACTTAGAGAATAGAGGTTGGACTGAACCTTCTTTTTGGCCAGATTGGACTTTATCGCCATTAAAGGCAAAATATGCTGTAATTGCCGAAATTGTGGCCAATTTATTAGAAAATGCGTTTAAGTATGCCCAAAAAGATGCTGAAATTGGACTCGCAATTATGAGTAATGGACTTTGTATATTTGATGATGGTAAAAAAATAACCAAAAATGAAAACGAGAAAATTTTTGAAAAAGGTTTTAGAGGATCTGCCGCTAAGAAGAAGGACGGCACTGGTGTGGGACTTTTTTTGGCGAGAAAATTAGCAAAACACATTGGAGGAGAATTGAGATTGCTGGAAAATAACTCGATTGATAATACTGCGAAATTAAAAAATCTTAAGAAGAAAAATATTTTCTATTTAGAACTTCCTATAAAAGAATTGCATGCATAAATAACATTGCAGTTTCAACTAGAACAACACTTGCACCGCAGGCATCTCCATTGAAGCCTCCCATTTTTTCTCCTAGTATGTTTGGCATAGAATAGCTTATAAAAATACCAATTAAAATAAGAATTAAAAATCTAATTAATATTGCTTGGGATGTAATTGAAACTAATTGGTATGCAATAAAAATTAAAAGAAAAATAATGGAGATCAAAGATTCTTTTTTAAATCCATTCCAAAATTTTTTGTGACTAATAGATTTTTTCTTATAACTTATATATTTAAACTTTTCTATAAAAAATAAATTTGAAAATCTTCCCCAAAATAAGCATATAGGTAAAACAAAAAATATTAGGTTTTGAATTTTTAGTATGCAAGCAATTTGAATTAAAGTTATGAAAACTAAAGCTTGAACTCCAAAGGAGCCAACTTTACTGTCTTTCATGGCTTTTAAACGTTTCTTTTTACCTGCAAAAATACCATCGAAAGTATCCATTAAACCATCGAAGTGTAGACCACCAGTAATTAAATATCCTGAAGCCAAACAAATTAATGTAGATGCATAAATTGACCAAGAGTTTGTTCTTAAAAAAAGAAAAATATAACTCTGTATTGTTCCAATAAAAAATCCTAAAGGCGGCGCAAATTGTGCAATATTTTTAAATTCGGGATTGATTAAAGGTATTTTTGGAAATGTCGTATAGAAAATCCAAGATCCTGCAAAATTTTTTATTAAATATTTTTTGATGAGATAAAAATAGATTCAAAATTAAATAATAGGGTAGATTAGTGAAAAATGATCAAAAAATTTTATAAATTATCGTGTTTGAATTTGAAATTACATCGAATTGCAGTAATACAGGGGCAAGAACTGGTATATTTTATACACCAAATGGTCAGGTAAACACACCAAAATTTATGCCTGTGGGTACTTTGGCAACGGTTAAAGGAATTTCATCTAAGCAGTTAACCTCTACAGGGTCAGAAATGATTCTCTCAAATACCTTTCATCTTCATTTACAACCTGGAGAAAAACTAGTTAAAGAATCTGGCGGAATACATAAGTTCATGAATTGGCCTAAGCCTATTCTTACTGATTCAGGAGGATATCAAGTTTTTAGTTTGGCCAAATTAAGTAATATTTCTGATAAAGGTGTGGAATTTAAAAATCCAAGAGATGGTAGTCATGTATTTTTATCACCTCAAAAAGTAATACAGATTCAAATGGATCTTGGATCGGATGTTGCGATGGCTTTTGATCATTGTCCTCCGCATACAGCTAACGAAAATGATATTGAGGACTCTTTACAAAGAACGCATTTGTGGATGCAAAAATGTGTTGAGACTCATCAGAAATCTAATCAAGCACTATTCGGCATAGTTCAAGGTGGTAAGTATCCAAGATTGAGAGAATATAGCGCAAAATATATAAGTTCTTTTGATCTGCCTGGAATTGCAGTGGGAGGTGTAAGTGTTGGCGAGGCAGTAGAAGAAATACATAGTGTAATTAATTATATCCCTAAATTCTTACCAATAAATAAACCAAGATATTTAATGGGAATTGGCTCTTTAAGAGAAATTTCTTTAGCTGTTGCTAATGGATTTGATATGTTTGACTGTGTTTTGCCGACAAGACTAGGAAGACATGGGACTGCATTTTTTAATAATGAAAGATTGAATTTGCGAAATGCTCGATTTAAAAATGACTTTTCTCCGATTGATAAAACTTGTAAATGCGAGACCTGTAAATCCTATTCTCGAGCATATTTGCATCATCTAATTAGAAATGACGAAATATTAGGCCTAACCCTCATAAGTTTGCATAATATTGCTCACTTAATAAGATTTACCAATTCAATTTCTACAGCAATTAGAGATAATTGTTTTACAAATGATTTCGCTCCTTGGAAAACATCCTCTATTGCTCACCATACGTGGTAACGTCATATCATAATTAAATTATCAAAAAAGGTGCTCATTCTACTTAATACATTCGCTGAATTGCCAGAGGCTTACAAGGCCTTTGCTCCAACTGTTGATGTTCTTCCACTTATTCCTTTATTTTTCTTTTTATTGGTATTTGTTTGGCAAGCTGCAGTTGGATTTAAATAAATTCTTTTAGTTTAGATTGTAAGTATTAGACGGGATTTTCAAGTAAAATCGCATCTCCAGAATTATCTACAGCACTTTCTATAAAATCAGCAATTTTTAATGCTCTTGAGGCTTGCTCACCATCTACCTCGGGTGTTTCTTTGCCCTGAACGCACTTAAGAAAATGCTCCAGTTCTGCATAAAGAGGTTCAATGGAGGTTGTGCTAACTTCTTCGACATATCCATCATTTCTATAAACTAATTCTCCATGTTCTGCTGTGTATGATTCATGAGACTTTCTATGTATTTGTAACGAGTGATTTAAGAAATCAGTTTCTACTAGGCCATTTTGACAGTGAGCACTTAAATTTCTAATTTTTTTGTGACTCATTTTGCTGGCAGTTAAGCTTGCGATGACATTATTTTTAAACACTAAAGTAGCATTGACATAATCTATTAATCCTTCGCTATTTCTTCCTCCTACAGCTGCTAATTTTTGTATTTTTGAGTTTACAAGCTCTAAGATAAGATCAATGTCATGAATCATTAAATCCATTACTACAGATACATCATTTGCTCTATCTGCATGAGGACTGTGCCTCCTTGCTTCTAAAACAACAATTTCTTCATTATTTACTATTTTATTTAATTCTCTAAAAGCGGGATTAAATCTTTCAATATGCCCAACTTGTAATAGACAGTTACTTGCATTAGCGGCCTCTATTAAAGATTTTGCTTCCAACTCGTTTGCTGCAATTGGTTTTTCAATTAGAACGTTAGTGCCTCCCTTGAGACAATCTAGTCCTACTTTTTGATGTAGTAGTGTAGGGACAGCAATACAGATAGCATCAACTTTTGGAATTAAGTCCTTATAATTTTTGAACCATTCACATTGAAATTGCTCAATAGCTAATTTGCCTCTCTCCTCATTTGGATCTGCGACACCAACGAGATTTGCATCTTTGAGTAAACTTAGTACTCGAGCATGATGCCAGCCCATATTTCCTATACCTATGACTCCAACCTTTACGGGTGATGAGGTTGGCTGCATAATTTCAAATCCATATATTTATTATCATTATCCTCTATAGGGAGTCACATTTAGATTTTGGGAAGAATTATTTTAACACGATCGATTTTTGGACCTGACATAGAAATAACTTCAAATTTAATGTAATTAAAATCTAAAACGTCGCCAATTTTTGGAACCATTTGAAATTTTTCTAGCAAAAATCCAGCAAGGGTATGATAATCTGCACCTTCTGGAATAGAACATCCTAACTTCTTGTTGATTTCAATAATTTCTGATTTTCCTGCTATTGACCATTTTTTAGAGAAATTATCTAACATTCTCATGTCTGAATAAATTCTATTGTTGAGCATTTCCTCTCCAACTATTTCGCCATTTAGATCAGCTGCAGTTATAAGTCCCTCTGTCCCACCGTGTTCATCAACTACTAGTAAGAAAGGATTATAGTCTCTTACTATTGGAAATATTTCTGCTAGTGAACATGTTTCTATTATCTTTGTCACTGGTAAGAGGAATGGCTCTAATAATGTATCGGCCTCCATTTCACCTTTTGATATTGGATTAGCTAGATAACGCAAATCTAATACTCCTAATACATCATCTAAAGACTCACCAATCACAAAGAAGCGAGCATGTCGAGTTTTATCTACTTGTTTCATAAGTTCTGAAAAGGTTATATTTTTTGGCAAAGTTACCATCTCAGATCTTGGAATCATTACTTCTTTAACCTGTGTATCTTTTAGAGCAAAAACTCCTTCAAGAATATTCTTCTCATCTGGTTTTAAACCTGTTACATTATCTGTTTCTATAAGAGTTTCTAATTCTCCTGCGGATAAACCCGAGTTTAAGGAATCCCATTTGTTATTTAAATTGAACAAGCCTAAACAGGCACTAGCAAAGAATTCTATTGTCTTAACTACGGGATTCATAGCTTTTCTAACGGCATCAAATATTGTGGTTAACCTTAATGCGGCAGATTCTGGATTGTTAATTACTAGGGCTTTAGGAATTAGTCCAGAAACAAGAGTAACAATTAAAACAACAAATAAAAATAATAGAAGATCATAAAATCTATTTGACAAAATATTGCTTTTCCAATAATCATTAGCCAAGTTATTGCTTAGCCATCCAATTGCAATTAATGAAATCGTTACTCCAAATTGAGAAGCAATTAATGAAGATCTAAAGCGTTTTTGAATTTTTAAAATTGAAAATGCTCCTTTCTTTTTTTCTTCTATTAATCTTAAAACTTTACTTGGTCTTATTAATAAAAAAGAGAGTTCACTAGCTGCGAAAAAAGCTGGGAAAAATAAAAGAAATAAAAGTAGAGTTATTTTCATTCAATGACAAATGAATAATGGGGGTGGCGAGGATCGAACTCGCCTTAGCCAAATTATGAGTTTGGTGCATTCACCAGATTGCTACACCCCCAAAGGTATTTATGTAATTTTAATTACATTGAATTTCAATATACAATATAAAAATAATATTTCAAAAAACACCTCATTAGGAAGTTTTTGTGAGATTTCTTTTTTTTCTTCTAATCTTTAAATATAAATTTAACTTTTACTAATGGGCAAATTTTCGGATAAGTATGATTTAAATAAAGCAAAATTGTTAAAAAAGTTAATTGAAAAATCTTACAAGAAAGGAAACTTCACTTTATCTTCAGGAAAAAAAAGCAGTCATTACCTGAACTGTAAACCAGTATCATTAAATGGCGAAGGCTTAAACTTAATAAGTGATTTATTTTTAGAGTTAAAGGACTCAAGGTCAAAAGCTGTAGCAGGATTGACATTAGGTGCAGACCCTATAGTAAGTGGATTAATTGTCAAAGCAGCTTTGCATGGCCTAGACCTTAATGGTTTAATAATTCGCAAAGAAATCAAAAAATACGGTACCAAAGCTGGAATAGAGGGTCCTACATTAGAAGAAGGAACTTTGGTAACTGTCTTAGAGGATGTCGTTACAACTGCTGGTTCAGTTATAAAAGCTATAACAAAGTTACGCGAAAATAATTATGTTGTTGAGGAAGTTTTGTCTATAGTTGATAGGCAAGAAGGTGGATTAGAAGCCCTTGAAGATGAAAATGTTAAATTAAAGAGTCTTTTTACAATAAAAGACTTTTTATAATTATTTCAAAATGCAAGAGATAAAAAAAAAGTTTTGGCTTGAAAAATTTGATTGTTTTTCTATTACTGGAAAAGATGCCAGGAAATTTTTGAATGGAATAACAACTGGTAATATTCTTGATTCAGAAAATAAAGTTATCAAAACTTGTTGGTTAACTCCAAATGGAGTTCTAAGGTCTTTAATTGAAATTATTTTTTTAGAAAGAAACTTAGAAGTAATTATCTTGGCGGGTAACACTAATGAAATAATTGATTACTTTAATCAAATTATTTTTCCAGCGGACGATATACTTCTAAGTGAACCTTTCTTGATAAATAGAATTCAGGAAATTGATGAATCTAGTTCATGGAGAACTTACCAGCCTATTTTCTTCAAAACAGAAGATAAAGAATTTCAAATATATAAAAATAAACTAAATTTACTAGATCCCAATGATTTAAAACTTTGGAAGATTAATCAGGCAATACCCTCATTAGAAATGGAAATAAACGGAAAAAATAATCCACTTGAACTTGGATTACAAGATCTTATAGATTTTAATAAAGGTTGTTATTTAGGACAAGAAACAATGTCAAAAATAAAAAATGTTTCTTCTTTAAAACAGGAAATAAGAATTTGGAAATCATTTGAATCTAATTTGAATTTTGACGTTGAAGATAAAAATTTATATATAAATTCTGCCAAGGACATTTCTGTAGGCAAAATTACTAGTTTTTTTAAATCAAATTCTCAAATAAAAGGTTTAGCAATGATAAAAAGAAAATATTTAGAGGAAGGAAGTTATTTTTTTTCAGAAATTTTTGGAAAAATTATTATTAATAAATCTGTAGGATCAATTTTTCTTTAATTAATTTTTGATTAAATATTCTGCAATTGCTAGAGTAGCCAAACAATCATCTTTGTTATATTGGATAATTTTTTTTAAAAATATTTCGTTTTCTGTAATTTGATATTGAATCCACCAAAAAAGGGCTTTCGAGCCGCTTACATTTTTCTGCATCCATTCAAATCCAAGCCAATTAGAAACAGTTTTTAAGCCATAGTTTTTTAATGGTAATATCCAAGACTTTCTTATTAAGGTATGTAAGTCTATAAATCTTGAGGCAAGTGAAGCAATTTCTTCAACACTAAAATTTAGGTTTTTAGCAATATTAATTATTGCTATTTTTTCGGTTTCTCCGTAGTGTAAAACTGGCCATTCCTTTTGTAAAAAAAGTATTTCAATAATTTTTCTGTAAGATTCTTCTTTATTGTTTTTTAGATTTAAAATTGGTTTATAAATAAGATCTTCTTTTTTTGTAAACAAATTATTTATTTTTAAAAAACCATACAAAAAGTCATGCTTATCATCTGGATTTGACTCAATATCAAATATATAAAATCCCGAACATGTTTTTTCTAGTAGATCGTTAGTATCATTTTTATTGGAAATGCGATATGGTTCTCCAGAAATATAAGCTTGTGCTTGCTTTACAAATACGGACGCTTTTTCATATTTTTGTTCGTTGAATTTAGGTAGTTTCTCTCCAAGTTGTTTTTCGCTATACGAAGCTAATGTTTGGGTATCAGATATTCCATTTGTTATGAGTAATGAGGCTGTTTTGGATCCTATTCCATCTATATCTGTTAGATATCCATTCTCTTTTGCTTCTTTGTCACAAAATTTTTGCCATGAACAAATAGTACATTTTTTTCTATCTTGAGTTATTTCTGGGATAAATCCCTCTAAACATTCATTCAAATTTAATAAAACATTCAAAACTTTTTTTCTTAATTTTTTATTTAAATAAATTTCTTCAACATTAACTTTTTTATCAAAACTTGAAATAACTAATCCTTTCTCAATTTTAGATTCTTGAAAAGATTCCAACAGCATAGAACTAAACGCTAAGTCTAATAAATGTTCTTTAGTGGTTCTGTGGCCTAACTTATAAACTGCAGGTAAATATTTATATTGCCCCCATTTACTTTTACCTTTAGTCTTTACAAGTAATTGTGGACGTATCTCTGCATTAATATTTTGGAAAAGATTCCCTTTGATTTTTAATCCAATTACCCCTTGATAACCATTTTCACAGGCTTTTAATCCTGTATATATTTCACTATTACAAAATTCAGAGAAAATTTGAAACTGCTTAATTTTATCTATAGCTTTATGCGGAGACCAAACTTGATAAGATTTTTTACCCTTAAAATCAAGCCATGCTTTTCTTTTGCATCTTATAAAACTTTTTAAATGAAGAGAATTCAAATTATTTTTTTAAGGCGGTTTTAAAATTTCCTTATTTAAATTAATATAAACAATTATAAGAAATCAAGGAACTTTTAAAATTGACGGGTGATAAGTTAAATAACATAAAATTTGGAACTGATGGTTGGAGAGGAATAATTGGATTTGATTTTAATCTATCCAATCTTTCAAGAGTTGTTGTTGCTGCATGCCAGGAGTTGAATTATCAATACTATAAAGAAGTTAATTCAAAGAAAATTGTAATCGGATATGATCGTAGATTTATGGCTTGTGAATTTGCCAAGCAAATAGTTCCATTTGTAAGAGGATGTGGTTTCGAACCGATCTTATCTAATAGCGTTGTTACAACACCCTCTTGTAGTTTCTATGCCAAAGAAGTCGGTTGTCTTGGAGCGTTAGTAATTACAGCAAGTCATAATCCATATAATTGGCTGGGTTTGAAAATAAAAAGCTTTAATGGATGTTCTGTTGACGAATCTTTTACAAGTGAAATTGAAAAAAGATTAATGCTTGGAAATTCAATTGAAACAATAGATGGTGTTAATCAATTGGTAGATATTAAGAAATTTCATTTAGATAGAATTAAATCCCTTTTTGATATTGACTTTATTTCCAATAGATTGAAAAAAATGAAATTGAGAATTTTTGTAGATTCTATGCATGGTTCAGCTGCAAATTGTATGGCTGAGATTTTTGCTTCTAATGATTTAGAAGTTATTTCAGAAATCAGGAAAGATGCTGATCCTTTTTTTGGAGGAAAACCTCCTGAACCTCTTTTAAATTATGTAGATGATCTAAATCAAATACTAATGAAAAATTCAACAAATGAAGTGAAAACTCTAGGAATTATATTTGATGGTGATGGTGACAGAATTGCGGCAATTGATGAAAAAGGAAGATACTCTAGTACTCAAGATTTACTCCCATACTTTATTAGCTATTTGGGCGAAATTAAAAATAATTCTTATCCAGTTTTAAAGACTGTTAGTGGTTCAGATATTATTAAAAATATATCAGAGAGTCAAAATAGAGATGTTTTTGAACTTCCAGTTGGCTTTAAATATATTGCTGAAAAAATGATTAAAGAGAAAATATTTATTGGAGGAGAGGAATCTGGCGGAGTTGGTTTTGGTGACTTTATGCCTGAAAGAGATGCTCTATATGCAGCGATGGTTTTATTAAATGGAATTGCTGAAAAATCTCAATATTTATATGAAACCTTAGATGAAATTCAAAAAGATTTTGGGCCAAGTTTTTATAAAAGAATTGATATTAAATTTCCAAATCATTCAGAAAAAAATAACGTAAAAGAATTTATCATAGATAATATTCCTGAGAATATTAATAATCACAAGTTAAAAAGTATCTCAAAGATTGATGGAATAAAGTTGAGAATTGATAAAAATTTTTGGCTTCTTTTTAGGTTTTCAGGAACAGAACCTCTTTTACGGTTATATTGTGAAGCACCAAAAGAATCTTATTTAGATGAGTTATTAGAGTGGGGTCAAGTTTTTATAAATTTGGCCAGAAAATAAGGATGAAAAATTTATATTTAGCGAGTAAGAATAAAGGTAAAATTGAAGAATATAAGAAATTGCTTGCTGGAGTTAATTGTAAATTATTACTCCAGCCAGAATCATTAGAAGTTGAAGAGGATGGACTGACATTTAGAGATAATGCAATTAAAAAAGCGAGCGAAGTTTCGAGAAAAACAAATAATTTCTCAATAGCAGATGATTCAGGAATTTGTATTGAAGCACTAGATGGTAATCCTGGCATTTACTCATCTAGATATGCAGAAAATGATCAGAAGAGAATTGAACGAGTTTTAAAAGAACTTGATGGAGTTCAAAATAGAAGTGCTTTCTTTATTGCCAATATTTGTGTTTGTTCTCCAAATGGTGAAGTGATTATTGAATCTGAGGCCAAATGTCATGGCAATATTATTTTAAACCCAAGAGGAAAAGGTGGTTTTGGTTATGACCCAATTTTTGAGGAGAGTTCTACCAGATTAACTTTCGCAGAAATGAACAATGATATTAAAGACTCTTGTAGTCATAGAGGTAAAGCATTAAAAAAAATTATTTCAGATTTAATTGAAATTTTTTCTTAAATTCAATTAACCCAAGATCCATGAAGGCCATGAGGAATTGAAATGGGTAATTCATAAACAGCTAATTCTTTTAAGTCTTTTGCGTCTAATATCACTAAATCGCTTCCTCTTCTTTCTCCGTTCCATAGAAGTATAAATAAAAATCCCTCATCTTCTTTTGATGAGTTTTCTGATGGTACCATTATTGGTTCACTTACGAATCCACTTGGACCTGCTGACCAAGAAATCTCTTCCTTAGAAGTTAAATTTATTTTTTTTATTGCTTGAAGTGGAGCGTTTCCCAGCTTTTGAGATGTGCTTGCCATCCAACTAAAAGTTGCTGTTAATCCTAAGTTTTTAGGATTTACAACAGCAAATTCACAACATTGTTCACTTAAAGTTTCGAGTTCACTAGTTTTTTTCTTTAGATCGATAATTGATCTTTTCAGTTTTCCTTCTGGATATTTATCAAAGTCAATATCCCTAAAATTCTCGTCTGGACCAACTGATGGGAAATCATCATAAAAAATACTATCTAATACGATTTTGGAATCTTTTTCAAACGCATTTACATGATGGAAAACGAATCCTTCTGGAGCATCTATTGTTAACGGTGGCTGACCTCTAAATAATCCACTTTCTCTGGGGATGATAAAAAACTTTGCTTTTTTATTTGGGTTTGACTTTAGACATTGTGCTGCTCCTCTTTGACCCATTACAAATGGAAGAGGGTTGAAATCAATTGCATTCTGTAAAAATATTGCCCAATTCGTTGTAATTGCGAAATCATGAAGGAATGCAAAGCCATTAAATGTATCTTTTCTGTCGAAAATGAGCTCTCCAGAATTTGCACCAGCATTATTAAATTCCATTAATCTAATGGTACTTTTTGGCCCAGTTTGTACTCCAAAAGTGACTAAAAGTTCTGAAGATGCATTTGAGTTTAGGTCTGTTTTGGGATGGGCACTGAATGCTTCGTTAGGCTTGAGTATCCCTTTTAATGTTGTTAAACCAATAGTGTCAAGACTATCAGGATCCATTGCATGTGGACCTGCTGCTTCCCATAATGCGAGAATTTCATCTCCTAATTTAACGACATGAGTATTAGCGATATTCTTGAATTTTAGATCTAATGCATTATTTAAAATACCTCCATTTTTTTGTGTCCCAAAAACACCTCTATAAATAAATTTATTTATTTTTTCTTCTTCCAAATAGCCTTTAGTTTTAACAAATCTATTTGTTAAAAATGGCTGACCATTTTCGAATTTTATGGATGTGATCATACCATCACCATCAAATGGATGATGAACCCATTGTCCACCTCTCTCTAATATCCCTGGTCCATTTCTTAATAATGTTCCATTTAAATTTTTAATATTCTTACCTTTGCTAATCGTTAGAGGCTCTTTAGTTAGCTCCTTTTCTACATTTTGATACGCACTGGACCAATCTTCTTTATTAAAACTTTTAATTTTATCAATTTTTTTATCTTGTAAATTAGTCACAACAAAATGATTACTCTTTCTATCTTCGCCAAAAATCAACTGAATTGTGGCTGATTTGAAAAAATTCTAAGTTTATTGATTCTCCAGCATTCCTTTACTGCTTGGAATTGAATCAGATCTTCTCAGATCTATTTCGGTAGCCATTCGCATTGCTCTTGAAAAAGCTTTAAAGCAAGCCTCAACTATATGATGTGAATTGCTACCTTGTATTTGATTAATATGCAGAGTAATACCGCTGTTATTTACAAAGGCAACAAAAAACTCCTTTACTAGTTCAGTATCATAATTGCCAATTCTAGGAGCTTTTAATTGAAGATCATAAGATAGATGTGGTCTGCCGGAACAGTCTAATGTCACTTGAACTAATGCTTCATCTAATGGGGCAAAGAAATGTCCAAATCTACTAATTCCTTTTCTTTCTCCCAATGCTTTTGAAAATGCTTTGCCTAATGCGATGCCTACATCTTCATTTGTATGATGATCATCAATATGGATATCTCCAATTGCTTTTATTTTTAAATCGAATAAACCATGACTGGATATTTGATGAAGCATATGATCTAAGAATGGTATCCCGGTTTCAATCTCGGAAATCCCATTCCCATCTAAGTTTATAAATACAGAAATATCTGTTTCATTCGTTTTTCTTTTTATTTCAGATTGCCTTAGAGATAACATTTTTATGCAAAAAATTTAGTTTACATTCCATTAATGCAGTAACCAGCATCAACATAAATTGTTTGGCCTGAAATGCCGCTGGAGAGATCACTTAATAAAAAAGCAGCAGTATTACCTACTTCTGTTTGAGTGACTGTTCTGCGTAAAGGAGCCTTTTCTTCAACATTGTGAATCATATCTAAAATGCCACCTATAGCAGAACTGGCAAGTGTTCTTATAGGTCCAGCACTTATTGCATTAACTCTGACTTGTTTTTCGGGCCCAAGTTCTGCAGAAAGATATCTTACTGAAGCTTCTAAAGCTGCTTTTGCAACTCCCATCACGTTGTAGTTAGGAATCGCCCTCTCTGATCCTAAATAAGTTAATGAGACAACGCCAGCGCCATCACTAAAAAGTGGTTTTGCTGCTTTACATAAAGGTGCTAACGAATACGCACTTATATTAAGAGCTCTATCAAAACCCTCTGAAGTGGTAGCACTATAATCTCCAATCAATTCGTCGCGTCCTGCAAATGCTAGGCAGTGAACTAATCCGTCAATTTGCCCCCAATTGTTTTTTATATTTTTAAAGATTTCTTCAATTTGAGTTGGATTTTGAACATCAAGAGGCAAAAATAAAGATGGGTTTAACGGTTCAGTTAGTTCTCTAACTTTAGATTCGAATCTTCCCTTATCATCAGGCAAATATGTGATTCCAAGTTCTGCACCAGCTTTTGATAGTTGTTGAGCAATACCCCATGCTATTGAACGATTATTGGCAATTCCTGTCACAAGAATTTTTTTGCCAGTTAGATTTAGAAGCATTTTGTTTATTATTTCTATATATTCTCCTATATAAAAGTACCTATCTTTACGGATTACTGCAAAATATACAATAATTTTCAAATATCAAAGAATATTTAACTTAAAAATGGTCAGAACAAATTCTATGGTTTTGGAATTAGGTTTTCAATTACCTTATTTCGAAATGCTAAATGCTAACTCTTCAAATAATCAATATTTTAATTCTCATAATCTAGATAATCGGCATTTACTTTTAATGTTTATTTGTGCTCATTGTCCATTTGTTAAATATATTGAGAATCAAATTTTCACCTTAAGTAAAGAAATTGAAAATACAGTT
Source organism: Prochlorococcus sp. AG-402-L23 (assembly GCA_003216635.1). Lineage (GTDB taxonomy): Bacteria > Cyanobacteriota > Cyanobacteriia > PCC-6307 > Cyanobiaceae > Prochlorococcus_A. The sequence continues at coordinate 39,272 of QCIO01000002.1, read as the reverse complement.
CAAACAGTTGCAATTTCTAGTAATGATATTGTCTCTCATCCTTCAGATTCTCCTGAAAATCTGAAATTACAAGCACAATTACAGGGATGGAGTTTTCCTTATCTATATGATGAAAATCAAAAATTTGCTAAAGAGTTAAAAGCGGCTTGTACCCCGGATTTTTATCTTTTTTCAAATGAAGGAGATGGTGATTTTTTATTGTTTTATCATGGCCAATTAGACGATAGTAGACCAGGTAATAATATCCTTCTGTCTGGTGAAGATTTGCGCTCTGCTGTAAGAGATTTGAATCAAGATAATTCTTATCCTTTAAATCAGAAGCCCTCTTTAGGTTGCAATATTAAATGGACTCCTGGAAAAGAACCGAGTTGGTTTAAATGAATTAAAATGTTTTTTTACCCATACAAATATGGTTTAGGGTTAATATATTCACTATGCAAATACCTCCATTTACTTTAAATAGGCAGTTTCAAGAAATTGGCTCTGAAATTGAGAGTGAGGTTTCTAAAGTTTTAAAAGGGGGCCAGTATATTGGAGGACAAGAGATTGCTCAATTTGAGGAGAGTTTTTCTAATCTGATTGGCGTTAAAAATACTATTGGATGTAACAGTGGAACTGATGCTTTAGTTTTGGCTTTGCGCGCATTAGATATTGGAGTGGGTGACGAAGTTATTACCTCATCTTTTAGCTTTTTTGCGACTGCAGAGGCTATTAGTGCAGTTGGTGCTAATCCTGTTTTGGTAGATATAGATCCTGAAACTTATCTCATTAATACTGAACTAATAGAACAAGAAATAAATTCTAATACCAAGGCAATTATGCCAGTTCATCTATTTGGGAATGCAGTGAATATGACCTTAATAAAATCATTGGCCAACAAATATGACTTAAAAGTAATCGAAGATTGTGCTCAGGCAACATGCACAATGTGGGAAAATTCTAAAGTTGGTAGTATCGGTGATATAGGTTGTTTTAGCTTTTTCCCTACTAAAAATTTAGGAGCTGCTGGAGATGGTGGAGCACTAACAACTTCAGATCAGAAGATTGCCAAAAAAATTAGAGAACTAGCTGTTCATGGTAGCCCAATAAGATATCACCATACTCAAATTGGATATAACAGCAGACTTGATACCATTCAAGCCGCAATATTAAACATCAAAATTAAATATATTTCTAAGTGGATTAATAATCGTCAAAAAATCGCCAATAATTATCTTAATTTATTAGAAAAAAATCCATTTATTAGTTTTCCAAAAATTAGCTCTGATTCAATTTCTCATTCTTGGAATCAATTTGTCATCAAATTAAGAAACGATAAATATTTTTTAAAAGAAGATTTTTCAAATTTATTTGATACTGATTGCAAAAAATACTATTCCTTAAGGAATTTGGTAAAACAACAACTTTTTGATAAAGGTATTAATTCAATTATTTACTATCCAATTCCAATACACGCACAAATAGCTTACAAAAATAAAAATTTTTCTAGAACAAAACTAATAAATACAGAGAGAATTTGTACAGAAGTTCTTAGTCTTCCAATGTTTCCTGAAATTTCTTATGAAGAGCAAGTTTATGTAGCAGAAAATTTAAATAAAGTTTTAAAGAATTGTATAGGGGAAATTCAAATTTCAGCATAAATTGACTTAAATAATCTTTGTTGTATGTTGTGATTGACAATAGGGCTTGAATAATTATTTTTTTCTAAATTAGATATCTCCCCATTTAATAGGTCTGAATTTGACACTTTAGATAATTCAGGAATCCAATATTTTATATATTCGCAAATAGGATCAAATTTTTTTGCTTGGGTATATGGATTAAAAATTCTAAGTGGTTTTGGGTCCATACCGCTACTCGCGCTCCACTGCCATCCCCCATTATTTGCAGCTAAGTCTCCATCAACCAATGTCTCCATAAATTTTTTCTCTCCCATTTGCCAATTGCATATAAGATCTTTCACCAGAAATGAAGCGACTATCATTCGACATCTGTTATGCATCCAGCCAGTACTATTTAGTTGACGCATTGCAGCATCAACTATAGGTACTCCGGTCTCTCCGTTGCTCCAATGTTTAAACCATTCATTGTTGTTTTGCCAAGGGAATTGATCCCATTTTTTTCTATATGGACCTTTCTCTAGCTCTGGGAAATGGAATAAGCAATGTTGATAAAATTCACGCCAAACAAGTTCTTTTTGCCAAGTTTCAATAGATAGGTAATTTTCTTGATTTTCAAAATCCGAATTTAAATTTAATGTGGCGTTCCAAACTTTTCTAATGCTGATGGTGCCGAACCTTAGAGATGCACTTAAAAAAGAGGTCCCATTATGGGAAGGTAAATCTCTCGCAGAATTATAAGAATATATTTTTTTTTCGTTAATGAAGTTTTCTAATAATGTTCCTGCAGCATTTTCTCCCGGTCTACATGGACAAATATTCGAACCACTAAATTTGATATTTTTGAGGAATTTCTCTAATACCGAATCAGATGAATTTATTTTCTTATTTTCTTTAAGTTTATTATCTATATCTCTAAAATCGAAATAAACTTTATCTTGATCATATGAACCTAATAAATTCATTTTTGATTTAAGGTTTTTATAAAAAGGTCCATAAACTGAATAAGGTTTGTTATTCCCTGAAAATATTTTTGAAGGTTCTACTAATAAGTGATCCCAGGATTCAATAACTTTAATATTTTTTTCTTTTAAATTTTTTTTTATTTGTAAATCTCGATTAATCTCATAAGGTTCAATTGATTTATTCCAAACAACAAATTTAGCATCTATTGTCTTTGCTAATTGAGGAATTATTAATATCGGATCTCCTTCTTCAATAACTAGTCTACTGCCCATTTTTTTCCAATTATTTCCTAATTCTTGAAGCGAATTTACTAGAAACCAAGCTCTTGAATTCGCATTAAAATCGTGTGTGTAGTTTTTATCTAATACATAAGTTGAAGTAATAACATTTGATAATGAAAATGCTTTTATTAAAGCTTGATTATCATTTATTCTTAGATCCTTTCTATGCCAGAAAAGTATTCTAGGGTTATTCATAATTGATCTAAAAATTGTTTTGCTCTAAACCAAGCGGTAACAGTTTTAGCATCAAGAATTTCATCTCCACTAGAAATAAGATTATCTAGTTCTTCGGGATCCATCATTAATACTTTTATATCTTCATCTAAATCTCCTTTAACCTCGGAATTTAATTTGCTTAACTCTCTAGCAAGAAATAAATGAATCACTTCATCTGAATATCCAGGAGCATTGACTAGAGATCCTAATTGATCCCATTTTTCTGCACTAAATCCAGCCTCTTCTTGTATTTCTCTTTTAATTGAATTAATAGGTGTTTCGCCTATTTCTAAGGTACCTGCTGGGAATTCCAATAAATACCTTGATACTGCAAATCTATATTGACGTAGAAGTATAACTTTATTATCAGCCGTAATTGGCACTGCTAATGCAGCATTAGGAAATATTATTTGGCCATATTCGCCTTCGTGTCCATTTGGGAGTTGAAGTCTATTTATTTCAAATCTAAATTTAGTTGTTTTCAACTCAGATATTCTTTCTTTAATAATTGCCTTTTTGGAATAAAGATTATCACTCATAACTCTAAATAAAAAAATCCTAACAGTTATTTTTTCGTTTTGTAGATCATTTAATAGACCATTTTGAGTTATCAAACTTTTTGATTTTTTGGCTTCTACTTAAGATTTCAGATAGTGGCGTAATAACGAAATTCCGATTCATGAATCTAGGGTGTGGTAATGTTAATTCCTCGTCAACTGTATGAAAATCTTCCCACCAAAGAATATCTAAATCGAGACATCTTGATAGCCATTTCTTACCCTTTGGCGTCTTTTCTCTTCCGAAGAATCTCTCTAATTTTTTTAGCTCTTTTAAAAGTAATTTCGCCTTTTTATTTGATGGTTTTGGAAAAGAATTACTTTTTATAAGCAATAGAGTATTTAAATAATTTGGCTGCTCATTTTCAACTCCATGAGGTAATGTCTCATAAATTGAAGACCAAAAAAAATTTGCATGAAATTTTCTTTTCTCTTCTTTATGTTTGTTGGAATTATCTCCCCATTCATTTATTATTTCTTCTATTTTTGGTTTGCACATTAATAGTGACTCAAGAGGGCTTCCGAATTTACTATCAATATTTGCTCCGAGGGATATACATAGTCCATTTTTGATATTAAGATTTGATAATTCCACTACAAAAAACAAAGTTATTGGATAAATTCTATATCAGGCATTTTTAAAGTGATTTTGAACCCCGAGTTAAAAGAAAAAGGAGAAATAAAAGATTTAATGAATTCAAAGGATTCTTTTAGAGCTTTCCCTTTGGCGGCAATTACAGGGCATAGTTTATTGAAGTTATCTTTGCTTTTGGCAGCAGTTGATCCCAGTTTGGGAGGAGTGGTTATCGCTGGCGGAAGAGGTACTGGTAAGTCAGTATTAGCTAGGGGTTTGCATACTTTACTCCCTCCTGTAGAGGTATTAGATAACGAATCAATACTGGAAAAGCTAACTATGAGAAATAGTAATACTTCATTGAGACCTATTGGTAGGAACCTAGATCCAGATAAACCAGAGGAATGGGATATTAGTACTAATAAATTGTTGGAGGAGGTAATTGGAAGTGATTATTTGAATCAAATTGAAGAAATTCCGAAAAAAGTAAAAGAGGCTCCATTTATTCAAGTTCCCATTGGCATAACTGAAGACAGGCTTGTTGGATCAATTGACGTCGCCGCATCATTAAGTACGGGGGAACAAGTTTTTCAACCTGGAATTTTAGCGGAGGCTCATAGAGGTGTTCTTTATGTAGACGATATAAATTTATTGGATGATGGCATTGTAAATTTAATTCTTGAAGCCACAGGAAGAGAGAAAAATAATATTGAAAGAGATGGTTTAAGCCTTTCTCATCCTTGTAAGTCACTTTTAATAGCAACTTATAATCCTGAAGAAGGCGCTCTAAGAGATCATGTTTTAGATCGTTTTGCCATCGTGCTTTCCGCAGATCAATCTATTGATAATGCTCAAAGAGTTGAGATTACAAAATCTGTTTTATCGCACGCAGAAAATAATATTAAATTTTCAGAAAAATGGTCTGAAGAATCAGATAATTTATCCACTCAATTGATTTTGGCAAGGCAATGGTTAAAGGATGTCAAGATAACAAAAGAGCAAATTACCTATTTAGTGAATGAAGCTCTTAGAGGAGGAGTAGAAGGGCATAGGTCAGAATTATTTGCAGTAAAAGTAGCAAAGGCTAATGCAGCTCTTCGAGGCGATGAGAATGTAAATTCTGAAGACTTAAAAGTCGCAGTTAGGTTAGTTATTCTCCCACGAGCAATGCAAATTCCTCCAGATGATGATGATATTCAACCACCCCCTCCAGAGGATCAGAGTCCCCCACCTCCACCTCAATCAAAAAATGAAGAGTCTGAACCTGAGGCTAATGAAAATGATAATGAGCAAGACCAAGAACAAGAAGAAGATAATTCTGATGGAGAAGAAGAATCTACTCCCGAAATACCTGAAGAATTCATATTAGATCCTGAGGCATGTATGGTTGATCCTGATTTATTGCTTTTTTCATCAGCTAAAGCAAAAGCCGGAAATAGTGGAAGTAGATCAGTGATATTCAGTGATAGTAGAGGAAGGTATGTGAAACCTATAATTCCAAGAGGTAAAGTAAAAAGAATTGCGGTAGATGCCACTTTGCGAGCTGCAGCTCCTTATCAAAAATCACGAAGATTAAGGAATCCTAATAAATCAATAATCATAGAAGAAAATGATTTTAGGGCTAAGCTTCTTCAAAAAAAAGCGGGAGCTTTAGTGATTTTTCTGGTTGATGCTAGCGGCTCTATGGCTTTAAATAGAATGCAAAGTGCCAAAGGCGCTGTAATAAGACTTTTAACAGAGGCATATGAGAATAGAGATGAAGTAGCTCTTATTCCCTTTAGAGGTAATCAAGCAGAAGTTCTTTTACCTCCAACAAGATCAATAACTGCAGCGAAAAGAAGGCTAGAAACAATGCCTTGCGGAGGTGGATCCCCTTTAGCTCACGGACTAACACAATCAGCAAAAGTAGCAAAAAATGCTCTATCTACTGGAGATATAGGTCAGGTTATTGTTGTTGGGATTACCGATGGAAGAGGAAATGTTCCATTGGGATTATCTCTAGGACAAAAGGAGGTTGAAGAAAACGATAATTCAAATGCTAATTTAAAGCAAGAAGTTCTTGATATTGCAGCAAAATATCCCATGCTTGGGATAAAACTTTTGATAATTGATACAGAAAGAAAATTCATTGCAAGTGGATTTGGTAAAGAATTAGCAGAGGCAGCTCAAGGGAAATATGTCCAACTGCCAAAAGCTACAGATAAAGCAATCGCTGCTATGGCTTTAAATGCTATAAATGAATTCTAAATATTTTTATGGGTAAATTTCGTTGAGGAATTTTGAAAGTCCAATCGTTAAATCTCTTATAGATTTAGTTAATTCTTTATCTTGAGTTAATTTTTCAAAATCATTACTCATACCATCTATTTTGTTTGAAATAGACCTAGCAGCATTAATTGTCAATTTAATGTCATTCAGGGTTTCTTTGTCATCGATAGTAGACAAAATGTTATTTAAATGATTAGCAGCAATTGTAATTTCTTTTATTAAAGGTTCCACTCTTTGAATTTCTTGTTTCGATAAATAAATTAATTCATCAAGATTCTCTTGAGTTCTATCAAATAGGTCAATTGATTTGAGGATGTTCTCAATTAAGTTTTCTTGATTTGTTTCTTTTAAAAGTTGACTTATTCTATTAGTTATATTTGAGAGACTTGATAGTTGTTTGCCTGTGATTGTGTCTCCCTGACAAATAATTAATTTGCTATCGCATTTTTCGGATATGGGTTTTGCAATCTTTTTTGGAATTGTCTTGTCACTAGTTTCTAAAGCAACTTGCACATCTCCTCCAAGGAAAGAATTTGTAACTACTCTCGCAAATGCTGGCCTTGGAAGAATAATTTCAGGATTATTTAAAACTAATTTTGCTTTAATTGATTCATTCGTAAATAAGATATCTTCTATCGATCCTACTAAAATTCCTCTATAGGTAACTGGAGATTTTTTTGATAAACCGCTTGCGTTATTGAATTCAGCAAAGAGGTGCCAATTTTTTGAAGATAATCTTACTCCTCTTAGCCAAAAAGAAAAAAATGTGAATATTAAAATTCCACCTAATAAGGAAAAACCAACTATTGAATCTCGTAAGCTTCTACGCATAATTTCTAAATGTCTATGGGTTGCATTGGACCATCAAGTTTTCCATTCCTAAATTGAAATACATAGGGATCTTTACTCTTTTTAAACTCATCAATCGAGCCTGCCCATCTGAATTTGCCTCCATAAAGCATTAAAACTTTATCTGAAGTCCTTTCTATAGTACTAAGAACATGGCTAACTACAATAGATGATCCGCTAGCTTTATCATTTGTTTTATTAATTAAATCTTCAATTCTTGATGAGGCAATTGGATCAAGGCCGGCAGTTGGTTCATCAAAAAGTAATAAAGGTTTAGACTTTGCATTGAGAGTTTGATCAGTAATTAATGCTCTAGCAAAACTAACCCTTTTTTGCATGCCTCCGCTTAATTCATTTGGAAGTTTATTCTCAACATTAAATAATCCTACCTCAGCTAAGCATTCACATACTATTTCATGAATTAACTTTGTAGATAGGTTTTTATTTCTCTTAAGGAGAAAACCTACATTTTCTTCAATAGTTAAAGATCCTAATAAAGCGGGGTTCTGAAAAACTAGTCTTACATCAGGTGGATTATTTTGATCTAATCTCAAATATGTTTGCTTCTCACCAAATATTCTTAATTCTCCTTTGGTAGGTAAAATGAGTCCTGCTAAAATTTTTAATATGGTTGATTTACCAGAACCTGAGGGGCCAACAATAGCTAATTTCTCTCCATCATTAAGTTCAAAATTTATTTGATTAAGCACATTAACTTCGCCCCAGCTTATTGAGAGGTTTTTTGTTTCAACTGCATGTTTTGATTTTTTCAAAACTTATATAAAGAGAATCTATATATATCATTTTGCCTATTTTTAGAAATAAAAAAAGGATGTATGAATTTGATTTATAATGGTTCTATATAATTTTCAAATTTGAGAAAAATATTTTAAGAGGTTTTTTAATGAATAAGCGTAAAAAAAGGGTAAGAAGATACTATGAAAATTTTAAAAAGTCTAATTTTGACTTATTGAAGAAAATCTTAAGAATTTTGAGTTGGCTTTTGCCAGGTTTGGTAATAAAAAGATGGATGCTTACATCTGCGATAGGTTTTTTGACTACATTATTAGGCGTGGCAATTTGGACAAATTTAAGACCGCTCTATTGGCTTATTGAAATCTTTTTTTCGGTAATTACAGGTTTAACTAGTATTTTGCCTGTTTCATTGATGGGGCCATTGATTTTTGTTATTGGAATATTATTAATAGGGATTGGACAAAATAGAAGTATTAATTCAATTCAAAAAGCGCTTGTTCCAGAAAAAGATACATTTTTAGTTGATGCATTAAGAGTTAAAAGTAAATTAAACAGAGGCCCAAATATTGTTGCAATTGGGGGAGGCACAGGCTTATCTACTTTACTAAAAGGCTTAAAAAATTACAGTAGTAATATTACAGCAATCGTAACTGTATCTGATGATGGTGGCAGTAGTGGAATTCTCAGAAAACAATTAGGTGTGCAACCTCCAGGAGATATTAGAAATTGTTTGGCAGCCTTATCAAACGAAGAACCTACTTTAACTAGATTATTTCAGTACAGATTTTCAGGGGGAAGTGGTCTAGAAGGTCATAGTTTTGGAAATCTATTCTTGTCTGCTTTAACAACAATTACAGGTAGTTTAGAAAAAGCAGTTCAAGCCTCAAGTAAGGTTTTAGCGGTACAAGGTCAAGTTTTACCGGCAACAAATATTGATGTCATGTTATGGGCCGAATTAGAAGATGGTGAAAAAATTTTTGGTGAAAGCAATATCAGTAAATCTAAGAAATTAATTTCGAGGATTGGTTACCTACCAGAAAATCCTTCAGCTCTTCCAAGTGCTCTTGAATCTATAAAAGATGCTGATTTAATTGTTCTTGGCCCAGGTAGTCTATACACTTCTTTATTGCCTAATCTGTTAGTACCAGAGATAGTAGATGCCTTATTGCAAAGTAATGCTCCTAAAATTTATATAAGTAATTTGATGACTCAGCCTGGAGAGACAGATGGACTTGATGTCTATCAACATATCAAAGCAATAGAAAAACAATTATCAAATTTTGGAGTTAATACTCGAATTTTTAACTCAATCTTATCTCAGATTCAATTTGAGAAGTCTCCATTAGTAGACTACTACGAAAGTAGAGGGGCAGAGCCTGTCCAATGTAATAAAGAAAAATTATTATCTGAGGGTTATTATGTATTGCAAGCACCATTATATTCAAAAAGAATAACTCCAACCCTTAGACATGATCAAAGGAGACTAGCAAGAGCAGTTATGTTTATTTACCGCAAATTAAAAAGATTAAATTAATAAGCATCTTGAAGTTCATAGAAATCTGGCTGAATATAATCTTTTCGCAATGGCCATCCTCTCCAATCTTCAGGCATTAATAATCTTTTAGGATTGGGATGATCAATAAAATTTATTCCATACATATCAAAAGTTTCTCTTTCTTGCCAATCACTTCCTTTAAAAATTTTATATAAGCTAGGGATTGATAAATCAGAATCTCTTTTTAAGAAAACTTTTAATCTGACTTCTTTAATTTTTTCGATTTTTTTTAAATCATCAACAGTTATAAAATGGTAGAAACTAACAAGATTTTTGCCTGGTCCCTCATCATATCCCCCTTGACATTGGAGATAGTTGAAACCGTAATTTCTTAAGGCAGATACTGCTTCATATAATTTGTTAGGTTCCACAGAAATGTTTTCAATTCCTATGTGATCATCAGGTAAAGATTGATTTAGAATTCCATCTTTAGACAAAGATTGGCTTATCAAGCCTTCTTTTTCTATTGAAGTATCTAAGGATTTGGCTAAACCGTCTTTTTCCATTAATTTTCTAAAGTATCAATAATTTCAGCTTTTTCAGTGTTTTCAGGTAATTCAGTTATTTTTTCTTTTTTTGAGGAGGGAATGAAGTTAGCTGAAGTTTTGTTTAAATATTCACCTGTATTTTGCGAGAAAACAAGATTCATTTCGTGATCAGATGTTATGTATCTATGAGTTTGCTCTGTTTTTGTGCGTTCTAAAATTGATTCATTGCCAACTTTTTTTCTTAATTTAATTACAGCATCAAAAATTGCTTCTGGTCTTGGTGGACATCCTGGAAGGTATAAATCAACTGGTATCAATTTATCAACGCCTCTTACAGCAGTTGTAGAATCTGCGCTGAACATTCCCCCTGTGATTGTGCAAGCACCCATGGCAATTACATATTTTGGTTCAGGCATTTGTTCATAAAGTCTTACTAGGGCTGGAGCCATCTTCATCGTTACTGTCCCTGCCACTATTAGCAAATCTGCTTGCCTTGGCGAGCTTCTAGGTACTAATCCAAATCTATCAAAATCAAATCTAGATCCTATTAAGGCAGCAAATTCTATAAAACAACAAGCTGTTCCATACAAGAGAGGCCATAGACTGCTCAGCCTAGCCCAATTATGAAGATCGTCTAAACTTGTCAATATAATATTTTCGCTTAAATCTGTAGTAACTTGGGGCGCACCAAGAGGATTACATGTTCCTTCTCGGATTTCTCTTATTGCTTTTGGGGATAATTGTGGATTCAACTTTTTAACTCCATTCTAAAGCACCTTTTCTCCATGCGTATGCTAAGGCAATAACAAGTATTGCAATGAAAATTAAAGCCTCAATAAAAGCTAATAAGCCTAATCTATTGAAGGCAACAGCCCAAGGATAAAGGAATACTGTCTCAACATCAAATATAACGAAAACCAAGGCAAACATGTAATAACGAATATTAAATTGAATCCATGCTCCTCCTATAGGCTCCATTCCAGATTCATATGTAAGTTTTCTTTCCCCTGTTCTGCCTTTTGGGGCAACGATGAGATTAGTAACTAGAGCTAATACTGGAACAGCTGAGGCAATTAAAAGGAAACCTAAAAAATATTCATAGCCAGTTAATAAAAACATCTTAAAAAATTAATTTTGAATAAAAGTCGCTTAATTAAGCAAAATCTTTTAAAGTTCTTAAAGAACAATAATAAACCGTGAGTGAAAACATTCAACCAGCTTCTGAGGAAAACAAAATAGTTGAAGAATTTGAGAAAGAAAAACTTTCTGAAAACTCCTCAGTAGTAAATGTTGAACAACCTATACTTAATCTAGAACAAAATAGATTCGAATGTAGAAGTTGTGGATACATTTATGATCCGTCTGAAGGGAATAAAAAATTAAACATACCCAAAAATACGCCTTTTTCAAAGTTGGATGGGAATACCTTCGCTTGCCCTGTTTGTCGAGCTGGTAAAAATTTTTATAAGGATATAGGTCCTAAATCTAAACCTAGTGGTTTTGAAGAAAATTTAGTTTATGGTTTTGGTTTTAATAGTTTACCTCCTGGACAAAAAAATATATTGATTTTTGGAGGGCTGGCCTTTGCTGCTGCTATGTTCCTTTCTTTGTACTCTTTGCATTAAAATATACAAATGAAAAAAATTATTACTGGTATTCCCAATCTTCTTTTATCTATTCTTCTTTGTTTTGTATTGAGCAGTTGTTCATCTACAGGAGTAAAGATGAGTGATAGCAGCCCTTGGAAAACAATTCAGTTTGAGGACCAGGCTAATGCTTTAGATGTTGATTTTATAGATGATGAAAATGGATTTTTAGTAGGTTCTAATAGACTTATTATGGAATCTAATGATGGAGGAGAAACTTGGGAGAAAAGAAATTTAGATTTACCAAGTGAAGAGAACTTTCGTCTATTAGATATTGACTTTAAAGGTGAAGAGGGATGGTTAATAGGTCAGCCCTCATTAGTTATGCATACACTTGATGCGGGAAAGAATTGGACACGTTTATCTCTAGGTAATAAATTACCAGGCCAACCATTTCTAATAACAACTGTCGATGCAAGTGTTGCAGAATTGGCTACCACTGCAGGTGCTATTTATGAAACATCAGATAGTGGTAAATCATGGAATGCAAAAGTTGTAGACGCATCTGGTTCTGGAGGTGTAAGAGATTTAAGAAGAACTAATAAAGGAGATTATGTCAGCGTAAGTAGTTTGGGTAATTTCTTTTCTACTTTGGAAAAGGACAGTGATGCATGGATAGCTCATCAAAGAGCCAGTAGCAAAAGAGTTCAAAGTATTGGTTTTAATCCAGAAGGAAGTTTATGGATGCTTTCTAGAGGAGCAGAAATTAGATTTAATGAAGATACTAATGACCTAGAAAATTGGTCAAAGCCTATCATACCTATTCTTAATGGATACAATTATCTAGACATGGGATGGGATCCAAATGGTGATATATGGGCTGGTGGGGGTAATGGAACTTTAATTGTAAGTAAAGATCAAGGTAAAACTTGGAATAAAGATCCTATTGCTTCTGAATTGCCAACTAACTACATTAAAATAGTTTTTCTTGATAAGGAAGCTTTAGATAATCAAAAAGGATTTGTACTTGGCGAGCGTGGTTATATCCTTAAATGGAATAGCTAACTTTGAATAACTTCAGTTAATAGTAAAAAAAAAATTAATTTTTGACAGATTTAGCAACTGTCTGTAACCAACCTGTTAATTTCTTCGCGAACTTATGATTTTACACTGTAAGATCATAGGGTAAACATTTGTGATTATGGCCGCAGGTTCAACGGGTGAACGCCCATTCTTTGAAATAATAACCAGTATTAGGTACTGGATTATTCATGCAGTAACATTACCAGCTATCTTTATAGCAGGCTTCTTATTCGTATATACAGGCTTAGCCTACGATGCTTTCGGAACTCCTCGTCCGGATAGTTATTTCCAATCATCTGAATCTAAAGCGCCTGTCGTAACACAAAGATATGACGCTAAATCTCAACTAGATTTAAGAACAAAATAACAATGACTAATTCTCAAGCTCCAATGCAGGCTGCGGAAGTCCGCGTTTATCCCATATTTACTGTTCGTTGGCTAGCAGTTCACGCTCTAGCTATTCCATCAGTATTCTTTTTGGGTTCTATTGCTGCTATGCAATTTGTAGCCCGATAAATTTAACTATCATGCAAGTAAACGAAAACCCCAACAAAGTTCCAGTTGAACTTAATCGTACAAGCCTTTATTTAGGCTTACTATCAGTCTTTGTATTGGGAATTTTATTTTCCAGTTACTTTTTCAATTAAATTAAAACTATGAGTAAATTAAAAGGACCTGATGGAAGAATTCCAGATAGACTTCCCGACGGTAGACCAGCAGTTGCATGGGAAAGAAGATGGACGGAAGGAACTCTTCCTCTATGGCTTGTTGCTACAGCAGGTGGAATTGCAGTTATCTTCGTTTTAGGTATATTCTTCTATGGTTCATACCAAGGCGTTGGAGCTGGAGGCTAACAAATCCTTACCTTGACCTGATAATCACTTATATCAAATAAGCCTAATAAGAATCAGTAAATATCCTTAGTTTCTCTTTTGTGGGGCTTGGGATATTTTCTTTGTAGGTTATCAATCCATCTTTTAATGAAAAATGAGACTTACTTTTTGGTCTTTCTTTTTCAATTAATTTAGCTACTTCAAATATTATTTTATTAGCCACTTCAGTATTTGATCTAAGATTATCCAAAACCATCTCTACAGAAACTTCTTGATGAGTTTGATGCCAGCAATCATAATCAGTAACCATAGATAAGGAGGAGTAAGCTATTTCAGCTTCTTTGGCTAATCTTGCTTCTGTGTGGTTCGTCATTCCAATTATTGAACATCCCCAACTCCTATATAAATTAGATTCTGCTCTAGTTGAGAAAGCGGGACCTTCCATTGCTAGATAGGTACCCCCTCTATGCAATTGTCTACCGCCAGGAATATTTTTTTCTCCGATTTCACTTAATATACGTGATAAATTTGTGCAGAAGGGATCTCCCATAGTTACGTGAGCAACAGCTCCCTCGTTAAAGAAGGTTGCAGGTCTATTTTTTGTCCGGTCTATAAATTGATCTGGAACCACTATGTCAAGTGGCCTTATCTGTTCTTGTAATGAACCAACTGCTGATGGAGCAATAATCCATCTTACTCCTATTGATCTTAGAGCCCAGATATTAGCTTTGTAAGGGATTTCAGAAGGATTTAAACTATGTGTTCTGCCATGTCTAGGAACAAATGCTATCTCTAGGTTTCCAAGATTATATACTTTTATTGAATCAGAAGGTTTACCATAAGGAGTATTGATTTCTAGTTCTCTTAAGTACTCTATTTGATCCATTGAATAAAATCCACTTCCACCAATCACTCCTAATCTTGATTTTTCAATTGGTAATAAATGTTCTTTATTCATAGTGATGTAAATGACTTTTAATCATCTGGTACTAATTGGAGGAGGACACTCAAATGTTTCTTTATTGAAGAAATGGTTAATGTTTCCGAAATTAATGCCAGAAATTCCTGTTTCAATTATATCTAGAGATTCTCATTTGGTTTATTCGGCTATATTCCCATCGGTGATTTCAAAATCAGTCACTTTAGATGAGAGTTTAATTGATATAAAATCTTTAGCAAAAAATGCAAAAGTATCTTTTATAGAAGAAGAAGTAAAGGATATTGATTTCAATTTAAAGAAAATTGTTTTAAGTAATAGACCTTCAGTTAATTATTCGAAGTTGGTGCTTAATTATGGAAGTCAAACAATAATTCCAAAAGAATTTGAATCACTAGTTAAAAATCGAAATGCTTTTTCAATTAAACCTTTTTTAAGGGCTTATGACTCAATACTAAAAGAGGACATTTTTGATTCAGTTAATGAACTTCCATTTGTAATTGTTGGGAGTGGCCTTGCTGCAATTGAAGTATCATATGCTTTGAGAAAAAGATGGGGAGATAGGCCTTTAAAACTATTATGTGATTCAAGAAAAATTAATAATACAATTCTAAAAAGTTTACGGAATTCCAATATTGATTTAGTTGAAAAACTTAATTTTGATTATGGAAAGATTCTTTTATGTACTGGAAATACATCTCCGTTATGGGCACAAAAAAAATTATTAGATTCCGATTCTTATGGCAGAATAATTACAAATCAGAATTTGCAGATAAAAAGTTTCTCTGGAATCTTTGCTGTCGGTGATTGCGCAGTTGTAGGTTCAGCAAAAAGACCAGCATCGGGAGTTTTTGCAGTAAAAGTTGTAAATACATTGGTACAAAATCTAAAAAAAGATATAGAAGGGAGATCATTAAAAAAGTGGTTTCCTCAAAAGATCGGATTGCAAATAGTCAATATATTTCCAAGCCATCATCCAAAGGCTTTTGCTATTTATCGCAATTTTGTTTTCGGCCCTTCTTTTATTTTTTGGATTTTAAAGCATAAAATTGATCTCAACTTTATTAAAAAGTTCAAATCAAAAAGGCTAATTATGAAAAGTAGTGAAAAAAATATTTCATTGAATGATTGCAGAGGATGTGCAGCTAAAATTCCTCAGTTTGTTTTGAATAAATCATTAATAAATTCTAATTTAAATTCTTTTGCCTCATCACCTGAAGATTCAGTTGAGATATATCAAAATGGTCAAGATATTATCTTGCAAAGTGTAGATGGATTTCCTGCTTTGGTAAGTGATCCTTGGCTTAACGCAAAAATTACTACTTTGCATGCTTGCTCAGATTTGTGGGCATGCGGAGCAAAACTTTCATCCGCGCAGACTTTAATTTCATTACCAAAAGTTGAAAGGGAATTTCAGAGTTACCTCTTTTCTCAATCACTTCAAGGTATTAAATCAACAGTTGAGGATCATGGAGGTGAATTACTTGGAGGCCATACTTTCGAGGCAAGAAGTTTAGTAAATAAACCTTATTCATTAGGAATTGATATTTCTTTAACAGTTCAAGGTATTTTAAAAAATGGAGTAAAACCATGGCTTAAATCTGGAATGAATATTGGAGATATTCTCATGATGTCTAGACCTCTGGGCGTTGGGATTTACTTTGCCGGTCAAATGCAAAATATTAATATGCTAGGTAGTTCTTCTGAAGTAATTAATAATTTAGTAAAGAGTCAGCAATATTTGATTGATGAAATTTATCTTTTTCAAAATCAATTTAATGAATTATTAGTCAATGCTGCGACTGACATTACTGGATATGGATTTATTGGACATCTTAAAGAGATGGTTGAATCATCTAATTTATATAGGCAAAGCAATAATCTTGAGCCACTAAAAGTTTTATTAGATTTATTTGCATTTAAAGCTTATCCTGGAGTATTTGATTTAATAAAAAAAGATGTTAAAAGTACTTTCTTTGAATCTAATAAAGAAATTTTTGACAAAATTTATAAAGTAAATAAGCAAAAAAGAATAATTAATTTTTTAACCGAAAATTCATTAGATCAAGAGACTTTTAACGAGAGAATATCATTACTATTAGATCCTCAAACATGTGGACCCTTGTTGATTAGTTGCAATCGTAAATATGAAAATGTTCTAAAGGATAAATGGTACAAGGTTGGAGAGGTTGTAAAAATGTAATTAATTTCTATTTAATTTGTCAATTTCCAAATACCTTAATCTTTTGATTTCCTTTCCCATCTCCTTCCCTGGGTCCCATCCTTCTTTTTTTAATGTTTCTCCATCTTTTTTTGATTTTATGAACTTGTAAATAAATAACCACTTAAATAATTTAGGCCAGTATGGTCCTCCATCACAAATTAATAATTTGACTGTCTCATCATTAAGGTTTCTGTCCTCAATAAATTCTGTCCAACTTGATGGAGAAAAATGATTGAAATTTTTTTGGTTTGTATTTAATATCTTTTTGATATTTAAATAATCTTCTAATATTTTTATCTCACTATTATTTACCAAAAATCTTTGACATGCTTTTTCTAAATCTTCTGAATCTTTTAATAAGTAAAGCATATGATTTCCCTTTAACTTCTTAATCCAATTTAGTCCTCTTAAAAACCTTTTATCGACTTTAATATTTTCATTTAAGATTGAGATAATTTCCCATTTATGAATTATCGAAATTACATTAGTCAAATTATCGTGTTTGCATATTTCAGCTAGTTCCATCTTTATTCGTATGCCTAGTGCAGGAGGGTAAATTATTTTCTGATGAGTTTCTGAACTTTTCCATGGCCATTGTCTAACTGTTTCTTGAGATTGTTTGAGGGAATTATTTGATATATTGAAATCTAACCTTGAAGCGTATTTTGCGCATCTAATTAATCTACTTGGATCATCTGAAATACTATTACTGTGAAGTAAGTTCAATCTTTTACTTTTTATATCAGAAATTCCTCCATAAAGATCATAGATTTTCCTTGTCGAGACCTCGAAGGCTATTGAATTTATAGTGAAATCTCTCCTCTTCAGATCCTCCTCAATAGTACTTTTATTGACTGCGGGATTTAAGCCTGGAGCAGAATAAATTTCTTTTCTTGCAGAAGCAATATCAATTTTATAGTCATTAATATTTATTTCTACAGTGTTGTATAAATTAAATTCCTTGATTAAACATAAATCTACATTTACAATATTATTTTTTATAAATTTTGCAAGAGAAATAGAGGATCCTTCAATAACAAGATCAATATCTACAGGTTTAGAAAACGATTTTTTGTGGAATTTACTAATTAATAAATCTCTTAAATAACCGCCAACAAAAGCTACTTTAGTATTGTTTTTAGATTCTATGTATTTAGCAATTAGGTTATATAGATTAAATGGAGTTTTGATTAATTCCCCTTGGATGTAATCAGAGATATCGTTCATGAGTTTTAACTTACATAACGAATTGGAGCTAATCTGGGATCTAGAATTTTACTTCCTTTATCACCAAATTTTACTGCTAAAGATATTTTTTCCCCACTCCCAAAAATATGTATGATTTCACCTTTCCCAAACTTTGAGTGAATTAGCATATCTCCAACTATCCAGCTTTTCCCTTTACTGGGACCTGAATATAATTTCCTTACTGCATTTATTGGTTTGTTAACAAATTCATTTGGATTGTTTCGATCAACTCTAGTTAAACGATCAAGATGCCAATCTTTTCTAATTGAAGCACCACCAGTTTGTGGTAATTCGCCATCCATTAAATCTTCAGGTATTTCCGAAAGAAATATTGAAGGAATTGTTGCTTCACGCATTCCACCCCATAATCTTCTTTCTCTAGCATGACTTAAGAAAACTCTTTCTTTAGCTCTAGTAATACCTACATAGCATAATCTTCTTTCTTCTTCAAGAAGTGAGGGAGTATCTATTGATCTATGGCTAGGGAAGAGACCTTGTTCTAGCCCAGTGATAAAAACATTTTGAAATTCTAAACCTTTACTATTATGCAGAGTCATGAGAGTTACAGAGTTAGGATTATTTTTCTTCGTATCATTATCAGTTGTTAAGGCTGCTGTAGAAAGAAATCCCTCTACATCTCCACTTTCTGTTTCTTCTTCATATTGAGTAGCTGCATTAATTAGTTCTTGTAAGTTATTTCTTCTATCTTCAGATTCTTCAGTCCCACTAGAGAGCAAGTCACTTAAATAACCACTTTTTTCTAATATAAGTTGTAGTAGTTGAGCGGGACCTGAATTTTCTAGGTAACACAGTAGATCATTCATAACTTCAGTAAATTTATTAATTCCTTTTGATGATCGGCCTATTGTTTCTTCAAGACTTTGCTTATCATTAAGAACCTCCCATAATGGGATATTTAACCTATTAGATAGTTCATTAAGTTTTTGAATAGTAGTCTTACCAATCCCTCTTCTAGGAACATTTATGATTCGTAAAAGACTAACGTTATCTGAAGAATTAACCAGAACTTTCAAATATGCTATTGCATCTTTAATTTCTCTTCTATCATAAAAACGCAATCCTCCAAAAATTGTATAAGGAATGCGCCACCTCACAAGAGATTCTTCTAATACTCTCGACTGAGCTCTGGTTCGATATAAAATTGCAAAATTTTTCCAAATTGGGTTTTGATTATAGTTATTGAGTGATTTTATTTTATTGGTAATTGCTTCTGCCTCGGAAATTTCATCATCACAGCTGAGTAACGTTAAAAGTTCCCCTTTTTCTTTAGTAGCCTTTAAAACTTTGTCAATTCTTTCAGAGTTGTTTTCAATTAGTGAGTTTGCAGCATCAAGGATATTGGAAGATGATCTATAATTTTCTTCTAATTTAATTAAAGATGATTTTGTATCGTCGTTGATTGAAGTTTTAAAATCTTCTTGAAAACCAATTAAAATTCTGAAGTCAGCAGCTCTGAAACTATAAATACTTTGATCAGCATCCCCAACTACAAAAATTGACCGATCTTCCCAATTGAAGAATTTTTTTGGTTCAGTATTTCCAGCTGTAATTAATTTTATAAGTTCATATTGTGTTCTATTTGTATCTTGATATTCGTCAACTAAAATATGTTTAAATCTTTTGTGCCAGTAATCTCTGACTATATCATTTTGCCTCAATAAGAAAACAGGCAAAAGTAGAAGATCATCAAAGTCTAAAGAATTATTTTTTGAGAGCGAAATTCTATATCTCTTGTAGGCTTCTGCAACAGTTTTATCAAAATTATTATCTGCTTTTTCTAAAAGATCATTAGAAGTTAAGCATTGATTTTTAGCATTACTTATTAATCTTTTAATCTTTTTGGGATCATATCTTTTTGGGTCAAGATTCATATCTTGAATGATAATTTCTTTTACTAATGTTTGAGAATCTGTTTCATCGTAAATTGAAAATTGCCTTGTCCATTTTAGGCCTTCTGGATCAGTATATTTTTCAATATCGTATCTCAGAAGTCTTGAAAATAAAGAATGGAAAGTTCCGATCCAAAGGCTCTGAAGCCTCTCTTGGTAAACGTTTGTTCTTAATTGATTTTGATCAATTTCTTTGAGAGTTGTCCAAGGCTGACCAAATTGATTAAAAGCTAATTCTTGGGCTAGAAGAACCTCTAATCTTGCTTTCATTTCTTTAGCAGCTTTGTTAGTGAAAGTGACTGCGAGAATGTTATGGGGATCTATAGAATTACCCTCAATAAGGTTTGCAATTCTGTGAGTAAGAGCCTTAGTTTTTCCGCTACCTGCACCTGCTACAACTAATAGTGGTCCATAAACATGTTTTACTGCTTGAAGTTGTTGATTGTTTAGGGACTTAAAAAGAAAATTGTTGGTTTGAGGCACTTTTGGGAGGGGTTTTCAAAAATCAGACTTTACTATGAGATTCAGATTCCGTTTCTAGATCTTCTAATGCTTTTTTTAAATTTAAAAGTTCATTATTGTTATTAATTATTTCTTCAAATTTATTTTGAGGCATCTTTAATTTCATACTTCTGTCTAGAATTTCTTTTTCCAATCTCTTTTTATATGAGGAAATAAGTTTCTTTGATAATTTTAAATCCTGTTGATCCAAAACTTTATTAAAAATTTAGTTTTATATTAGCGGAAAAAAAATTTTTTATTTGAATTATTTCAACTATCACTTTGAAATGAAGTTATTAATTAAGAAGCGTTGCGTTAAGTTTGAAATTGTATTGTTTTTACTAGCTTTGTATTATTCTTAAGTTCGATCTTTAAATTATTACTTCAGGAATGTCAGTTTCAAAGAATAATCAACTATTTTCAGCCGATAAGAAATTAAATGATTTAAGCAATATAAAAGAATTTATTAATAGTGCAAACTCAAGATTAGATGCAATAACCTCAATAACCAATAATTCACATGCAATCGCAGCAGACGCTGTAACTGCAATGATTTGCGAAAATCAAGATTCACTTCATTCAAAAATATCTTTAAATACAACTAACAAGATGTCCGTTTGTTTAAGAGATGGAGAAATAATCCTAAGGATTGTTGTTTATCTTTTAATTTCTAATGACGAATCAGTTTTAGAAAAAAGTTGTTTTAAGGATCTTAAAAATACTTATCTTGCTCTTGGGGTACCTTTAAGAAATGCAAGAAGGGTTTTTGAATTAATGCGAGATGCAACTATCTCTGATTTGAATTCAACTGTTAATAATATGAGTGGAAAGAAAGGCTTTCTTCCTAAATTAATATCTGAAACAGAGTTGCAATTTGAAAGGATAATTAATCTTTTAAACTAGCTAAATTCCTTATCTCTGAAGTATGGGACGTCTGTATAACTGAATTATTTTCAAGATTTCTAATAGTAGAAAATCTGGATCTTACATGAGTGGATAAAAAGGAAATTCTTTCTTTGGAAACTGTTGATTTATAGATAGTTTTAATGTGTAAATTATTTTGTTCATCAACAAAATAATTGGATGATGAAATAAAGGATTCTGTATAACCTTTATTTCTTAAAACAATTCCTGAATTTTCATCTTTGGGTAAAAAAATCAGAATTGTTTCATCTCCCTTATTCATATCATAATCTTTCCAATCACTAATAGCTTGCCATTTTATAGAAATAGCTATGCTCTCTAGGTTAAAACTTAGTTTGTAATTTTTAAAAATTTCAACGACTTTTTTATTTTTTTTGTTGATATGTTTTATATATATTTTACTAGTTGAGTTTTCAAATTCCTGAAAAGCTAAAGTGTGAGTACTTCTAATAGATTTCCACTCTCCTATACTTTTATCAATGAATTGATTAATTATTGTTAGATTCTTCGTCAAGTTTATCTTCTACGGAATGATTTTCTGCTTTTTGTATCATTCTTACCATTGAATCAACCATTAATCTCTTTGCAGAAGTTACTTTTAATCCAGAAGGAGTAGTTGATATTTGTTCTCCAGGGCGATCATATGAAGTTGGTCTAAATGGAGTCATCTAATAACTTTAAAAATTAATCGATTTCTATTCTTGCATGAATCATTATTTATATAGTTATTGTTTGCGAAAATGTCATATCTTTCTACTTTGATTATAGAATTATCAACTGTTTTGTTATTTAGGAATTTTATTTTTTGCCAATCCTGAAATAGTCGCTAAAGCAAACATTCCCAATAGAGCAATCCCTAGAAATAATCCTGCTCCCTGGCTAACTCCAGCTCCCACTGCTACAAGTATAGAGTCACTGATTAGAAGACTTATTAATAATGCTGGAGTAAATATTTTCCAGCGAGTTCCTCCAATACCAATTGCGTAGCTTAGAAAATCAAAAAGGCCAGTCATTAGTAGACCTGTCATAAGAAAAAAATTTTCTTCTAGCTGGTTTTGATTAAAACTTTCAATCTTTTGCATTGCTTTTGGGCCTACTAAATTACGTACAGGAACCCGACCATAATTTCTCGCAATAAAGAAAGCAGCTTGGCAAAATACGATATCAGAAAAGATTATAGTCATGTAACCTTTTTGAAATCCTAGTAATGAACCCGCTAGCAGAGAATAAGCTGAACTTGGAAGAGCTGGTAAAATAATACTTACTCCTCTTAGTATGAAAATTCCAAAAGGAGCCCAAATTCCCATACTTTCTATTTTGTTCCTGAGAGGTTCAATCCCATAATTTTGGATTAAAAAAATTAATACAATAAATATTGCGATAAAAAAAACTAATGAGAGAAATTTTTGTATTTTATTCATTATTTTCTAGTAAATTTATTGGAAGTAAATTCTTAATTTAATATTTGATTGTATCTATAATAGAAATACTAATCAATAAAAATTTTTACAAATTTTTAATCTTATATTTACTCCCGGTAAAAGATTTTTGTGTTTCAGAAGTATTAATGATTGATTCTAAGAATAAAGTTAATTCAATATCTATTAGAAATAGTATTGGTTTAGTCCTTTCGATAATAGTTTTCATTTGTATTTCGATAAAACAAGCAAATGCTTTGTCTCATGAATGGCTTGGAGTCCCTAAAAGTGAATATGGAGAACAGTTATGGGATAAGCAAAGTATTAAGAGAAATGAGGATGGATCTGTGAGAGTATTGAGTAAATTTATTCCCAAAACAAAAAGTGAAATTACTAAGGATATTCTCTATACAATGGATATAAATTGTTTTGAAAAATCATTTAGAGACGTTGATGTCTCTATAGATGAAGTAAATAGTAATTTCAATAATTTAGCGGATTGGCAAGATCCAAAAGGAGATAAACTGATTTTGGGCATTATTGGTCAAGTCTGCAGAGTGGAAAAATAAAGATTTTGAATTGTAAAAATAAAATAAAAGAAAAAATTAAGTTTCTCAATGCTTAGAAAATATAAAACCCTGTCTTTGACAGGGTTTTAAAGGTGCCAGGACCCAGATTTGAACTGGGGACACGGCGATTTTCAGTCGCCTGCTCTACCAACTGAGCTATCCCGGCTCTAACCTATATACTTTAAATTACGAAGTGTAGTTTGTGAAACCCTTTCTTTAAAAATTTTATATCTTCATCAAGTATCCAAAAAACTATTATTTCGCATTAATCGCTAATAAGGCAGTACCAAATGAAGTAGTTTTTTTACATGAAACTATTGGTATATTGATAATTTTTTCTCTTATTTTTCTCCATTGAGGGTTTTGTGAACCTCCACCAATAGTAATAATTTTTTTTGGCAGAGAACCTGTTAGTTTGCTTAGTTTTTCCCATCCTCTCAACTCGATCTTAGCTAGCCCCTCCAATAATGCATGTAAATAAAGTGAGTCGCTTACTGGTCTAGGTCCAAGTATTGGCTCTAAATTAGAATTATTAATAGGAAATCTCTCTCCTTTACTATTAAGAGGTAAAAGATCCAATGAAGTGTTTTTCGATGGATTAATTTGTCGACTGAGTTCCTTTATTTCTAAATCAGAAAAGAACTTAGACAAGATACCGCATCCCGCATTTGATGCTCCTCCACATATCCAATCGCCGTTTACTCTATGGGTTGTAATTCCCTGTTTTTTTATAGGTTTATCAATAATTTTTTTAACTACAATTGTTGTTCCTAAAACTGTTAGACCATCTTCTTTACCTAAACCTGCAGCTAATAAACTTGCATTAGAGTCAGTGGTGCCTGAGATTAATATTAATTTCTTATTCAAGTTAAATCTCTCTGCCAAATCAAAATTTACTTGTCCAATAATTTTTCCACTTTTTACTATATGAGGTAGGCATTTTTGCCATGAAGTATTGAGATAGCTTTTTGGCCACGATTCTTTTTTTAGATCCCAACCAAGTTTTAGATTATTACCTTCTTCTCCATGAGTCCAATCTTTTAAAAACCAACCAGTGATCCAATCAGATTGATGTCGTAAAAGTATATTTGTCCCAAATTTATCTATTAGTTTTAATGCTTTAGCAAGACTACTGTATGGAGTTCGCAGATGCTCTTCTCCAGAAGTTAAGGATTCAAGAAGGATCTTATGTTCATTGCATGCTTGGTCATAAGGTATTGCTTCTCCTATCGGCTTACCTTGCAAATTGATTGCTGTTAAAGTTCCTGAGGTGCCAGAGATAGCCAATTTAGTAAGGTTAATTTTTACTTCAGAAGGTAAGCTAAATAAGAGGTTTTCGCAAGAATTGATCCAAGAATTTGGATTTCTAAAGCTGTATAAATAAGGTAATGAATTTGAATATATTAATTTCTTTTGCAGATTAATTATTGATATTCTTGCACCACTGGTTCCAAAATCTAACCCTCCATAAAGATTATCAGGCATAGAAAAAATATTTTATAAAAAGATTTTGGAAGCCTCTGCTAATTGGGCTGCTTTTTCTTCTACATTTTCCCAAGGGAGCTCAAGATCTCTTCTGCCAAAATGTCCATAGGATGCAGTCTTTCTAAAAAATTTACCTCCCATTTCTTTGGGTAGATTTCGTAAGTTAAATTCTTTGATTATTGCTGCGGGTCTTAAATCGAAGTGCTCATTAATTAGCTCAGTCAAATTAGCTTGTGAAATAAGACCTGTATCAAAAGTTTCCACAAGAATGGAAATTGGTTTTGCTACTCCAATTGCATAACTTAATTGCACTTCTGCTTTTTTTGCCAATTTTGCCTTTACTATGCTTTTAGCTACATAACGCGCTGCATAAGCGGCTGATCTATCAACTTTTGTAGGATCTTTACCAGAAAATGCCCCTCCTCCGTGTCTCGCATATCCACCATAAGTATCTACAATAATTTTTCTGCCAGTGAGCCCCGCATCTCCTTGAGGCCCGCCTACGACAAATTTCCCAGTGGGGTTAACTAGAAATCTTGTTTTGCTAATGCTTGGTTTGATTTCTAGATCTTCAGTAGCAGGAATTACAACATGCGTCCATAAATCTTCTTTTATTCTTTGACGAATTTCTTCTTCATTTGTTATTCCATCAATCTCAGGATTATGTTGAGTTGAAATTAAAATCGTATTAATAGAGACTGGTAAACCTTTTTTGTAATCAATGCTCACTTGAGTTTTACCATCAGGTAGTAGATAATTAAGGACTTCTTCATGCCTCACTTTGGAAAGTTGAATGGCTAACCTATGAGCCAAACTTATCGGTAAGGGCATTAATTCAGGCGTCTCATCGCATGCATAGCCGAACATTATGCCTTGGTCACCAGCTCCAGTATTATCTTCCAAATCATCGTTAACATCATCTGCGTTGTTTACTCCCTGCGAAATATCTGGTGATTGCTCATCAAGTGCTACTAAAACAGCACAGCTATTTGCGTCAAAACCTCCTGCTTTATAGCCTTCATATCCAATTTCTTTAATTACATTTCTAACAAGTTTTATATAATCAACTTTTGCTTTTGAAGTTATTTCTCCTGTAAGTAAACAAAGACCTGTATTTACAACAGTTTCGCATGCAACCCTACTTTCTGGATCTTCTGTCAATAAAGCATCTAAAACAGCGTCACTTATTTGATCACATATTTTGTCGGGGTGACCTTCAGTTACGGATTCTGAAGTGAAAATGAAATCACTCATTCACAAATAATTTTGAAATTAGACTTTATCCTAAATTAGATTATCCTTAGAAATCAATCATTGTAAATTAAAAAATACCTCTTCAAGAATAATTAGGATTAAGTTCTGATATTCATGAACAAAATAAATAGGTTTTTTATACTGTTTCAGTTGAAGCTATGGGGTTCTCTTCATTATCGTCAGTTTGTTCAAATAACATTTGTTTGTATTTCGCAGCCATTTCTTCAGCTTTACTAAAAACTTTTTGTGGGTCAGTTAGCATATCGCCTGGTTCAGGTTCAAGTGCTTTAGTAGATAATGAAATTCGTCCTCTTTCTGAATCAAGGTCAATTATCATGACTTTCATTTGGTCACTGACATTTAAAACATTATGCGGAGTCTCAATATGTTCATGACTAATCTCAGAAATGTGTAATAGACCACTAACCCCACCAATATCAATAAAGGCTCCATAAGGTTTAATACCTTTTACAGAACCAACAACAACTTCACCTACCTCAAGTCGGTTCATTTTTTTCTCAACTAAAGCTCTTCTATGACTAAGTACTAATCTATTTCTCTCTTCATCAACTTCAAGAAATTTTAAAGGTAAATATTCACCTTCTAAGTCATCTTTAATTTTTCGAGCACTTATATGAGAGCCTGGGATAAAACCTCTCAAGCCTTCTACCCTAACAAGAGCTCCGCCCCTATTTGTTGCAAAAACTTCGGAATATATAGTTGCATCTTCTTTTTGGAGTTGTCTAACCCTTTCCCATGCTCTTTGGTATTCAATTCTTCTAATAGAGAGGGCTAGTTGGCCATCTTCATTTTCTTCGCTCATTATGAAAAATTCTCTACTTTCTGAAGGTTGTAAAACATCATTAAGTCCTTCAACTCTATTTATTGAAACCTCCTGAACTGGCATAAAAGCAGCTGTTTTTGCCCCTATATCTATCATGGCCCCTTTGGGCTCTAGAGCAAAAACGGTACCTTTAACTAGATCGCCAGGTTTAAAGTTATAGTCATACTTACCTAAAAGTGATGCAAATTCTTCTTGTGTGAATCCTGCGTTGTCAAAATCCGTATTTGTTCTGCTAGAGGAAGAATCTGCTGAAGGTATATCGCTCTTCTCGAATGATAAATCTTCCTCATTTTGGGATGCTGAATCATTATCTAACTCAGACGAATTTCTAATCTCTTGATCCTCAGAAATTTCTTTAATAGTTTGGGAAGAATTTTCGTTCATTTTTTGTATCGCAGACTACCTAAGATAGTTAGAAAGGAATGCTAGAGGCCTGCAAACCAATAGCAAAAAACATTTGTGATATGTATTCTACACTTTAAGATGCTGAATTTTATGAAATTGAAGCTAATTGGTTTTTTGAACTTCCTTTTAGAGATTCAAGAGTAGAAATAAAATCTTTTACCCCATTAAATTTTCTGTAAACTGAGGCGTATCTTATATAAGCGACTTCATTTTCTTTCCTAAGATTTTTAAGTATTAATTCTCCGATTTGTGAAGATTTAATATCTTTATTAGAGTCTTGAACGATTTGTGATTCAATTCCATCTACGAAATTAATAATTGCTTCACTACTGAATTTAGTCTTTTCGCAAGCTCTTGATATACCAGTAAATAGTTTTTGTTTATCAAATAATTCTCTGTTACCGTCTTTCTTTATGACTGAAACTGGCATTGACTCCACTCTTTCATAAGTTGTAAATCTAAAGCTGCAATTTAAGCACTCTCTTCTTCTTCGAACACTTTTACCACTATCAGCAGATCTTGATTCCAAAACTCTGCTATCTGTGTTTTGACAGGTTGGACACTGCATGTAGTGAAATAAGATGAACTGTAACTCTAATAGTAGATTAATATGCTAATTATGAAAAGTAAAATAAAAAGACCTCTTGTTAAAGAGGTCTTTTTATAAGTTCATTTTTTATCGAATTTAGGTGGATCTCTAAAGGCGACAGCAAAGAATAATGTAACAACTGCAAGAGTTAAAATAAGAACGTAAGCGAAAGCTTCCATAAGATTAAGTAATAAAGTTTAGTTTAAACCCTTCCAGGGATTCTTCTTGTGGATTCGTCACCAAGTTTCTTGAATAAACCGAATTCAACTTGGTCACCAATCTCAGCGTCAATTCCAGCGAATGAATTTCTGTAAAGAGTTCTTGAAGCATGCCACCAGTGGCCAAACAAGAATAGCAATCCGAAACATAAATGTGCATATGTAAACCACGCTCTTGGAGAGCTTCGGAATACACCGTCAGATTTATATGTCTCTCTGTTAAACTTGAATGCTTCTCCAAGTTGAGCCTTTCTAGCTAATCTTTTCACTACTGCAGGATCTGTAAATGTTTGTCCATCTAGGTCTCCTCCATAGATAGTTGCAGTGATACCAGTTTGTTCAAATGAATACTTTGCTTCAGCTCTTCTAAATGGAATATCAGCTCTTACATTGCCTTCTTTGTCTTCAAGAATGACAGGAAAGTTTTCAAAGAAGTTAGGAATTCTTCTTACTTCTAATTCGTTACCTTCCTTATCTTGGAAAGCAATGTGACCTTGCCAACCAGTTGGTAAACCATCACCATTAACAAGAGCTCCAACTCGGAATAATCCTCCTTTTGCCGGACTATTGCCAACATAATCGTAGAAGGCTAATTTCTCTGGGATCGAAGCATATGCCTCTGATTTAGTCGCACCATTATCTATAGCAGCTTGTACTCTTCTATTAATTTCAGTTTTGAAATAGCCTGAATCCCATTGATATCTGGTAGGACCAAAAAGCTCTACTGGGGTTGTTGCTGAACCGTACCACATTGTTCCGGAAACAACGAAAGATACAAATAGTACAGCAGCTAAGGCGCTAGCTAGAACTCCTTCAAGACTTCCAAGTTTTAATGCTCTGTAAAGTCTTTCTCCAGGCCTATTGGTAATGTGAAAAATACCTCCAATTATACCCATAAGTCCAGCCGCAATATGATTTGCAACTATTCCTCCAGGATTAAAAGGATTAAATCCATCAACTCCCCAGGAAGGTGCTACTGGTTCTACATGACCAGTTAAGCCGTAAGGATCAGAAACCCAAATCCCCACATTTGCACAATGAAATGCTCCAAAGCCAAAACATGTAAGTCCAGCTAGAAGAAGATGAATTCCAAAGATTCTTGGCAGATCAAGAGCTGGCTCACCTGTTCTTGAATCTTCCCATAAATCTAAATCCCAGTATGTCCAGTGCCAAATAGAGGCCAACATCAATAGTCCGCTAAATACAATGTGTGCTGCAGCAACCCCTTCAAAACTCCAGAATCCAGGATCAACTCCTGTAGCGCCGGTTATATCCCATCCGTTCCAACTACTTGTGATACCAAGCCTAGCCATAAAAGGCATAACGTACATTCCCTGTCTCCACATAGGATTGAGAACAGCATCAGATGGATCAAAAATGGCTAATTCATAAAGAGCCATTGAACCGGCCCAGCCGGCTAATAATGCAGTATGCATAAGATGCACAGCAAGTAGTCGACCTGGGTCATTAATAACTACTGTGTGAACTCGATACCAAGGCAATCCCATCGGTTAATTTCTAGTAACTATGCTGAATAAACAGCTAAACATCACGATAGTAAGGGTTTTTTAGTCTTTCAGGGATTTTTGTAAATAAATTTATTTTCTTGCAAAAATTGGGTAAATCAATTTGCATTACTTAGTTTTCAAGGAATTTTCGACTAAAAAATGTTAATATTTTGGTCACAATTCTCAAAGTAAAACGCCAAAATAAGAAAAATAACTAAAAAAAATGGCAACTATTAGATTCATCCGTGAGGATTTAGAGGTTCAATGTAATCCTGGTGAAAATTTAAGGGAACTAGTAATGAAAGAGAATTTACAACTTTATGGATTAAAAGGTATTTTAGGAAATTGTGGAGGGGCAGGACAGTGTAGTACATGTTTTATTTCTGTTGAAGGAGGAAGCAAAAATTCCTTAAGTCCACTAACTTCTGTTGAAGAAGAAAAACTTAAAAATAGACCAGAAAATTGGCGACTTGCATGCCAAACATTAATAAAATCCTCTGCAGTAATTTTAACAAAACCACAATCTCCTCCATCAAACTTAGAAGAACTTAAAAAAAATAGTGAAAATAAAAAATTACCTCGCTAAATTGTTTAAGACTGTTAATCAGTTAATAATATTTATTGATTTTTCCACTTTAGTTCAAGTTAAATGTTTATAGTCTTAATACTTATTAGAATAGTAAATTTTAATGGAAACAACTAATTTTGGATTCGTAGCTAGTCTTCTATTCGTTGGGGTACCAACAATATTCCTTATAGGTTTATTTATTTCCACTCAAGATGGCGAAAAATCAAGCTTCTACTCAGAATCTGGTAAAGGTAAGCTTGGCCCAAAACGCTAAACTTTCATAAATGCCTAGCATTTCTGTAAAAGAATTTTTATTTTGGAAAAAAATACAACTTTCTAAAGGGGGAGATCATCAATCTCTTGCTCTTTTACTTGATTCTGTAGGCGGCATATCAAATAGTGATCTCAACTTATCTAGGATTAATTCTGGAGATAATTTATATTTAAGAAAAAACTTAGATCTCTTAGAATCTATTTGGAAAGATCATTTATTAAATTCGACTCCTATCCAATACCTTTGTGGGATAACTTTTTGGAGGGACTTAAAATTAAAAGTTACAAACAAAGTACTCATTCCCAGATCAGAAACAGAGCTAATAGTTGATATTGTCTTCAATATATTTCGAAAGAATTCAGAAAAATTATTTTTTGCTGAATTAGGAACTGGATCAGGCGCTATTAGTATTGCTTTGGCATTGGCTTATCCATCGAGTGACGGAGTAGCTACTGATATAGATCAAGATGCATTAGAAATAGCGACTAAAAATTTTATTAATTCCTCTAAACAATCAAATTTGAAATTTTATTGTGGAAATTGGTGGTCACCTCTTGAAAGTTTTAAAGGTAAATTAGATCTCGCTATTTCAAACCCGCCATATATTCCCAGAGATACTTATGAAAAATTACCCAAAGAAGTTAAAAATTTTGAACCTAAAGTTGCTTTATTAGGCGGCGAAGATGGCTTAAAACATATTAGGGAAATAATACAAAAAGCACCATTATTCTTAAAAGAAGAGGGTTGGCTAATTTTAGAGAATCATTTTGATCAAAGTGAAAAAGTAAAACATCTACTTATTAAAAATAAATTTACATCAGTAGAAATTGTGAAAGATCTTTCAGGTATTGGTAGGTTTACCATTGGAAGATATAAATAAATTATTATCGGCTCATAATCTAAATGAATTTAGTAAACTGCAAAAATGCCTTGAAGACTCTTGAAAGAGGTTTGCCTATAATTTTCCCAACAGACACCTTGCCCGCAATTGGATGCTTACCAAAATTATCAAATATTATTTATAAGTTTAAAAAAAGAGATAGAAATAAACCCTTAATACTTATGGGATCAGAACAAAAACATTTAATTGATTATGTTCACGAATCCGCTAAAGAAGATTACGAAAATATAGCTTCAAAATATTGGCCTGGTGCTCTGACAATCGTTATTCCTGCTTCAGAAAAGCAAACTATAAACCTCACTAGCAAAGATCTTACTATTGGGTTGAGAATCCCAAATTCATACATGGCACAATCCCTTTTAAGAGAAACAGGACCATTGTTAACTTCAAGTGCAAATATTTCAGGTTTTAAAGGATCAACTACAGTTGAAGGTATTGCTCTAGACTTCCCTTCTGTAAAAATTTTGGGCCCTATCCCCTGGGGAAAAAGTAGTGGAAAAGCTAGTACTATCATATTTTGGAATAAAAGTGGAGATTGGAGACTGATTAGAGAAGGCGAAGTATTAGTTAGGGAATTGTACTAATGTTTTTATTATTCTTTTTTGTTTTATTAATTCAATTATTAACTTATTGGATATTTGAACCCCTTGCATCTTTTTTAGAGTATGTTGCCGAAATAAGATTGCTTCCTATCATTGCTCTGATAAGTTTGATCTTTTTATTTTCAGCAAAGAATATTGAACAGAATTAAATACATTAAAATGCCGGCTAACAGATTTGAACTGATGACCTTCGCTTTACAAAAGCGCTGCTCTACCGCTGAGCTAAGCCGGCATAATCACTATCTTACAGTTAAGGTGGATCAATCTTAGTAATTTTTGGTGGTTTTTAAAATTTATTACTTTTTGATATCTTTTTTGCTTTTATCATTTTTATCATTGTTCTTAAACTTTATTTCTCCTGTAATAGTTCTTTTGATTGGTAAATTTGCTACTAATGCGGTCATTCTGTCCTCCGTCTCTAAACTTACTGCCACCTCTTCAAAATCAATCTCAACATATTTAGCAACAACATCAAGAATTTCTTTCCTCATTTTATCCAAAAGATCAGTTGTTAAGGAACTCATATCAACTCTATCGTGAGCGAGTACAAGCTGTAATCTTTCTCTTGCTGTGTTGGCACTAGCCGTTTCTCTGCCAAGCAACTTGTTTATAAGATCTCTGAGTGTCATCATTTTAAAAAACCTTTGTTTGCATTAATCTCAAGAATTTATCTTTAAGACTTTTACCTTCATTTTTTGGGTCAATAATTGGTACGTCCTTTCCTGTAAGTCTTTGAGAAACATTCAAATAACATTTTTTTGCAGGAGATTTACCATCTGTAAGTGTCAATGGCTCTCCTCTATTTGTGCTTATAATTACTTGTTCATCTTCTAAAACAATACCTAATAAAGGCAAAGAAAGTATCCCTTGGACATCATCGATAGATAGCATCTCTTGACTTGCCATCATGTTGGGACGAACTCTGTTTATTACAAGCTGTATTGGCTCTATATCTGAAGTATTAAGAATCCCTATTACTCTATCGGCGTCGCGTACTGCAGATAATTCCGGGTTAGTAACAACAATAGCTTCTTTACAAGCTGCAAGAGCATTTTTAAAGCCATCTTCTACACCAGCGGGACAATCTACTAAGACAAAATCAAATTTCTCACTAAGCAGTTCACTAATCTTTTTCATATCTTCGGGCTTCATCCAATCCAACATCCTTGGATCCCCAGCTGGTAGAAGAGCAAGATTTGGTTCCTTTTTATGTCTAACCAAAGCTTGATCAAGACGACAATTCTTGTCAAGAACATCTTGAGCAGTATAAATAATGCGATTTTCTAATCCAAGAAGAAGATCTAAATTTCTTAAGCCAAAATCTGCATCTAATACAGCAGTTGTTGCACCGCTATTAGCAAGTGCTATGCCAAGGTTTGCAGTTAAAGTGGTTTTGCCAACACCTCCTTTACCTGAACAAATTAATATTGTGCGAGTATTTTTCCCCACGTTTTTTAGAATTTTCCAAATAATAAAGCTACTTGCCCAAAGATAAATATTTTAAAGATTAAGTAATTCTTAAATTTATCTATTTTGAATTAATTTATTGCAAATCATTGATTAATTTTTAGTTTCGATTAGGTGTGGTTTGATAATTATAGTTTGTTTATCTATTACAGCAATTTCTGGATAACAATTTTTGGGCTTATCCTTGGGTCCAATAGCTATTACATCTGCAATTCGTAATTGTAAAGGGTTTAAATAAAGTGATGCAATTGAGGCATTTTTATTTCCACTTTTCCCCGCGAATGCAACCCCTAGTAATTTGCCCCAAACGTAAATGTTTTTTTTGGCGGAAACTATTGCTCCTGGATTAACGTCTCCAATAATGCATAGGTTTCCATTTGAAGATATTCTTTCACCCGATCGTACTGTCCCTCTGTGAAGAATATCGTCTTTCTTTTTTGATTTAAATAAAAGTAGCTTATCTTTAATTTCTTGCTCTTTAAAAAAAGTTGAATCTATTTTTAAAGACTTTCCACTTAATATTGTTTCTCTATTATTTGAGTAAATGAATAGGGAACAAATATTAATTTTGTCAAAATGATTTTTTAATTTTGATAATTGATGAGAACTTATTGACTCATTGATTGCGAAAATTTTTGCTTCTAGAGGTCCCTTTATGGAAGAAAATTTTTTGAAAGTTTCATGGATATTATCTAAATCAAACAAAGAATAAATTTCTAAATATTTTCTTTTAGTACTACTTAAAACGATTTCCATGGAATTAAATCTCGGAATTATTTTTTATTAATGAAATTTCATTTTTAATTTCATTTTTGATCATACCTGGATAAATAATAAAACAGCTTTCCTCGGATCTCATTAAAGTTTTTATTAATGCAGAACTAGTTTCTAATGAGCTTTGATAAGTGCCGTCCCATATTTTAAGTGCATTATTAGATTCCAAACCTTTAAAAGACTTTTCCTTAATCCCACAAAAAATTTCTGAATCATAACCATTTTTTTTACATAATTTTCTCGCAAACGCAAAGATTTTTAGTCGATTTATTTTACTTAAAAAACTTATGTCCGATGCCTTTAACAAATCTCTGTGAATAAACATTTTGCAAAGTGTAGAAAGTGGCTCAAAAGATTCATCTTTCCATCTCATCAAATGATAGTAAAAGGTTACATCATCATTTCTTATGAAATCATCGAAATCA
Organism: Prochlorococcus sp. AG-402-L23; assembly: GCA_003216635.1. Taxonomy (GTDB): domain Bacteria; phylum Cyanobacteriota; class Cyanobacteriia; order PCC-6307; family Cyanobiaceae; genus Prochlorococcus_A. The sequence continues at coordinate 4,596 of QCIO01000002.1, read as the reverse complement.
AGTTTTTCAGGGAAAAATATCCATTTATTTAGAGAATTATCTAACCAAATTTTCTTTTCAAAATTATTTTTTATTGTATAAATTATTTTTTCCAGAATCCATGTTGATACTTCGTTTATTCTGTGATTGTAGATTGTTCTATACATCAAGTTTCTTAGTACTAGGAAATGCTCAATAGCGATAACTCCTTTTGGTTTGATTCCGATATTTCCATCAGGTGAAAAAGTAAGAGCTGAAATAATTCTTTCTAAATCGACTAAGCCATAGTTAGTACCAGTGTTGTAACTATCGCGTAAAAGATAATCGAGACGATCGCAATCTATCTCACTGCTAATTAATGTTTTTATAGGTTGTGAAAATAGTTGCTTTGACTGAAACAATTTCCCAATTTGTTTCGGTAATTCTTTGTCATATTTTTTGAGTATTGAATTTATTGGAGAATAATTTTTAACTAAATTTTGAGACCATTGTTCGTGGTTATGCTCGAATATTGTTTCACTGGTATGACTTAAAGGTCCATGACCTAAATCATGTAATAGAGCTGCTCCATAAAGAACAAATTTATTTTCACAAAATGAAGGTTTACTTTCAATTAACCTTTTATAGATCTTTCTTGCGATACAAAAAACGCCAATTGAATGGGTAAATCTACTCGATTCTGCTCCGTGAAAAAGTAAGAATGCCGGCCCTAGTTGTTTTATTCTTCTTAATCTTTGAAAAGCGACTGTATCAATTAATTCCAGAACCATTAATTCTTCTGGCTTCCCTGAATCAAATATTATTTCTTTATGAATTGGATCATGAAAAACTCTTTTAATACTCATAGTTTTTAAGATTTTTTATTTTCAATCTTTTGCCATTTCAAGGCTTTATTCCTTCATTGCTTAATTCACTAGTTTGAAATGAAAGTTTTTCTTTTTCTAGGAGAGACTCTAGAAATAATTCTGCATTCTTTACCCATTTATCATCAGTACTTCCATATTCACTTGCATCAGGAAGATCAAGTAATTTATCAGGAGACATCCCTTGACCTTGAATATTATTACCTTTGGGAGTTAAATAACTTGCAACTGTTATGGCAATACCACTATCCTCTCCCAAACTTTTTAGGGATTGGATTAAACCTTTCCCATATGTTTTTTCTCCCATAAGAATTGATCTTTCATTATCTTGTAAAGAACCAGCAAGAATTTCACTAGCACTCGCAGTACCTTTATTAACCAGAGTCACCATTGGGCCATCAAAAGATGTCTCCTTTTGAGAAATTATTGCATCTTTGATTCCATTTCTATTTTTTGTCTCTACAACAGGTTTATGACTTAATAATGAGTCTGCTACTGCAATGCCTGAGCTTACTAGTCCACCTGAATTATTTCTAAGATCTAAGATTAACCCTTCAACCTCTTTCTCTTTTAACTCTTGAAGTGCCTCTTCAACTTTTTTGGGTACGCTTTCGCTGAATTGAGTTATCCTCAAATATCCTATTGTGTGAGAATCGTCTCTTAACCTTTTCGTTCTAACTGGTCTGAGATCTACTGATCTCCTCTCTAGATCGACTTCCCTAATTTCTCCTGATTCCGAAGATACTTCAACTAAAACTTTTGTCCCTGATTCACCTCTTAACTTAGAGGCAGTACTTGCAAGCCCTAATTTTTCTGATGAGATCCCGTCCACTGTCTCTATAAAGTCCCCGCTTACTATTCCAGCTTCTTCAGCTGGAGAACCCCCAAGCGTAGAGATAACTTTAATTTTATTGTCATCATCTTCACCTAATTGAAGCCCAACACCATTAATTTCACTCCCAAAATTACTTGATTTCAAAAGTTCATAATCTTTTGGCCGTAAAACTCTTGTGTATGGATCATCTAGAGGTCTTAACATCTCTTCAATTGCGGAATAAGCCTCTTCACTTGTTTCAATTTGTTTCTGTAATGTTTTTTGTCTAATTCTTTTCCATTGGATTTCATCAAACTTTTCTGGATCATAAAAACCTTCGTTTACCAAAGTCCAAGCGTCAAGTACTAATTGCTTGCTATCACTGAGAGCATCCACTCTTTCAATCAACATAAGATTGATAGAAAAAACGATGATCATTGATGCAGTGATCACAGTTTTGAATGTTAAAAGTTTGTTAAAAGATGAATTCATTGGGTTAAGTGTTAACACCAAGTATAAGAATTTTAAGTAAGCTCTTTATATCAAAGCTAATTTTTTTTTGGATGGCGAATTCTTCATCTGTTTATGACTGGTTTCAAGAAAGGCTTGAAATCCAAGACATAACTGACGACGTAACTTCCAAGTACGTACCCCCTCATGTAAATATTTTTTATTGTTTAGGAGGCATAACTTTAGTATGCTTCTTAATTCAATTTGCAACAGGTTTTGCAATGACTTTTTACTATAAGCCAACAGTTACACAAGCTTATAGTTCAGTCAGTTATTTAATGACTGATGTAAGTTTTGGATGGTTAATAAGATCTGTGCATAGATGGAGTGCATCAATGATGGTTTTGATGTTAATTCTTCACGTCTTTAGGGTTTATCTTACCGGAGGTTTTAAAAGGCCAAGAGAATTAACTTGGGTTACAGGTGTTGTAATGGCAGTCATAACTGTAGCTTTTGGAGTTACAGGATACTCCCTACCTTGGGATCAGGTAGGTTATTGGGCAGTTAAGATCGTTTCTGGTGTTCCTGCTGCAATACCAGTAATTGGTGATTTTATGGTTGAACTACTCAGAGGTGGAGAAAGTGTTGGACAATCCACTTTAACCAGATTTTACAGTCTTCATACTTTTGTATTGCCATGGTCATTAGCAGTTTTCATGTTGATGCACTTTTTAATGATTCGTAAACAGGGTATTTCAGGTCCCTTATAAACTCTTATACTTAAACCATTATTAGTTCTCCATATGTCTACGTTAAAAAAACCAGATCTATCTGATCCAAAATTGAGAGCAAAGTTAGCTAAAGGTATGGGCCATAACTATTATGGAGAACCAGCCTGGCCAAATGATTTACTATATATCTTCCCGGTAGTTATCTTGGGAACTATTGCTTGCGTAGTTGGATTAGCAGTTCTTGACCCTGCAATGCTAGGAGACAAGGCAAATCCATTCGCCACCCCTTTAGAAATTCTCCCCGAATGGTACCTCTATCCAGTTTTTCAAATACTTAGGGTTGTTCCTAATAAACTTTTGGGTATTGCACTTCAAACATTAATTCCACTGGGACTAATGATTTTACCCTTTATTGAAAACGTTAATAAGTTTTCTAATCCATTTAGAAGACCAATAGCAATGTCTGTTTTCTTATTCGGAACTTTTCTAACAATATATCTTGGTATAGGGGCATGTTTGCCAATTGATAAATCACTAACCTTAGGGTTATTTTAGGCTTAAATTTTAAACATATCTAGATCGTTATATTCATTTCTTAGGAAATGATTCATTAATAAAAAACCAACAATTGTCCAGGTTTGATATGTTCTTGATTGTTGTCCAACCCAGGTACCTGTAGGACCATCAAAATATTCTGCCCATTCTTGTTTAGGCAATTGATTAAGTTGACACCAATATGATTCCTCTATCAAAGATTTCATTTCTTCCATGAGAATCACATCATCAGAGCCATAATTTTTTTGATGCAATAGAACTGCTGCACCAAAAAACCAAAGTAAACTTGGCCAATGACCACCGTTATGGTAACTCCAAGGCCAATTCTTTGGATCCGATCCAGTTTTATTTTGCCATTCTTCGACATCCATGTGAGGATGACAAATCCTCATGGGCATTTGAGCTATTAAATGCTGTCTGTTATGTAAAACTAATCTAAATAAAGCTCTTTGTTCTTCAGGAGGAAGTACTCCGAACATACATGCTAAAGAATTGCCTAAACTGTAAAATCGAAAGTCAGGCCTTCCTGTCCTAATATTTCCTATTAAGTAACCACCTCTATTCTCTAACCAATCTTGTAGCCATGAGGGAACTACTTGAGGTTGAACGTTAAATTCATTAAAATGTTGATCATCTCCATATTGCTCGGTTGGCCTTCTTCTTAAAATTTGCATTGTTTGGCTGGTAACCCAATAATGTTTTAAAAGAAAACTTCCTAAATCCTTAACCCATTGATTTGTGAGAATAAGTCTTTGGTCTAAAAGTCTACTAACGTGATCTGCTCTACTTAATTCCATTAGTTTTATACAACTTTTTAAACATCCATGAAGTAAAACTTCAACTTCTAGAGGTGCTCCCCATACATCCATAGGTCTATCAATCATAAATGCGCAATCCGGAACAAAAAGTACTGGATTACCCTCAAATGTTGGATGTAGAACTAGATCTAATAGAAGTTGAATGCCTCTTTGAACGCTTTGACTTTTTCCGAAGGCATGATCACCGCTTTTATTGACATAATACCAACATAAAATGGGCCACCATAAACTTGCATCAGCTGAAGTAATCCTCCCTATTGATCTCTGACCATAGTCTCCAATGAGCTGTCCATTTTCTTCAACGAAACTAGTAGGAAATACGCCACGTGTTTGGTAATTAGTGCTTTGTAAATCAAGGCATACACTTAGGAACTTTTTGACAATTT
>QCIO01000001.1 GCA_003216635.1 Prochlorococcus sp. AG-402-L23 | reverse complement strand
ATTAGGCCACCACTTCCTGAATCAGAATCATCATCATCATTTTCTGTTTCTTCTCCAAATAATGCAAATATGCCAAGTAAAATTGATGAAAGAATAATTGATAGGGGTAAAATCGAAGTTTGTATTCCGACGTCTATATATTCACCCATAAAATAAATAAATTTTTATAAACCTAACCGAAATCAAACTGATTCGCGGATTTTAAATAATTATTTAATAATTTATCCTCTTTTAATAAGTTCTTTATCGAAATTCTTTATTTCTCTTTCAAAAGACCCGAACCACAACATTAGTTGATCAATTTGATTTTGAATTTCAGTTGCACCTAAACCCCTTATAGTAATGATTGATAATTGTTCGCCTTCATTAAAATTAAATTTATTTTGAACACTACTTGCCAAAGAATTTTTAAAAATTTTAAAAGTAGAATTTTTTAATTTTGTCTCTATCACGATGTTTGGCTTTTTGAGCTTGATTTTATTAAAACCACATTTTTTTGCTAGTAATTTTAGTCTCATTATCATAATTAAGGACTCAACAGGTTTGGGTAAGTTTCCATATCTATTCAACCAGTCTGTAGCTAATTCAGTTAATTCATTATTATTTGAACATTCAGTAGCAGATTTGTAAGCCTCAAGCTTCTCCTCTCTATTTAATATCCATGTTGCAGGTATAAATGCATTTATTGGGAGATCAATTTGAGTGTCGTTAACCTCAGGTATTTCTTGCCCACTGATTTCTGAAATAGCCTCATGTAGCATTTCTATATATAAATCATATCCAATGGCATTAACCTTTCCACTTTGTTCTTCTCCTAGTAAACTACCAACACCTCTTATTTCCATATCTTTCATTGCAAGTTGGTATCCACTTCCTAGTTCTGAAAAGTCTTTTATCGCTTTCAATCTTTGTTTTGCAGCGTCATTAATTTTATTTATATTTGGATAAAATAACCAAGCATGTGCCTGTACACCGCTTCTACCAACTCTTCCTCTAAGTTGATAAAGTTGTGAAAGGCCAAATTTGTGAGAATCTTCAATAATGATTGTATTTACTTTAGGGATGTCTAATCCACTTTCAATTATCGTTGTGCATATCATTAGATCTACTTCTCCATTATTAAAAGCAATCATTGCATTTTCAAGCTCTGTTTCGTTCATTTGTCCATGAGCAACAATAAATTTTAAGCTGGGAAACATATTTTTTAATTTGTTTACAGCTTGATCGATATCAGAAATTCTTGGAAGAACATAAAAAATTTGACCTCCCCTATCAAGTTCTTGATTAATTGCAGTTCTTATAACATCCATATCTATTTCAGATAGATAAGTTTTAATTGATCTTCTTGATGGAGGAGGAGTATTTAGTAAGCTCATTTGTCTTAGTCCAGATAGGCTCATATATAGTGTTCTTGGAATTGGAGTTGCCGAGAGAGTTAAAACGTCTATGTTGGTTTTGATTTTTTTAATTTTCTCCTTTTGCCTTACTCCAAATCTTTGTTCTTCATCAATAACAAGTAGTCCTAAATTTTTAATTTCTATTTCTTTGCCTAAAATTTGATGCGTTGCTACAACTAAATCAATTTTGTTATTTTTTAATCCTGCATAGATTTCCTTTCTTTCATTAAAGGTTTTGAATCTATTGAGTAATGATACTTTTATGGGGTAAGGTGAAAATCTATTGTTTATTGTTCTCCAATGTTGTTGAGCTAGGATTGTTGTGGGTGCTAGTAATATTACCTGTTTGCCTGATGTAATAGCCTTAAAAATTGCCCGAACAGCGACTTCTGTTTTACCAAATCCTACATCTCCACAAACTAGCCTGTCCATTGGCTTATCGCTTTCCATATCAGATTTTATTTCTTCTACAGCAGTAATTTGATCAGGTGTTGGTTGATAAGGGAATGATTCCTCTAATTCATCTTGCCAAGGACCATCTTCTGGATAAATGTACCCCTTTAATTTTTCTCTCTTTGCATAAAGTTTTAAAATATCGACAGCAACTTTTTTGATTTGCTTCTTATTTTTATCTTTAATTTTTTCCCATTCTGTCCCTCCTAATTTATTTATTTTTGGATTTATTTTGCCGCTTGATCTATATCTGTTAACACTACCAAGTTGATCAGCGGCAACACTTATTTTTCCATCCTGATACTGAATGACTAAATAATCTCTTGAATCTCCAGTTATATTTATTTTTTCTATTTTTAAAAATTTTCCTATTCCATGATTTTTATGAACTATAAAATCACCGGGACTAATCTTATTTACATTTATATTTGAATTTACACTTCTTTTCTTTCTTCTTATGAATACATTATTAAAAAGAGATTGTTGTGAAAATAATTCTTTATCTGTTATCAGGGCAACTTTCCATATCGGAAGATAAAAACCCTCGATTTCATAATTGTTCTTATTTTTTAAAATTAGAGGAGTTGAATTATTAATTGAATTAAATGCTTCATCAATATCATTAGGATTGTTTAAGAAATTTGTATTACATTCGTGCTCAAAAAGTAAAGTCCTGGTTCTCAATGGCTGTGCTGATAATATCCATACTTTTTCATTATTTTTTATATTTTTATTTATATCATTTGATAATTTTCCTATATTTTTAGAATATGAATTTAATCTTTTATCGTTTAACAAAAACCTATTATCAATATTGACTTTAGATTCAAATTCATAAAATTTTATTAAATTAAAATTGCCTAGTGAATTTAATATCTCGTCAAACTTTAAATGCAAATTAGGTTTGACCTCTAAATTAATGTCATTATTTTTAAGGTTCTCATTTAATTCATACGCACAATTATCAAAATTACTTTCTGAATCTAGATACCAATTATTTGCAAATTTTTTACAATCTTCTAATTCATCAATTACAAGAATTGTTTCACTATTTATAAAATCTATTATATTTGAAGGCTCTTCTTCAATTATTCCTAAATATCCATCGAGATTATTTTTATTTATATCTTCTGAATTAAAAATACTGTTCTTAGATAAATTATTTAACTTATCTTTTATTAGCAAATCTAATCCAGCCTGTATTATTTCAATATTATTGATACTTTCTAATGTTTTCTGAGTATGGGGATCATATTCTCTTATTTTTTCAATTACATTATCAAAAAATTCTAATCTTATAGGAAACTCATTATTGACAGGATAAATATCTATTATTTCCCCTCTCCTACTCCAGAATCCTTCTGTTGAAGTTACATTATCCTTCGTATAACCCAGCAAAGTAAGTTTATTTGCTAATTCTTGAATCTCGATTTGAACCCCTTTTTGCAAATCTAACTTGTTTTCAATTAATAAGTTTTTATTTATCAGATGAGGTTGAAGTGATCTCTCTGTTGATATAAGAATATTAAGTTCTTTTTTCTCTTTTTTTATTAATTTGGATAAAACAGTAAGCTGAGTAAATTCAATCTCTTTGGATTTATTAATTGATGAGTATGGTAGATGTTCAGTTGGTGGATAATATAAAACTGCTTTATCATTTATACTTTCAAAATAACCAATCCATTTATAGGCAATTTCATTATTAGGACAAATTAATAATATATTTTTATTTTCCTTTTTTGCGATGCTATCTAAGATTATTGATTTTGCATATCTACTTGAACCAACAATATTTAATTCTTTATTTTTTGAAATTCTTTTTATTAATTCAGAAGTAATTTGTGAGTTTGAAATATAATTAACTAAAGTATTTAAACTCATTTATAGTTATCAATCTTGATTACCAATATTTGACATATTATATTAGATTTTATACTGATTGGGAAAAATATTCGATGGATTCAGCCGCAATAAATTCTTTTATACCCACACTAGATCAAGTAGACAGTTGGTACGAAATCTTTACACTTTTACCAATATTAATTGCACTAGAATTATTATTATCGGCTGATAATGCCGTGGCACTAGCTTCTCTAACAAAATCCCTCAACAGTTCGGAATTAAGGTCAAGAGCCTTAAATATTGGCATAACAATATCTTTATTATTTAGAATTATTCTCATCATATTATCTAATGTTCTTCTCAAGTTTATTTTCATTAGAGTTTTTGCTGGTTTTTATTTAATGTATTTGTTCTTCTCAAATGTTTTTTTAAATTCAGATATTGAAAATGCTGAAAATGGTGCAGACAATAATAAAAATAATAATTTTAGGTTCTTAAGAGTTGTAGCACTTCTTTCAATTACTGATTTTGCATTTTCTATAGACAGTATTACTACTGCAGTAGCTATAAGCGATCAATACATATTAATTATTTTTGGAGCAGTAATTGGTGTTTTAGCATTAAGATTTACATCGGGGATTTTTTTAAAACTTCTGGATATATTTTCTAGATTAGAAACAGCGGGTTACGTAGCAATTTTGATTGTTGGGATTAAGCTTTTACTAAATACGTTAATTAAAGAGTCTATTCTTCCAGACTATTATTTTTATATTTTGATTCTTTTTGCTTTCATTTGGGGATTCTCTAAAAAAAAATTTAAAACTTAATCTGAGAAATATTCACCTACTGTTGGCTTTAACTGTTGTATTAATTGATTTTTGCTAGATATTTTTTTGCCTTCAAGTTTTGCTTCTAACAAAATAATCGGATCAGTTTTAGTTGAAATTATTATTCCTTCATTTTTTATGACAGCAATAGTAATTCCTGGTTTTGAATAATTGCTTATTAAAAGGTAGTTTTCTTTTTTAATTTCATCACTACTCAAAACTTTGATTTTAATTATTTTTAGGTTCTTACCTCTAAAAGTTGTATTTGCTCGTGGGTATAATGCTTTTATTTTTTGAGAAATTTTAAATGCCTCATTACTCCAAACCACTTTATAATCAGATTTTTCAATCATTCTTGCGTAAGTGATTTCTCTTCCGATGGTATTTTGTTTTGTTAATTGAGAAATAGTATTTTTATTAATATTTTCTTCGAGTTGTGATGAAGCATTTAAAAATAATTTTGCAGATAAAAAACTAAGTTTTTCCGATAGTGTATTTAAATTATCGTAGTTATCGATTTTAATTTTTTCTTCCAATAATATGTCGCCAGTATCTAGTCCCTCATTCATTTTCATGATTCCTACACCAGTAAATTCATCGCCTTTTATTAGGGACCATTGGATTGGGGCAGCACCACGCCATCTTGGAAGTAATGAAGCATGTGCGTTCCAACAACCAAATTTTGGGATTTCCAATATCTCTTTGGGTAAAATTTTCCCGTAAGCTATAACAATAAATAAATCACAAGATAGTGATTTAAGTTCATTTATAAAATTTATATTGTCCTTGATTTTTGCTGGAGTATAAATTTTTATAGATTCTTGCTCGGCAAAGCTTTTAACAGGTGAGGATATTAATTTATTTCCCCTTGATCTTTTCTTGTCCGGTTGGCTAACTACTGCAATTACCTCGTGCTTAGATTTAATAAAAATATCAAGGCTCGCAATTGAATATTGAGGTGTTCCCCAGAATATAATTTTCACTCGTCACCAGTTATTGATAATTCATCTACCCATATATGTGGAGAAATTCCACTTGTTGTTACCTCCTGGCTTGGTTCAATATTTACTATATTTTTCAAAAGATATTTGATATCCCCTGCTACAGTGGCAGATTCTATTGAGATTTTTTTACCGTTTTTATAGAGCCATCCATCAAATGGAAGAGAGAATGAACCTTGGCTTGCTCTGACACCTGCATGGATTGCATTTAATTCTTCAATATAAACAAATTCTCCCTCGTAGTTAGAGTGATCTAGTGATGTTTTGAGATCAAAGTTTTCCTTCGATTTCTCAACTACTATCCAATCAGGAGATACTGAAACTTTTGATCCTAGTCCAGCGTGGCCTGTGGGGATTGTTTTAAATATTCTTGCAGTTGATTCAGAATGTATAAAATTTTTAATTCTTCCTTTGTTAATTAAACATAGTCTTTTGGTAGGAGTCCCCTCTCCATCGAATGGTGATGAAGAAATATTCTTTTCGTGAAGACCATCATCATAAATATTGAGTGCTTCTGTAGATAGTTTCTCTCCTATAGAATTTTTATTAGATAAGCTGACTCCATCTAAAATGCTTCTAGCATTAAACATTGAACTAAAGGCATTAATGATCGTTATAAAAGACTCTGGGGAAAAACATATTAAATATTTATCAGTTTTAATAGAAGAATAATTTAAATGAGAAATTGTTTTATTAGAAGCGTCTTTAATACACGACTCTATATCTAAATCTTCAACTCCATATCCAAGTTTTACAGAACCTGAGCTACGAGGCTTCTTATTTTTCTCTTCTGCTCTAGCATATAAATAAAGTGCAGCTTGACTTTTGGTATAACTCCGAAAGGCACCATCACTATTTGCATAAACTCTCTCAAAGAAACTCTCAGATAAACCATTATATGGAACAGATTTTATGGATTCATGACTTTCTATTAGTTTTACTTCCGCTTCTCTTAAAAGAGTAAGTAATTTTTTTATTCCAACAGGACTTCTTTTTTTAATTTCTATAACTTTAATAGGATCCTTCGCTAGTGATGAAAATTCCGTACTTTCATTCTTATTGCCGAAATTAGATGCAATATTTGCTTGTTTAAGAGCCTTTTTAATACCAGATTCACTTATATCACTTGTTGTAGTAATACCAACAAGATTAGATTGATTCCAAACTCTTAAAGTTAAAATTTGTTTTTGTGATGCCTTAAGTTGTTTAGCCTCTCCTTTATCAACTTGAACAGAGTAATCATTAGAAAAGCTTGCACCATAATCCCATTTACTTAGATTTAAAGAACCTGCAGCTTCTGAGATTTGAGTTGTAATTTCTCTTGAATTCATATCCTATCTCCCACCAACAGTAATTGAATCAACCTTAATATGAGGTTGGCCAACAGTTACATTGACACTTCCACTGATGGATCCACAAAATCCTGGTGCTAATTCAAGGTCATTTCCGCACATTGATATTTTTGGCATTACTTCTTTAGCCTCACCAATCAAAGTTGCTCCTTTAACTGGATTAGTTAATTTACCATTTTTAATTAGATAACCTTCTTCTACGGCAAAATTAAATTGTCCTGTAGAACCTACACTGCCTCCACCCATTGATTTGCAGTAAAGACCATCGCTAATACTATTTATTAAATCTTCTTTGGAGTATTCACCTTTAGCTATAAAAGTATTTCTCATTCTTGAAGCTGCAGCAAAAGAATAATTTTGTCTTCTTCCACTTCCAGTTCTTTTATGGCCAGTTCTTAATTCACCTGCCCTGTCGGAGATAAATTTTTTTAAAATTCCATCTTTTATAAGAACTGATTTTTCGGGTTCCATACCTTCATCATCTACTGATAATGAACCAAAGGATCCTTCTGATATCCCTTCATCTATTGCTGTTACAGATTCATGTGCAATTTTTTCATTCAATTTATTCTCAAATGGTGTTGTTCCTCTTTCTATTTGAGTAGTTTCAAGTAAATGACCGCAGGCTTCGTGAAATATAACGCCACCAAATTTATTAGCTAATACAACAGGCATTTGTCCCGCATCAACATAATCTGCATATAACATATTCATTGAGCTTTCAAACACATCATTAGCTGCTTTTTCGTGATCCCATAATCTGAATTCATTAGGCATTCCTGACGAGCCAAATCTTCTACTTCCACTAGATCTATATTGGGCATCACTAGCAATTACATTGAGTCCAACCGTTTGATGCAACCTAATATCTGAGACATAGGTTCCGTCGCTGGAAGCTATAATTACTTCTTGCAGATTTCTTGAGTAACTTCCTTTTCTAGTTTTTATTTTATTATTTTTTTTTAATGACTTTGTGCTGACTAATAGTTTTTCACTTATCTCATGAATAGATGGGACTTCATTAATCCATTTTTTCTTAGATAAACTATAGTCTCTATGTTTATTTAAACCGTTAAATACTTTCCTTTTTTTGTTCTCTGTTATGTCTAACATCTCAATAGCCTGAGATACCGATCTCATCAAGCCATGCTTTGTTAAATCATTTGTACTTACAAATCCATCCTTTTTTTCTTTAAAGATTCTTATACCAGCACCTCTTCCAAATGATGGACTTACACTTGTAATAAAATCCTCTTCAGCTAACACGCTTGAGTTGTCGGTATTCTCTATAAATATTTCTACAAAATCAGCGCCAAGTTCAATCCCATAGAAAATAATTTCTTCTAATAAATCTTTATTGCAACTACCAAAATCGATTTCATTTGATTTGATTTGTGACGAAAGCATTTGAGTCTATAAATCTTCTCTGTATAAAAGATTATCTAATCGAAGGTTGGAAATCTTTGCTATCAAGAGGTTTTAATAAGTATAGTCTTAATAACTGGTAACCGTTTGATAAATATTTTGGTAATTTTCTAAAAGTTTTAGATACTTTATTTCCATCACTGTTTGCAATATCGGAAAGAACCTTATTATTATCCACTATTTTATCTAACCTTCCATAAAAGGATTTATCATAAACATCTAGTACTACAGGAAAAACTCTAGCCGAAGTTTCATTAGTTTTATTAATAACATACTGGTCGTACTCTTTAGCATCTAATCCTAAAGAAGCGTAGAAATCTTTTTTGATTCCCAGATCCCTTGCATACATAGTTGCAAATACAGCAAGTAAGAAAAACCTAGACCATAACTTTGATGTTATTGGAAGATTGTTCAAAAAGTACCTAAATCTATGGAAATAGTCAAATAGTGGATGTGTAAAGGTGGAGCCTCCAATAGTAATTTTTTGGCTTAATGATTTAACGGTACGTGGCTGTGCTTTCATTAATGCGTCAAAGAAATCCCCATGCCTATTTTCATCTTGACACCAATTCTCAAAGTAATTAAATAGTGGAAAAATCTTGCTATCTGGTTTTTTTTCAAGATGCCTATAAATTGCAATGTATCTCCAATACCCTATTTTTTCGGATAAATAAGTGGCGTAAAAAATGCTTCGTGGTGGGAAATAAGTGTAATCTTTATTGGCTGTTAAAAAACCTAAATCTAACTGCAGTCCAAAGTCACTCATTGATTTATTCAGAAAACCTGCATGTCTAGCTTCATCTCTTGCCATATGAGCAAAACATTCAGCTAGAAGAGGGTTTTTATTTTTAATCCTCTTGCTAAGTTCCTTGTAAAGTAAAAAACCGGAGAATTCTGAAGTACAACTTCCCTCGAGAAAGTCAACAAAAAGTTCTCTTGTTTCAGGATCTAATTTATCTGCAGCGCCTTCAAATTCACTGTTCCTTACAAAATGATGTCTATTGTAATCTTTCCTAAATTCCTCACATATAGCTTCCAATTCCTCCTCGTTTATTGATAAATCCATATTTTCCATTGCCTCAAAGTCGGTTGTATAGAATCTTGGAGACAAAATTGTTTCTTTTGTTGGTATCTTCCCATTGTTAATATCTTTTTTATTTTTTGATTCAACAGTTGATTGAGCCATCTTTTATTTGATTTGTTAATACTATTATTTACTATGATTTGTATTTTCGAGGGAAAAGTTAACTTGGTGTTATTGTTTATCTAATTAACACCTATTAACTTTTGCCCATTCAATCTTTGAAGTACTCTTGAAATAATTAATTTTAGGGTAATTCTTTTTTCGTCAATAAGAAAAGATTCAATAATACTGGGTTTTTGATTAGGTTTTGATAAAGAAATACTTTTTAATGAACTAATGTCATCCTTCTCAAAGGATAACCAAAAGTTACATATATCTTTAATTTCACAATTTATTACCCAACATTTATCTCCAGAAATAGGTCTATTAGTGTTTGTGAGGTTAATATTGTTTATTTCTAATCCTCTTTGATTAATTTCTTCTATAAGTGCAGGAATTAAATGTAAGTTAATAAATTCTTGGAAAGGCTTTTTCTCTACTGGCAGTTCTTTTTTAGGATTTGCGATAGGTTTGGCTGGAGTTTCAATTTCATTTTTTATAACAACCTTAGAAGCAGAATTACTTTGAGAATTATTTATATTCATATTGATAACTTTTTCTGATTTAGGTTCTTTTATTTCCTCAGAGTTTGATTTAGTAGTGTTGTCAGATATTTCTTTGTTAACTTCATTATTTTTGTCTAAATTTTCTTCCATAAAAAAAATTATTTACCCCATTATAAATTAAAAAAACATTTTTTAATTAATTTATTTTTCTACCAATCATTATCAGCATTATCCCAGTCATCTTTATTATCTGGATTTGAATAATTTAGATCTTTTTTTAAATTATTATCATTGATGTTTTTGACTACTCTGTAATTAACTGAAATTGTTGGTTGAGTTTCTCTAATATCCCTTTGAGGGGGCATTTCAACGTTTTGTTCCATATCTTCATCATTATTATGAGATACAAAATCATCTTCCACATTTTCGAAAGTTTTTTTTCTGAAATTAGTACTAGTAATTGTTGTATTCAATAAAGCGCTTACAAATAAACCAGAAAAAAACGAAATACTGATTAACTTACCTATGCTTATTTCTTGTAGAGTCCATTTAAAGTATCTAAATGAAGTCTTCTGATTATTATTTGTATATAATAAAATTTGAAAAATTATTATTAAAAAAAGAGTTAATAATAAATACTTTTTCTTAAACATAATTCTAAAAAGTTATCTTAAATTTTTTTTGGTTAATATTTCCATAATATATTTTATGAGAATTTATTTATGTTAATTCTAAATCAATTTGATATTTAAGAATATCGACTTTTATGATTTTTACTTCTATTGGATCCCCAACTTTATATGATTTTTTAGATTTTCTTCCAATCAATAAATTTTGCCTTGATCGATATTCATACCAATCATTATTAAGAGTGCTGACGTGTACTAAACCCTCTACATTTAGTTCTGATATCTCAACAAAGAAACCATATGTTTGCACTGACAATATAAACCCACTATAAATATTACCTAGTAATGTTTCTGCTTTTCTTACTTTTTTTAAAGTAATCATATTTGATTTATATTGGTTAACTTTGTACTTATATTCATTAAGTTTATCTATAACAAACTTGTTAAATAATATTTCTAGATTTTTTGAAATTGATGAATTAAATATATCCCAATTTACTAAATTTAATGAATTACTTTCCGATATATTGATTGCATTAATATTATTTTTCTTCGATTTCTTACCATTTATTACCATATTAAAAATACAGTACTGATTAATAAGGTTAGTGAAGTCAAATCCAGGAATTGTCCATGGAGAAATAAATAATTTTTCTGATTCATCATTATCAGGATTTTTAGAAATCAACCTTATTTCATTGTCCTTAAATTCATTAATTAGAAGTTTATGTAAGATTCTTTTTTTATTATCATCGCCACAAAATTTAATTACTTGACTAAATGTCAAATTGCCATCTTCATTAAGCTCTATATCATTATCAATAAATTCTGAATATTTGATGATTTCATTTGCATTAACGTAATCTATTCCATTTGAGATGTATCCTGCACTTTTTAAGCCATATTGATTTGAATGTTTGAACCATATTAAATTAGCTTCATGTAGTATTGGTGAAAGATAAGTTTGGCAATCTTCTTTATTTAATGATTCAAAATATCCTTTTGAATATTCAGCTGGATTATGTATAAAAAATTCTTCTAGTGCTTCAATTTTATTAAGTGGTGCTGGAATTTCAACCTTACCCTCCAAAAGATGTTTTTGTCTGAATGAACATGAAATTTCCAGTATTTTATCTAAATCGTCGATATATTCCTTTATTGGTTTTAATACCCGAGAGGTTATTCTTGTTTTACTTTTTCTAGATAGAAGAGCGTTAGTATGATCACTTTCAACAATGAGAGAGCATTTTACTAAAGTAAGATTAAATGACCAATCAGTTATTTCATTATCACTATTTAAATGCAAACAGAGGCTAATTGCTTCATTCTTTTCACCAAATTTAAATTCAACATCATTTCTTATTGCTTCACTAAGGTAGTTTTTCCAATCATTTAATAAGGGTAATGATTCGAAGCCTTTAAATAATATTTCTAATGATTTTTTACTATTTAGATCTAATCTTTCTGCAAGATTATTTGTATGTATCCATAATTTAGTACTTTTATTTTTTCCTTGCTCTATTTGAATCATTGGGAGCATCGGAGAATTATTAGAATTCCAACTTTTGAATAAATAAGAGTTTTTACCTGTAAGGTCTATCCTCTCCCTTCTTTCTATTTTTTTAGATTCAATATGATTTAAATTGCATGATTTAACTATATTACTTTTGGATAAAACAAAGTCTGTATCATATGCCTCATTATTGTTTAGTTTTAGTTCTTGTATCACATGACCTAGTCCTTCTTCTTGACCTATGGGAAATCTATCAATCTCAACTTTTACAATATTCTTATTTTCTGGTTTGAAAGTGTATTTTTTATTATCTTTTGGAAGTTTAATTTTAGAAAGGATCCTATCATCTATTGGGATTGCATATACATCATTATTTATTAGTTCAACTTTTGAGAGAAGTATTTGATTTGATCTTTCAAGAATACAATCAACTATACCCTCAGGCGATCTTCTTCTATAACCCTCTTTTATTATCCTTACTAAAACTTTATCTCCATTCCATGCATAATTAAGAAGATTTTCTTTAATGTAGATATCTTCTTTGTCTTTTCCCCTTACAGCAAAGCAATAGCCTTTGCTACTACATCTTATTTTGGCGACAAGATGATCACTATCTTTTATACAGGTATATTCATCATTTTCATTTTTATTAATTATTTCAAGTTTTTCTAGAGCTGTTAAAGCAATATCTAATTTATCCTTATCAGATTTCTTTGTTATTTTTAATAATCTGCATAATTTTTTATATTCTAAACCTTCTGACTGATTAAGATTATCAATTATTGAAGATGATGTGAGCATGATCTAAATGAAATTATAAATTAATTTAGTGGTATACACTTCATTATTACACCTTATTATCCAAGCTTAAAACTAATTATTTTCTTTCTCTTCTTTTTCTTTTTTTTCGATAGTGAAAGAGTTGATATATAACCTTATACCAATGATAAAAAATGTAATGGAGGCTATTGACTTAAGAACCACTTCGGGTAAAAAACTTGAAATAGAACCGCCTGTCAATGCTCCTAGTAAACTGGCAAAAACAAGTGCTGAAGAAGATCCTAGAAAAACTGCTAATGGTTTATTTGAAGTGCCGCTTATAGTTAAAGTAGCCAGTTGAGTTTTATCACCTAATTCAGCTATAAAAACGGTTAGAAATGTTGATAGTAATAAACTTAAAACCATTTATAAATAATTTTTGAAAGTTTCATAAGCTAAAAAAATACTTATTAATATCATTAAAGCACCTGTAAATAAAGCAAATTTGCTAGGAGATATTTTTTTTGATACCCATTTACCAATAAGAACTCCTACTATGCTTGAGCTTATTAATGCAAGAGAGCTTCCAAGGAAAACAATTATTGGCCTGCCCGATTCAGCAGAAAGCATTAATGTGGCTATCTGAGTTTTATCGCCAAGTTCAGCAATAAAAATTGTTGTAAAAGTCGTTATAAATATAGAAAAAAAACTTTTTTCTAAATTGTTTTCTTTTTTTTCTAATTTACTATTCATTTTCCTGAAACAGCAATTCTAAAAGTTTTCATCACTTTACTTTGGTATCCATAATTTGATGAAATATGTTGTTTGCAACAATCTATTAAAAATTTGTCACCAGATTTCAAATATCCTTTAAATGTAGTTGAAAATTCATTTACCCGGCAAAAATGTGGTCTGGTTTCATAAATTAAGCATTTTTTATTTTCTCTGTCTAGGTTTTTACACCAACCGTCTCTAGCAGTCATCGAATTTATCAAAGCTATATCTTCTTTGTTAAGTTTGTCAGCTAAATCGCTTCTTTCGTTCAAGTCGAATTTACAACAAGCCCCACAATTTTCTATACATGTCCATGATTTCATAATTTAATTCAATCTTGTAACGTATCAGTACAGTTTCGTCATTTATTTGTAAAAATAGTATCACAAAACATATTCATTAATTATGGCAACACTTATTCCTTTGGCTGTAGTTGCGTTAGCAGGACCAGCAATAATTGCTCTTGTATTTTACCGTAAATAAAGAAATTCTTTTTGGTGACGTATCTTGAGGGTGTTTATTGGGATTTAGATGGTACCATCGCAAATACTGAATTAGAGGCCCATTTACCTGCTTTTAATAATGCTTTTAATGACCTTGGTATTAATTGGAATTGGGACACTATTAAATATATAAAACTTCTGAAGATAAATGGGGGCAAAAATAGGATTGCTTATTACGCTAAATCTAATAATGATGATTTCTCAGAAGATTTAATTCTCAAAATTCATGAAACAAAGCAGTTTCATTATTTAGAAATTATAAAAAAAAATTGCGTTAGTTTAAAAACTGGTGTTTTTAGATTAATAAATGAATTAAATAAAAAAAAAGTAAGACAATTTATTGTTACTTCAAGTTCAAGGATTCAAGTCAATCTACTTGTTGAATATCTTTTTAATGGCTTCAACCCTTTTGAGTTCATTATTTCAAGTGAAGACGTTGAATTAAAGAAACCAAATCCATTACCATATTTAAAGGCAATTCAATTAAGTGGTATAAACAAAAACAACTCAATTGTTTTTGAAGACTCCAATCCAGGATTGAAATCTTCCTTGGCAGCTAACTTGCCTACAATTTTTGTTCCTTCAAATATCCCAATTGATCTTGAAAAAAATATTAAATTAGATTGTGTTTTAGACAGTCTTGGTGATGAGAATAATGTGGCAAATGTAATTAAAGGCCCTAAACTAAAAAAATCATATGTTGACTATAACTTTCTAAGTGATTATTTAGTGTCTTTTAGTAATGCAAAAAACTAATTTTTCAAGAATTACCTACAATTTAAATAATTTATTTTTTGGTTTTCTAAGTGATACTTGGAGAACAAAATCTATTGGTCTAATTTCTGTTTTGACAGGTTATTTTTTGTTCGCAAATTTTATTACAAAATTTATATCTGAAGGTAAAAATGAGTTGATAATGGTCCCAATAATTATTGTTTTTATTGAAATCATTATAAGAATTAAACCTGCCGCAAGTTCAAAGTTTTATTATCTATGGACCGTAGTTGATAAATTAAGAATTGGTGCAATTTATGCTGTTATACTTGAAGCATTTAAATTAGGTTCTTAAAAGCTATTCTTCTTCTTCTTCTTCTTCAATAGGATAAACAAATCCTTGAGCTTTCCCAGTTAAAACTGATTTACCTAAAGATATAGCTTTTTGAGCTGCTATTGCTGCTTTCCCTTTCCAAACAGCGTGCCTCTGGTTCCTTTTGCTCTTTGATTTTTTCTTCTTTGGTACAGCCATTCTGTTTCTTTATTTCCATATAATAATATAACCTTTAACTGGTTATCTCCAAAACTTTTAAGTATATTTTGTTTATATACTTCAATTTTTTAAATAAGCATATATGCTTTATTAATCACTTATAAAGATTAGTGTTTAGATCAAAATTCTCATATTCAGATTCTAAATCAAGTTATTCGGATCTTCTAGAAGATATAGAGACGGGGAAAATAGAATCAATATTTTTCTATCCTAGGCAGAGAGAAATTGATGTTCTGTATAAAAATGGCGATAAATTTAAAATACCTATCCTTTACAACGATCAATTAATCCTTGAAAAGGCTACTGAAAATAAGGTAGATTTAACTATTAATAATAGTAGAAAAGAAGCCTCAGCGGCTAATTCATTTTCTTCAATAAGTCTTTTCCTGATTTTCATATTAGCTATAGTGTTAATTCTGAGGAGTACATCAAAATTGGCTTCCAGAGCTTTTGGGTTTACCAAAAATCAAGCTAAATTTGTAACTATTGATGATGTAGAAACGAGATTCGATGATGTGGCTGGCATCCCTGAAGCCGCTGAGGAATTAAAAGAGGTAATAACATTTTTGAAAGAACCAAAGAAATTTGAAAATCTTGGAGCAAAAGTTCCTAAGGGAGTTCTTCTAATAGGCCCACCAGGAACAGGTAAAACATTATTAGCTAAAGCAATTGCGGGTGAATCAGGAGTCCCTTTCCTCTCAATTTCGGCATCAGAGTTTGTAGAACTTTTTGTTGGTGTTGGAGCAAGCCGAGTTCGTGATCTTTTCTCTAAGGCTAAGGAAAAATCTCCTTGTATAATTTTCATTGATGAAATTGATTCCATTGGAAGGCAAAGAGGATCTGGAATCGGAGGTGGAAATGATGAAAGAGAACAAACCCTTAATCAGCTTCTAACTGAATTAGATGGTTTTGTTGATAATTCTGGGATTATTGTTTTAGCAGCAACAAATAGACCAGATATTTTGGATGCAGCATTATTAAGACCAGGTAGATTTGATAGAAAAATTGAAGTAATGCTTCCAGATTTAGATGGAAGAAAAAAAATTCTTTCAGTTCACTCCCTTTCCAAACCACTTTCAAGCGAAGTTAACTTAGGATATTGGGCTTCTAGAACAGTTGGATTTTCTGGAGCAGATCTTGCAAATTTGATGAACGAGAGTGCTATTCACTGTGCTAGAGATGATTCTAAATTAATCAGTGATCTTCATATAGAAAATGCTCTTGATAAAATTACCATCGGCCTTAGAAGTTCATTAATAACTTCTCCGAATATGAAAAAAATTATTGCTTATAACGAGGTAGGCAGAGCGATTGTTTCTGCTGTTAGAAATGGAATTGAATCAGTTGATAAAATTACGATCTTACCTAGATCTGGATCTATAGGAGGATATACAAAAATATGCCCTGACGAAGATGTAATTTCTAGTGGCTTGATTTCAAAAAAATTATTATTTTCAAAAATTGAAATTGCTCTAGCTGGAAGAGCAGCAGAAACGATAGTTTTTGGTGAAGGTGAAATTACACAATGCTCCTTAAATGATATCTCTTATGCCACAAATATCGTAAGGGAAATGGTTACAAAATATGGATTTTCAATTATTGGTCCAATTTCAATGGATTCTGATAATAATGAAATGTATTTAGGAGATGGATTATTTAGAAGAAAGCCTCTCATTGCAGAAAATACCAGTTCTAGAATAGATAATGAAATCATAAATATTTCTAAAATTTCATTAAATAATTCAATAAAAATATTGAAAAAAAATAGAGTCTTACTAGATAAATTAGTTGATATACTTTTAAATCAAGAAACTATAGATAAAAAAGTTTTTAAATTAACAACTTCTAAATTGTTGAAAGTTTGATTTAATTGTTTTAAATTAAATAAAAAATATTATATTTTCTTGATAATTAAAAACGATACAACGAAGTTATTATTCACATTGTCACTATTGATTATTATTCCATTTGTACAAAAACAATGGTTTAATTTGTATTTATTTAATATTGGTGATATTTCCTTATATTCAATTCTTTACTATTTGAGCGGTATAATATGTCCATCTTTGGTATGTTTAAATTCATTAAAAAACTATACATACTATAATTTTAATGAGAATAAAATTTATAGTAAAAATATTATTAAAGGTAAAAGATTATTATTCTTAGTAGCAATAAATTTAATATTTCTTTCCTACTTTATAGCTGATTACATATATATAAATTTTAATCTTATATTTAATTTATTTCTTGAAGGAATTAAGTTACCAAAACCGGATGTTATTCAGTTTATTTTATTTATATTTTCAATTTCTATTTTATTAATTTTTAAGAAATCTAAGCTTTTATTAAAAAAATTGATATTAGTTAATTTTATTTTGATTTCTTTTCATCTTTGGCATCTACAAATTAAAAATATTAATGTTGATGATCAGTTTCATATTTATAAATATTTTGGTTTAAATGAATTAAATTTAATTAATATTTTTATCTTAGTCGTTATAGAAATATCTTTTTTTACATGGTCTTTTCTTTCATATAAAACTAATTTAAGCGATTGGATTGTACGCAAACCTCGTATGGAGGATGCAATCCCCATTTTGAATATGTTTATTTTTTATTTTTTTATAATTATTTACTACTCAATACTTATTTAATAGTTTTTAATCCTTCTATAGTGCAGAAAAATATTCTTTACTACCTTTGGGGTCCTCCAACATTGTTTTCTCCCCGGGGGTCCAGTTTGCTGGACATACTTCATCTGGGTTTGCAGCAACGTATTGATAACCTTGAAGAATCCTTAGTGTTTCATCAACATTTCTGCCTACAGGAGCCTTGTTAACAGTCGTATGCATAACTACACCTTCGGGGTTGATAAGAAATAAACCTCTATCTGCCTCTCCATCATCATTAAGAACATTGTACGCCTGGCAAATTTCTCTTTTTAAATCAGAAACTAACGGGTAGTTAATATCGCCTATTCCACCTTCATTTCTTGGAGTTTGTATCCAAGCCAAATGACAGTGTTTGCTATCAACTGATACCCCAAGTATTTCCGTATTAAGTGCTGAGAAGTCTTCATATCTATCACTAAATGCAGTGATTTCAGTTGGACATACAAATGTAAAATCTAGTGGGTAAAAGAATAAAACAACCCATTTACCTCTTAGACCAGAAAGTGTAATCTCCTTAAACTCTTGATCATATACTGCTGTAGCACTAAAGTCAGGTGCTTCTTGTCCAACTCTTAAGCTCATGAAAAAATTTGTCCTTATTTAAAAATTTTATGGTCTGAATGACCGTCTTAAGTATTATAATTTTATTAATAATGAATTAGCAAGTTTTTTTTCAATTAAATGAAATGGCATTATTCCTTTACTAAGAAATTTACAATTTTGAATCATAATAAACTTTTAAAAAATCTCAAAAAGGAGTTAATTAAATATCCCATTAACAGGCTTGACAATAAAAATTCGAATTAAAAGAAAATTTTAAATTATTTAAGATTCCTTAAAATTCAACTCTCTATAATTAGAGTTATTCTTTTTAATATTTTAATTATGGCTAAATATATTGAAAGACTAAAGGATAAAGTTAAAATAAAAAAATTTGATTCTAATCAGCCAATCGGAGCTTGGATTTTCGTTATAATCTTAAATATAGTAGGATTTGCGGGTTATTTTTACTTAAAGGTAAATCATATACAATTAGGTAGTTAAAGCATTATCTTATTTCCTTTTTAATTGAGCGACAAAAATTTTTTAGTCTTTCATTTCTCGTTAAGTCAGGTAAAGTCCATATTGATTCTGTTTCAGGAAATGGATCTTTGCTCCATTCTTTGAATTCTTCCATAATAGAATCATTATTTAATTTTGATGTAGAGTTTTTTCGTTTTTTTAAATATTTTCTTATTACAGTAAGATTTGCCTCAATATATTCCCTCATAATAAATACTTAAGCTTATATTAATCTATCATCTAGCAAGTTCTGCTTTATAGAAAAGATTAATTAGACATTTTGAACTGCTTGAAAAAGTCCAAACGAATAACCGCCTATTAGAATCCAACCAAGTACACTTGATATTATTGTAGATCTTCTATTGTGTCTCCTAATAGCTGATTCAATCATTTCATTAACTTCATCTCTATTAAGGTATTCTTTCTTAGAGTTTTTTTTCATTTTTTTTTATTTTTACAATAAACGAATTTATAAGAAAGTGAGCTTATGATTTTTAATTAACACTATGAGTATTATATTTGATAATTCTGTAAATATTTTTTTTAATTAACATTAAATATATTATAAAATTTTAGAGTAATTTTTAAAATCATAAGATAAATTATTTTAATAAATGATCATAGTTTTTATACAAACAATGGATATTAATGATAAGTCTGTTTTAGAAATCCTTAATAAATTTATTACTATTAATAGGCTAAATAAAACTCAAATTCTTCAAATGGTAAATTTAGTTTCAATATCAAATGATATCCATGATTTAAAAGATAATTTGAGTTGGGAACGTTCTAAATCATTTCATCAAAATATTTAAAATACATAAACTCATTGTTTGATAATTATGAATTCTTGAAATTTAAATAAGAGATAAATTAATTAATAAGGAGTTTTATAAATAATTTATATAAGTTATCAAATAAATTTTTGATAATAATTTTTCTTATAGGAAACCTTCTCATGATTATTATAACTAAGTGATGTTTTCTTATCCTTGCTAAATGATTTAATAAATATTGTAGACGTGATGATTATTATTAATATGATTAGTAAATCTCCAACAGTAATCCCTCTCTCCTTAAGATTCATAATTAAACATATATTTTGTCTAAATATAGCCTTTTTTATTTAATAAACTAAAATTATTTACAAACGTGGTAAAAATCCATATTAAGGAAATATAAAAAGAATATAAAAATATTTATACTAAAACCTTTTAAATCGTATAAAAAAATAGATGAATTTATTTTATGAAAAGCAAAAAAATAATTAGTAGTTCTAATACTCCTTATTTTTTCTATAAAGAGATGATTATCACAAAACAATCTCATAACGAAAATCAACTCAAATTTACTTATCAAAAACAGTTAATCTCAGATCTAGATTATAAGCACAAGGAATGGTCAAAATATATTGACAGTAAGCTTTAAATACTTTCGTTGATTATATTTAAAAGTTTATTTCTTTTACTTGTGTTTTTCTCTTCCCAATTAATTGTTACTTCATCATTAATGATAGGTTTTGCTTCATAAGCTAGATACCAAAGAATAAATACGGCAGGAAATATTAAAATATGCATAGCAAAAATTAGTTGACTTAAATCAAATATAGTGCAACACTTGTAATGTGCAAGTGTGACACTAATTTTTTATTATGCCCTCTCCGAGGAAAAGAATTGGTTTTTTGCCAAGTGAAGAAGTTCAAGAAATTATTGAAAAATTATGCACAGCGAATGAAATTAGTCAGTCAAAAGTCACAGGTTTATTGGTCGAAGAAGCATTGAGGTCTCGAGGAGTATTAAATGAATCTTTTGATCAAAATACAAAAAATAATTCTGATTTCATAAATTTTTACATTGATAAAGAAACATTCTCTAAAAATAATAAATCTTCAGGTGATTCGAACGACTATACATTCAATAAAAAAGTATTATCTGATGATATCAAAATGATGCATGAATTTATTGAGTTTAAGTATTTTAAGAAAGTTATGAAGCGAAATAACAATATTTTTGAATAATTAGTGTCACACTTTTAATGTTTATATGAGATGGCTTTTCAATGAAATTATGAAACTATCATAATTAACTTTTTAGATGGTGGTCCTAAATTTAATTGAATCTTTAAAATTCACGGACTAAATCCTCGTGGAGATATGAACCTTAGCCCGCTCTAAAAAAATAGCAATAAAAAAATTTAAATATAATAAGTATGAAAATTTACTTTTGATCTAAATTTAGAATATTAAACCTCTAAATCTAAATGGCAGTAACTGAATTAAATGAAGACAAGCAGTATCAAATATTTGATCTTCTTGTAAATTTTCAGAAATAGAGAAACTTAAAAATAAAGATATGAGAATTTTGCTTGATAAGATAGTTAGAAAATATGGAGGAAAAGTAGTAAATAAATGAAACGCTTATTAATCCCACTATTGGCTTTTCTTACTTTACCAAATGCTGTTCATAGCTCCCATTTGTATAATCAGAGAGAAATCATAGTCACTTCAGAAAGCAATAAGGAATCTATCGAGTTAGCAAAATTTCTTAATGATAAAGGTGTAGTTAAATATTCATCATATTGGTGCCCTAATTGCCTTTATCAAAGTGAACTATTTGGTAAGCAAGCTTATAAGGAACTTAATGTAGTTGAATGTGCAAGAGATGGCATAAACAGTCAAACTCAATTATGCATTGATAAAAAAATTAAAGGGTTTCCGACATGGGAAATAAATGGAAAATTAATTTTAGGAGTAATTTCACTAAAAGAATTATCAAAGTTGACTGGATTTAAGAATTAAGGAACAAGTAAGTAGATTATTAGTTAGATATTAAAGGTTAATTCTTGATTCCCTTTCATACACCTTCCTACTGGATAACTAATTACATTTTTTGATATTAATCCAATACTGATAGCAATTATTCCAATACCAAATAATGCTCTGAATCTTTTGCTTGCGATGAGATATTTCCTTGACTATTTATTATTGTTAAATTGTATGGATTTTGAGATTATTACGTGGACTTTTTTCATTTAAAGGAAAAATAACAATTAATCCTAAATCTATAATTTTTTTTAAAAAATACTTTTATAAATTTAAGATATTTTTGAGGATTAATAACCAATATATTCTTTTATTCCCTTCTTTCAGCATTTTTAGTTTGTGGTTGACAGTCTTATTAGAATTAAAATGAGATTATTCTTTTTTTATGGAAGATAAAGGATTTAATGTGACCCAAGGAATGGCATTGCTACTTTTGAAGCCATTAAATTTACCCGCTAATTACGTCCTAAATCTCATAATTTACATAACTAACCCTAATAACAATATTGGTTATTAAGAATCTTCCCAAACTGGTTTAGTTCTTCTCCAACCTTGAGAGATTAACTTTTCCCATTCATCTCTAGCTGTATCAACTTTAAGTTCTTCTCTGGTTGTCATAAGATGTGCTTCTTTGCATAAAATAACAATAATTCTTCCAGAGTCAATAAACATATATTCAAAAAATTAATCTTTATTTTGATGGTTCTTTGTAAATCTTTTAACCCTCGAACAATTGGAATTTATAAGCCAAAAATTTCTTTCAATTTAATTATTTTATGTTTTTTCAATCGGAGCCATTGTTAATCCTTTGCTGGCGAGTTGCTCATGATATAGTTCAGCCTGTTCAAGATTACCTCTCCATACTTCCGCCGAGCCTGTCTTGTCAACTTTGAAGGTTAGATCCCATGCCCATTTTTCACTCATGTCTGGGATTATTGTCAAAAGACAATTTGCGACATGTTGAAAAGTATTAAAACTATCATCAAGAACTATTACCCTGACTTCTGGATATTTTGCTTTAGATTTCTTTTGATCTAAGACTGCACTGGGTGTATTAAACATTATTGTCTGTACTAGGTATGATAATTTAATGAATTTCGCCTAAGCTCTTCAATCGAAAAGTAATGAAAATGTCTCAAGCGTAATTTTAACAAGCGAATTGCTGGCTATGAATATGCCTAACACTTTGAATATAGTAGTTCTAGTAAGAATCTGTTTAAAAAGTTTAAACAAACTTTATCAAGTAAGTGCTACATTGTCCTAACGTGTCTGACTGAGATATACATACACTATGAATAAAAAGATAATATATTTCAAATATTGATTCTTTACTATTTTGTATCAGCTACATTCTTAAAGAAATCACAATAGGCCATCAATTCTGATTCGGTTTCAATTTTAAGATTTAAATCATTAATAGCCTTTTTGGTATCAATTCTGTAGCCATACCAATCCAGGCATGAATCTCTCTGCCTTTGAGTGTCAGAAATCTCAAGAGTATCTAATTTATTCGATGTATTTGCACAACTCCACATTAAAGACATAAGAGGAATAAAAAAAATTAAAAGTTTCATTTTTTCCTATTAACTAATCCATAAATACATAATATAGGATTCACTATCAAAACAACCCAAAAAGGTGGTGGGGGACCTCCATCAACTATTGTTCCAGCATTAAAAGTATTGAATAAAGCTACTGCTAACAAACAAGCCATTAAAGCTAGTTCACCTAATAAAACTTTTATTAAAGATTTTTTATCTTTGATAGAGCTGCAAATAATCAATAAAAGACCAATTCCAAAATTACTAGCTGCTACAACATCTGCAGTCCCTCTAACAAGAAGCAATGTTTCATTAGAAGCTTTACCTGCGATGGTTTCAACAGAAAAAATTAGAAGAAAAATAATTAATGATCCTAATAAGAAATGAAGTGCCGCGGTGGTTTTTAAAATATGTTTTAACTTCATAATAATTAGGGTTTTATTTCCTCTTATTTTAGATCGACTTTCAATTAATACCGTTATGATCCTAACTTTTATCAAAATTATGCGGAGGTACTTCCAAAAATTAATCTTACTTATGATCTTGCACTTTATGACGCTTTAAATATTCAATATCAATTTCTAATAAGT
Source organism: Prochlorococcus sp. AG-402-L23 (assembly GCA_003216635.1). Taxonomy (GTDB): domain Bacteria; phylum Cyanobacteriota; class Cyanobacteriia; order PCC-6307; family Cyanobiaceae; genus Prochlorococcus_A. The sequence continues at coordinate 219,081 of QCIO01000001.1, read as the reverse complement.
TAGTTTACTAGAGTTTAATTAAATAAGTACTAACAGGAAATAGATTAGAAATAATAGAAGATACATTAAAAGAATATAAACAACTTCCTGAGGAAGGTTGGATGAAAAGCTCTTTTTAAAATAGTTACTTTTAGAAATAAGGAGTATAGGGAATATCTGTTTTAAATGAGTCACCATAGTAACTTTCAGCTGACTTTACCAAGATCCAATAAATAAAATTTAGAAGTGCTTTTTCCATAGGAATATATACAGCTTTTCTAATTGAAGTCAGAATATAAAATTAAAACATCGTAGAAAATACTTATTTAATAAGCATTGCATTTATTAACTCTTAAACCTCAAAGCTTTAACCTTGATGTTGATTTTTATAAATGGTTTACGATACTCTCTAAGTTGACATTTAAAATTTTATTATGGCTAAAAAAGAATCTAATGAACTTGCGACGGTAAAGGTTTATTTAAACACCAGCATTATTGCTATTTTATTAGGAGTTGGCTTTTTAGCATCAACACTTATTTTTGGTGTACTTTTTATAGCTTTAAAATAGAAAAATATATTAGTTTGGTTTATTAAGAATATATCGACGTTGAATTATTAATAAGTAATTAAATACATTGCATTATCCAAGTAATTCATACTATCTTCTCTAGCAGTTTTTAAAATTAATGATTAAAAATCTTCTTGATAATGATGAAAACAAAAAAGATAAGTTACTTAAACTAAGCCTCAGAGAAATACGTCTAGAAGCAAAAAAATTTTCAATTCACTTATATAGTCGTAAAACGAAAAAAGAATTGGTTGAATTACTTTTGAATGACCAAAAGAAATTGTTGATTGAAAACAAATCTAATGATGATGTCGTTGCAGAAGAAGGTAAGATAGCTATAGAGAAAGCTAAAGAAGAAGAGGGGATACCTTTAGAGAAAGCTAAACAAGAAGAGAGGATTGCTTTTTTGAAGAAGATGCAACTGATCAAGATAGAGAAAGCTAATGCCAAAGAAAATGAATATATAATCTCAAACAAAAACAAAAATTTGAAAAGATTATTATCTAAGTCATTTCCCAATAAAAAAATAACCGTAACAGATAATAAAGATGAATCTCAAACAATTCTCATTAACTAAGAATAGTTGTATTTACACTATATAAAACCTCTATATTTCTGGCTATAAAAATAATTTAAAGCTATTGTTATGACTGGCTTCTGAGTGTTGCCATACCTATAAAAATTGCTATAATATTTGCATTTGAACCGAAGTCTAAGGAGACCGTGCTAAGGCACAAAAAGAGACACAATCCCGATGAAATATTAGAAGAATAATCCATATATTTAAACTATATTTTCACACTCATAACGCCTTATGAAGGTACAAAAGACGTTTGTGTTTTCCGTTTAATTAACTCACTCAGAAACATTTTATTTTTAATCCAATTTATGACAAAAGTTGCAATTCAAAAAAATAGTCCATGGTACACAACAGAAGAGATCGCTCATTAATTCAAGATGGCAAGTAGAACATTAAATAGACATATGAATAATCTTATATATGGTCATCATTACTTTAGAAAGAACGCAAGAAATCCTAGATCTCCAATCTTATGGCACCTTGATCGTATGGAAGATTACTTTTCTAAACCTGTCGCTGTTAGAAATAGAAGATAAAAAAAGACTACGTCGAAACATAATCAGTGCAATGAATTTAAGAATGTCTCGAGCGTGACTTGAACACGCGACCTGTGGGCTATGAATCCACCGCTCTGACCAGCTGAGCTACCGAGACATAGGAATATTGTAAGACATTATTTGTACTTAATTACCATTTTGAAAATTTATTTGTTTATGTGCCTCATATATTGCAATACCGCATGCCACAGAAAGGTTTAAACTCCTAACCCCTTTTTGATTATTACTTCCAGTTTGTATATTTGGCATAAATATTGATATTAAAAAGTCGCTTTTATCAATAATATATTCTGGCAATCCAGAATCTTCTCTTCCAAATAACAAAACATCATCTTCTTGAAATTTAAAGTCCTTTAAATACATTCCATTTTTTTTACTAAATGAAATTATTCTTTTTGTTAATTTTGAATTTACGAATTTTTCAAAATTAAAGTATTTATTAACAGTAACTAAAGGCCAATAGTCTAATCCTGCTCTTTTTAAATATTTATCTTCAAGTTTAAAACCTAATGGCTCTATTAGATTTAATGGAATGTTAAAAGCTGCACATGTTCTTGCGATATTACCAGTATTTTGAGGGATTCTAGGTTCAAAAAGAGCAACTTCCATTTTAAGTAGGTATTTCTATACTTATTTCATCTATTTTGATTGCTCTGCCGTTTATTGCAAGCCAATTATCTTTTGATATTTTGGTAATTATCTTTTGAAGCTCGCCGATTCTTTCAATAAAAGTATTACCAATCTTATATTCTGAAACCAAACTCCAACCTACTTGTTCTCCAACAATAAATGTTATGCATTTTCTTTTCTTTAAAAGAATTATTAGTGAATTCATCTTTGTTATCCATTCATGACTTTCATTATTAATAGTTTCCATAACGAATCCTCCTATCGAATCTATTAATAATGGACCTTCTTCCTTCCTCAATGTATTTAATAGATCTGTAGTTTCTATTAAATTCCAATCTTTTGGCCTTCTTTTTCGATGTAAATTAATTTTTTCTTGCCAATCTTTATCGTCGATATTATTTTTTGATAAGGCAACGTAAGATAATTTCTTAACTTTCTTCGCTAAATGCTCTGCAAATTTACTTTTACCACTCTTTGTCCCCCCTGTAATAAAAACTATATGAGATGAATATTCACTAATACTTAAATCCTTGGCATTCATAAATTCTCTATTATTTAGAGAAATACCACCATGTTGCTAAAGGAATAATTGTGGCAGCAATTAACAAACCTATAACTATATATGTAGCAGTTGAACTTTCAGTATCTTTTGATCTCATACTGTTAAAATTTGGATCCACTACAGGGTTATCAATAGACGAAGGCTGACTTTTTTCGTAATTTATAACAGTCTTCTGTTGAGTAATACCAAAATATTTATTTATAGTACTAATTTCATTTGCGTATGTTGTCGAAGGGATAAGAATAAAAATTAAGCCAGTAAAGATAAGAGAAAGTATATATTTATTGATGTTTAGGATCATATTAAAAGGTTTTGATTAATTATATATTAAAAACCATATGTTTGAGTAATATTAAATGTGCTAAACAATATAATATTTGCATAATTTAATTAGAAATAACATATTTAAAATATGGTATTCAATGGGAAATCATTAATATTAGTCGGTGCAATACTCTTTATTTTTCAGATAGCAAATTTCATTTCAATAGAAACAATCACTCCTGAGCTTGAAAGAGCCCAAGTATTAGCAGCAATAGCTTCATTAATTATTATTTTGATAGGATTTTTATTTAAACAATTCGAACCTTTAGCTAGTGAGAAAGCTGACTTAAAAGGAGAAAATAAGTTTCTCTTCGCTAAAAACATTCCTGAAGAAGTTATTGATGAACTTGCATGGGGATCTGAAGCGATATTAACTTCTACTGCAGCAGCAGCAATATTAATTCACAATGATGGAGTAAATATATTAAGAAGAGGAATTACTTCATGTAAGGAGTTTAAACCTGGAGATACTTGTCTGAGATCAATAAAAGATATGAAATTAATATCATTAGCAAACACTAAATTTTATCCAGGAAGAGATGAATTTTCTAATTTTTGTGCCGATATTCCATCTATCTTAGTTGTACCTATAAATAATAAAGCTTTTATATTAATAGGAGGGTGGAGTGCTAAATGTTTTACTAAATCTGATGAAAAATGGATAAATAATTGGTCAAAGAAAATTAATAATATTTTTTCCAAAAATAAATTTTAAAAATAAATTATTGATTTAACTCTTTTATCTTTTGCTTTAAAACTTACTGATTCTGTCTTGAGATTATAGTAGGCATTTTCTGAGTTTATTTCATATTTGTTCTCGTTATGTTCATTTTTTATTATGTATTTTACTGGATTAAAAAATTCAATTATATTGTCTGATCCCAACTGAGCTTTTCCAGAATTTAAGATAATATTTTGATTTTCAAATTTTATATTACCCTCTAATAAATAGTTAGTCTCTTCTATATTCCAAGTAAAATTATCACAATATAAAATATCCTCATCTTTTTTTAAAGTTTTCAATTTAACATTTCCTTTCAATTTTAAGAGTTTATTGTTGTCTGATAGTGTAGATTCTTCTGAACTAATAATATATTTAGTTTCTTTCCCATTGAGAATGTTAATGATAGGTTTTTTTAATTCGAATTTCAATTCAATATTGTCATAACTTGAATTTGGACTAGTAATTGAATATATTTTATCTCCACTTTTAGAGAAAATAGTCATATCTAAACTGTCAATTTTTTGTATAATTTTATTTTTATAAATTACATTTGGGGCGCAACCAAGCATAAATAATGGAAGAAAAATTATTAATCTATAAATGTTGCTCATACTCCAGTTTATTTATGATTGGAGTTGGTTTAGGAAGACTTGAGTTGGAAACTAATAATCCCCAAATTAATTGTTGTTTCCAGGAAATTTCTTCTCTGTATATAGAACCAAGTTGATCATTAATTTTTGTAGATAATTCGGGCAATAAAGGTATTAATAATAATCCAATTATTCGGGTACTTTCTAAAACGTTATAAATAATTTCTTTAACTAGAGGTAGATTTTCTTTATCTTTTATTAACAGCCATGGCTGATTATCATTCAAATATAAATTTGTATTAATTGCTAAACTAAGTACTTCATTAGCTGCTAGATCTAATTTGTAGTTATCAAAGTTATAAATATAGTTTTCAACTGCAACTTTGGCAGAATTCTCTAATTTATTTTCATTTAAAATTTTTTCATTATTTGGCACTTTATTGTCAAACCATTTTCTAGACATAGATGATGTTCTATTTAATAAATTACCAATTGTATTAGCTAAGTCGTTATTGATAATATCAACGAATCTTTTATCTTGAAAATCTCCATCATTTCCTAGTGATATGTCCTTAATGAGGTACCACCGTACAGGATCATTTCCATATTTTGTAAGCAATAAATCAGGGTCAAGTACATTTCCCAAGCTTTTACCCATTTTTCGCCCCTCTCTTGTAAGAAACCCATGCCCAAAAACCTTTTTTGGAACTTTCATATTGGCAGAAATGAGCATTGCGGGCCAATATACAGCATGGAATCTTAGAATATCTTTACCAATTAAATGAACATCAGCTGGCCATCCACCATTAATTGATTTTTCCAATGAATGTTCTGTCGCATCAGAACTAATAGCACTTACATATCCAAGTAAAGCATCAAACCATACATAAAAGGTATGGTTATTGTAACCAGGGACAGGAATTCCCCATGTGACATTTGTTCTTGAAATTGAAAAATCCTTTAAACCTTTAGAAACAAAATTTATAATTTCATTCTTTCTTTCTATTGGCTCTATAAAAGAAGGTTCATTGATTATTTTCTCAATGTCTTTTTGATATTTCGAAAGCCTAAAAAAGAGATTCTCTTCATTTTTCCATTCTAGATTTTTTTGATGTATAGGGCACTTGTATATTGATGAGTTTTCTGGATTATCCTTAAATTCCTCACAACCGACACAATACCAACCTTTTTGAACTCCCATATAGATATCATCTGATGCTTTTACTCTTTCATAAAATTCATTAACAACAAATTCATGATTTTTTGAGCTTGTCCTTATAAATTTATCAAAGGATATATTCCAATTTGTCCAACAAATATTAAAAACTTCTGAGATTTCATCACAATGTAATTTTGGTTCAATACCCTTTTCATTAGCTGTTCTTTGTATTTTCAAACCATGTTCATCAACGCCAGTGATGAAAATAACATCTTCACCTATAAGCCTTTTATACCTAGCTATTGAGTCACAAATTATTGTTGTATATACACTTCCCAAATGAGGTTTATCATTAACATAGTATAGAGGTGTAGTAATGACAAAAGTCATAAAGTTTTTTATTAATACTAACAGATATTTTTTAAACTAATAACAACCTATTATATTTATTATATTATTAATAAATAAACTCTAAAAGATTACTATCATTTATAATATATTTAAGTTTATATATTTTATTACTATATATTTCTATTGATACAAAAAGAGTAATAAGTATTTCTAGTGAATAATCTGGAAAATAAACCAAAGCAATATTTCTTTTATGATTAATCCACTTAACGAATATTATTTTATAAAAAGGTTTTTTTTCATTCTTAAAAAATATTGTTAAATACTTATATTTATCATTTTTATAAATATTATTATTCTCTGTTTGTCTATTCTTCGAATAATCAATAATCTTAGACACTGAATTTATACTTAGTTGTTCATAGTTATTAATTTTATTATATACTTGTCTTTGAATTATTAAATCAAGGTATCTTCTTAGTGGTGAAGTACATTGTACATACATTCTAAGACCTAATGATTCATGGATTCCGGGCTTAGTTGTTATGTGACTTCTTCCCATATATTGTTTTAATATTATATATTTAATTTCACTATCATTGTATCTAATAAGTATTTCAGATGGAATACAATTTAATTTATGAATCCTAAATGCAGCTGCTAAATTATATTTATCTATAAATAAACTTGTTACATAACCCATTAATATCATTGATTCTGCAATTATAATTTGTGATATTGTTTTCTCTAATTTATTTAGTACAACTTTATCCTTATGTAATTTTATTTTACTATTAGGACTTTCAAAAATAATTGCTCCTTGTTTCCTTCTGAATGTAATACTTTTTTCTAATAAATTTTTAATCTCAATTAATTCTATTTCTTCTTTAGGTTCTAATTCTAATATTTCATTCGCATCTTCATATGTTAATTGATATTTTGGTTTTATTATTGCTTCTGTTATTTCATAATTATTTATTGATCCATCGTCATTGAATTCTATTGCTGCACTAATAGTTTCTGAAATCTTATTTTGAGCTAGATTTGCCTTTTCAAGAATATCTTTAGGTAGCATAGGGACATATTGATCAATTAAATATAAACTGCTATTTCTCTTTCTTGCATCTAAATCAACATTAGAGTCATGCAAAAAGAGTTTGCATGGATTACTAATATGTATCCATAAATTTTTTATATTTCCTTCTTTTACTTCTAATGAAATAGCGTCATCAACCTCATGTGGATCATTAGAGTCAATAATATATGTTTTTAAATTAGTTAAATCTTTCAAATATTTAAGATTTTAACTATAGTACCAACTATATTCAATATAAAATTATCCTTCAGGATTTACGAAGGGTAAAAGAGCTACAATTCTGGCTCTTTTTACAGCTAATGTAAGATCTCTTTGTTGCTTAGAGGTTAAACCTGTCATCCTTCTTGGTAGGATTTTACCCCTCTCAGTTATGAATTTTTTTAGTAGTTCTACATCCTTATAGTCAATGGGATCTCCAGGTTTGATTGGTGATAATTGTTTTTTAAAAATTGAATTAGGCATGATTTAATTTGATTTGATTACTTTATTTCTTTGTGAATTGTCATCCTGTTTAAATGAGGATTAAACTTTTTTAGTTCTAATCTTTCAGTTGTATTTCTACGATTCTTTTCAGTAGTATATCTTGAGACACCATTTGATCTCTTAGGATCTGTGCTTGTCCTAGCTTCAGTACATTCCAGGGTCACTACAACTCTTGTCCCTTTTTTGGCCATTTTAATTAATACTTTATTGTATAATTTTCTATTGTACATCTTCAACAAACTTTTTTGAAGATATACTTATTTCTTTTATCATCATTGATTAAAAAATATATATGAAAGTTTCTCAAAATTGGTTGAATAATTTAGTAGAAATCACCTCTACTCCTGAAGATCTCTCTGAGAAATTGTCTATTGGTGGATTTGAGGTTGAATCATTAGAAGATTGTTCAGAAAATGTAAATGGTGTTGTTTTAGGTAAGGTTTTATCTGTGTTAAAACACGAAGGATCTGATAAACTTTCAATTTGCCAAGTCGATATTGGTAATTCAAAGAATTTACAAATTATCTGTGGTGCGCGCAATATTAAGTCAAATATTTATGTTTATGTTGCTACTGTCGGCGCGAAATTAAATGCTGTTGATTTAACTATTAAAAGAAGTGAAATTAGAGGTGTCATGAGTGAAGGAATGATATGTTCACTGCAGGAACTGGGTTTAGAGGACTCTAGCGAAGGGATAGAAATAATTGATGAAGATTTAGCTTTAAAACATGAATTGGGCACTCCAGGGTCTGTCTTGCTTCAATTAAATGATTTTATATATGATTTAGCCATTACAGCTAATAGACCTGATGGAATGTCTGTTTTAGGTATAGCCCGTGAAATTTCTGCACTTTTAGAATCCACCTTAAATTTTCCAGAATTAAACCATAAATACAATATTCATTTACTTAAGGGAATTAAACTTTGTCCAGAGGCTATAGAATCTAATTGCATTTATACAATAAGCTGCATTGATGGAGTAAATGGAGAGAAATTATCGCCAAATTGGATTAAAGACCGTATAGAAAAATCAGGTATAAAATCTATTAATCTTCTAGTTGATTTGACAAATTATATTCTTCTAGAACAAGGTCAACCTTTGCATGCCTTTGATAAAGATAAACTGTCAAACTTAATTGGTAAGGAAGTTTCTCCAGAAGATTTCTCTGTAAGAAAAGGCAAGGATAACGAAAGCCTTATTTGCTTAGATGGTAAAGAATATGACTTAAATGACAATATCACAGTTATTACTTGTTGTAATAAACCGGTAGCTATTGCAGGGGTGATAGGCGGTTTAGGGACTTCTGTAACTAATACTACCTCATCTATTTACCTTGAAGGCGCTGTTTTTAATCCAGTTACTATAAGAAAATCTTCAAAGGCGGTTGGCATAAGAACAGAATCTAGCAGCAGGTATGAAAAAGGGATTTCATCAAAAAATACAATAAGTGCAGTAACAAGGGCAATTAATCTTTTAGAAGAATATTTTTCTATTAATTCACCAATCATCAATACTTCCAATTTAGTAAGTAATGAGGATACATTTATTAAACTACGGAGAAATCGAATACATAAAATTCTTGGTCCATTAATAATTAATGATCAATTTGAAAAAAGAAATTTATCTGATAATGAAATAGTTGATAAATTAAAACTCATAGGTTGTTCTTTAAAGAATAAAGAATATGGCTGGGATGTAGCAGTAATTCCTAATAGATCACATGATTTAATAAGAGAAATAGATTTAATTGAAGAAATAGCGAGATTAATAGGGTATGACAGATTCGACTTAAAACTTCCTAATCCAATTAAGCCTGGAAAATTATCATCAGAACAGTTGGCATTGAGAAAAGTAAAAAATGGTTTTATAGAAAACGGTTTTAACGAGGTACTAAGCTACTCTCTTGTTCCTGAAGATAATGAAAAACTTATAAAGATTTCTAATCCTTTGTTATCAGAAACAAGTTGTCTTAGAGATACTATCTGGAAAGAACATTTGGAGATAGTGAACCGTAATATAAAAGCTGGACAAGCAAGTTGTTATATATTTGAAATTGGAAATGTTTTTCATAAGAAAACTGAGTTCATTCAAGAAGAAGTTCTGAATGGTGCGATTTATGGTAATAAAAAATTTGGAAAATGGATAAATTCAGGTAAGGATAACGATCTTAATTATTACCAGGCCAGAGGAAAGTTAAAGGAGGCTTTATCATCTTTGAACATTAAAATTGAGGATAAACCTACTGATTCATTTGATTTTCTTCATCCAGGAAGAACAGCGAAATTAGTTATTGAAGGGAAAGATGCAGGTTATTTTGGTGAAATACATCCCAAACTAATATTAGATAAGAAGTCATTAAAAAAAGTTTATTTATTTAACATAAATGTTTCTAACCTCTTGGGAGCTAGTACAAGAAAAAATAAATGGATTCCAATATATAAGCAATACCCAATTGTTCCGAAAATGGAAAGGGATATAAATTTTGTTTTCAGTAAGAAATTCTTAATTTGCGAAATAACATCACAGATAAGAAAAACAGGAAAAAATCTCTTAGAGGATGTAAATTTACTTGATGTTTTTGAAGATACTAAATTTGGAGATAATCATATAAGTTATACATTTAGATTATCTTATAGAGATAAAAATAAAACATTACTGGACTCGGACATTACATCAATACATTCAAATATCATTTCTAATGTTGAAAAATGTTTTAATACTAAATTGAGGAATTAATTTTATTGTTAATCTCATATGAGACCATAAAATAGTCTATATATAATTCTTATATAAGATAGATAATAATCCTGTAAAACTAATTAATGTTGTATGATAAGTTTTATGATCAATTTCCTATCTCTACTTCTATCTTCAGTGCTGTGGGTACAAGTCCCTCAGTGGTCAGATGATTGGTCAAAATGTGCTGTTGACATACCAGATGCTTCATGTCATTGGTATATAACTGCACCAGATAATACTTTTGGGGAAGGATTTGATTGGGCCAGCGCCCCTTGGTTTGATGCTAACGGATTAAGTGATGTCCCTAGCATTGATAAACAAACTGCTATTGAAAAGCTTCAATCTAAGTAGTACTGTCTTTAAGGCAGTACGGGAATATATAAAATCCACTTATAGCAATACTTTTTAGCCATTATTAATTTCTTGGACATTGAACGGACATAAATTACTGATTTATTATGCAATTTTTAATTTTTCCCACGGATTAAGCAGTTTGGAAATGATTCATTCAAATTGAATAATTAATTTATCTTAGTTATCTTATATAAGACTATACAATAGACTAAAAGTAAGTCTTATATAAGAAGTGCTATACAAAGAATTTTTTATTATAAAAGTAATTTTTTTTATTTCCATTTATACATAATAATTGTTTCTATATAATTGAATAAAAATGATTGATAAAGATTAGAAATTTTTCACTTAAAAGCTATCTTATATGAGACTATTAATTAGACTTATAATAAGTCTTATTTAAGAATTTATATACTTATTTCTATAAAGATTTTTTAGCAATTGATAGGCTTCATTTAATTTTCTCATTTGGTCTGTAGATCCTCCAGCATCTGGATGCGTTTCTAAGGCAATTGATTTATAGGCCTCCCTAATTTTACGGAACGTATGAGCTGATCCTGCGGATGTTGATAAATTCAATAATTTAAGTGCTCCATGTACTGTCATTGTTGAGTCCAACGTTTCAAATGAATTTGATCTATTATTTCGCTTAAATCTACTTACAAACCTTCTCATAAGTGTTGGTATTCTATTTATAAGATCTGATGTAGCAAAAGGGTCTTCTAATACGCCAATCATTAATAAAATTGTTTCAAGGGATGGATTTTTCTTTATCCAAAATGGGCATAATTCTGACATTAATTTATTGGCTGCACTCCACGTAAAGGGTAGATTTTCAGTTCCATCAAGGTTTGGCCATATATCCCTTTCAAACCAATCCATCGAAGCTTCTACTACATTATCATTAGGAACTGATCCATATAAGGTTTTCCAATGACTAATTAACTCAATTCGACATTTTATTAATTCAGTTTCTTTAATTGTATTAATTTGAATATCATTAATATTCTCCTTTAATTTTTCAATATTAATACTTCTTCTTAGATTCTTTACTTTTTTTTCAACAAAATTAGGAAGGCTTATGTTTGAGTTAGCTTTTTCATTATATTGATTGTTATTTGTAAATCTTTTATTCAAAGATATCTCATTAACTTCTTTTATTACGTCTGATTTAATTAATACCAATGCAGTATCTTCATCAATATTTAAATTTTCATTATTATTCTTCTCATTAAAGTCTATTTCTTGTTGTTGGTTCTTAGGTATTAAATCATCATCTTGAAGAAGTTCTTTAAGTATCTTTTCTATTACAGGTCCTCTTGCTCTAAATCCCCACTCTTTTCGTAATTGATCAAACCTGGAAATTAGTTCCTCAGGTAAATCAATTGAAATTCTTTTTGTATTTGAATTTTCAGGAATATTCAATAATATTTTCTTGAATAGTATGGAATTTATTTAATTTTATTCAAAAAAAATTGAAAGTCCATACGGAAAATTGTTTTTAAATTAAAACCAATTTATTTTCATGTCACAAGTCAATTAAGTATCTTTTTATAATGAAAATAAAAATGTTTAATTGTTATTTCAAGTCATCTAAAGAAAAAAAGAGTTTTTATCAACATAAGAGATTAGAAATGCTTAATTATATTAAGGATTCACTTGAACGTAAAATCGCCTCCGTAACAGCATCTATAGAAGTTCTAGAAAGCCAAATAAGCAGGGATAAAGAAGTTGAAGTAACTAACTAGTATTCAAACAAAACTTTCTAGAAGTTTTTCAGGGCCAAATTTCTTTAAATAATTAATATTTGATTTTTCAGTTACTAATAGATATCCTGCAAATCCTAAACCGTTTATACTGAAACCATGAATATGATCATTTTTTCTCTTAATAATAGCGATCCATTCATTAGTTATTAAAATATTGTAAGGATATATCGGTTTCTTATCACTAATAGGGTCCCCAAGTCCTAATTTCTTGCATAATTCTAAATAAAATTCAAAAAGAGATGATGAATTTTCTAAAAAATTAAATTTTGATACAATAATATTTTTTTTAAGCTTACTATTTAGATCTTGATATGAGTTCATCTCTAAAAACCAATTTTCTCTAGGGCATGATATCTCACCTTTAGATCTACGCAGAAGTTGAAAATGCCTGTGAGGTTGACTTGCACCCGCAATTGGAGAACTATTGAAAAACCATAATCCACTAGTATCTTTATTAACTTGTTGGATCGCTCTCCAATCTTTAATATCTAACCATCCATTTTGAGGTTTCCACTCATTTGTAATAAGTAAAATATGACCTTTTTGTACAGGGTACTTATTTAATATTAGTTGATGATTATAACCAATTTTATCAATTTCTAGTATCTTTTCCCAAGGACAAAATGGATTTTGCTTAGGACCATAAATTTTTTTTTTATTAAATTTTAAAGTATCGAGTTTCCTAATTATGAAGTCGTCTTTTTCATATAAATCTCCTGTAATAATAACAGTTTTGAGAGGATATAATGATTCATCATCAATTGATAATCGAGTTTGTTCTAGTGCTTTTTTCCAATATATTTCTAAACTCATTTAAAAAAAATAATCATAATCATTTTAAAAAAAAAAATAAACTTGTAATTACTTTTTATTAAATTGATATTCTTTCAATTTTTCCAGAGGTACTGATTCTAAGACTACAATATGTGTTGATTCTAATATGACTTTTGGTGCAAGACCGTCTAATAATGCTTGCTTCCACCTATCAAGACAAATACACCAATGATCACCATCCTTTAGTCCTGGGAAGGAATAAATAGGCATGGGAGTTATTAAATCATTACCTTGTGATTTACTATATTTCAGGAAATTATCATCCATTACACAACATATAGAATGATTCCCTCCATCATTTTTGTCATAGTTGCAAAATCCATCTCTGAACCACCCTGTCATAGGTGCGCAACTGCAAATCTCAATTTTTTCTCCTAGGACATTTAACTGTGTTTGATTATTTATGGTCATAGATTTTTTTTGTAATAATAAAACACCAACATTTCTTTAAAAAAGGTTGACGAGTATGGGGGGTAAGGAGGTAATAATTCTAATAAGGTTTTTATCATTATGGATTGGGACTTTACTGAAAACATAGCATTTAAAGCTCTTTATGAAGCGTTTAAAGATAGTGATGAAACCTCTGCATTAGAATTTTTATCTAGTGATGGTGCTTCATATTATCTTGAGTTAACACAGGATGCCGCGGGTGAGGGAATTGATCTGGGTGATAATGAAACGATGGAAGAACTACAGGAAGAAATTATTGAATATTTAGAAAACAACTAAAGATTTAGCTTAAGCGCTGAAATATTTAGCTTTTGAGTGTAGTGAAATGATAGCTGTAGTACTTTGTTCTGGATGAAGTTGTTCAGATTCATCCATTGTCAAGTTTATTCTTTTTGCATCCAACAATGATAATTGTATGTTTGAATCAGATACTTTTGGACATGCAGGATAACCAAAAGAATATCTAGCTCCTCTATATTTTTGAGCTAGTATATCTCTATTTTTGTCTGGTTCTTCAGTCCTAAAACCACATTCAATGCGAATTAATGCATGAACATACTCAGCTAGAGCTTCTGCTAATTGCACTGTAAGTCCATGGAATATTAAATAATCGCTATATTTATCTTCTTTAAATAATTTTTGAGAATATTCACTAGCAATATCCCCCATCGTTACAGCCTGCATAGGAAATATATCTATCGGTTTATCATTTTTTAAATCACAATAGAAATCAGCTATGCATAAATTATTCCCAGATTTTTGTCTTGGAAAATTAAATTGGGATATTTTATTTAATGATTTATCATCAAATAAGAAGATACTATTATCTTTTCTCCCGCATTTGAAATATCCATAAACTGCTTTGGGTGAGATAAGTTTTTTTTCTATAATTGTATCTAACCATTTATCTAACAATGGTTTAGCATATGAATCCAAATAGTTATTGTATTCATTTACGCTTTGGTTTTTTCCTTTTTTTATTTGCCATTGTCCGCTAAAAAGAGCTTTTGTATCTAAATAAAAAATTAACTTATTTAAATCTATATCAATGTCGTTCAATACTTTTGTTCCCAAGAAAGGAGCTTGAATTGGTTCTTCTTCATTTATAAATTTAGATCTTATAAAATTTTCTTTTGAATTTAATTTATAAGTATCTATATCTATAGATATTGATTTTTTAACAGTTTGAGAATTGGATTTTGATGAGGCTAATTTAATATTTATACCCTCATTGTTAATGAATCCCTCTGTATTTGACCAATTACCCTTTTTTTTATTATCCATATATTCATTCATGAATTTAAGATCAGTGAACGCATCTTTTCCGTACAATATTTTCCCGTTATATATTTTGCTGCAGTCCTCATTTACAAATTTTGGAGTTAAGGCTGCGCCTCCTAATATTACTGGTACACTAATATCTTCATTGTTAAAAGCCTCTAAATTATCTTTCATAAAAGCAGTTGATTTAACAAGTAATCCGCTCATAGCGATGCAATCTGCATTGTGCTTCTTTTGTGCATCTATAATTGCTGAAACATCTTGCTTTATTCCAAGATTTATAACGTCATAACCATTATTTGTAAGTATTATATCAACCAAATTTTTTCCAATATCATGAACATCGCCTTTGACAGTTGCAATTAAGAGTTTTCCATTTGATATGTTTTTATCTACAATTTCCATATATGGTTCTAAAATTGAAACAGCAAATTTCATTGTTTCTGCTGATTGGAGTACAAATGGCAATTGCATTTGACCTGAACCAAATAAATCTCCTACAACTTTCATCCCATCAAGTAAAAAAGTATTAATTATTTCAAGAGGTTTATATTTTTTTAACGCTTTATTTAATTGCTCCTCTAAACCTATTTTTTCTCCATCAATAATATGATTTTTTAGACTTTCTTCCAGAGTTAGGTTTTTATTTTCTGAAGATGCTTTTTTGAAATCTTGAATAGATAAATCTTGAAAAGCCATTGTTAATTCTACTAATGGATCATAAATACAAATATCATTTTCAAATTCTCTTTTGTCATATATCAAATCTAAGCAAAGCTTTTTAGTTTCTTCAGAAATTTTTGATAATGGCAAAATTTTATTTGGTGCGATGATAGCAGAATCCAATCCTGCTTTAATGCACTCATCTAAAAATATTGAATTTAGATTAATTCTTGATAATGGTGAAAGACCAAAACTAATGTTTGATATCCCCAGTATGATATGAATATCTGGAAAATTTTCACGAATTTTTGAAATAGCAGTAATTGTTTCTTTAGCGTTTAATCTATCTTCTTCTATCCCAGTAGATATTGGCAGAGCTAATGGATCAAAAAATAGCTCATAATCTGACAAGCCACATTCTCTGGTTCTATTAAGCGCTCGTTTTACAATGTTATATTTTTTATCTGCATTCCTTGCCATTCCATCTTCATCAATAGTTCCTACAACAAGACCTGAACCATACCCTAAGGCTAAATTTAGTACTTGATCAAACCTTTCATTGCCGTCTTCGTAATTGGTTGAATTTATAATACATTTACCACCAGCTGACTTTAATCCACTTTCCATTTTGTCAGCATCTGTAGAGTCAATCATTAATGGCAAATTTATATTGGTAACAAGTCTTGAAGTTATTTCTTTCATATCTTTCACTCCGTCTCTCCCCACATAATCAACATTCACATCAAGAACGTGTGCATTTTCTTTTTGTTGTTGCTTGGCAATTGAAACTAGTCCATCCCAATCGTCGTTATTTAATAACTCCCTTACCTTTTTAGATCCACTTGCATTTAATCTTTCTCCTACAATCAAGATAGAATTGTCTTGTTTGTACGGTACAGAATTATATATTGATGATGCAGAAGGAATATAACCACTTAAATTGTTATTAACAATTTTGTTAGACCTTTGGTTATAATTAATTTCATCGATTATTGAAGAAAGATATTTAATATGTTCAGGTGTTGTCCCACAACATCCACCTATTAATTGAATCTTAAAGTCATATATAAAATTCATTAACTGCATCTTTAATTCTATTGGCTTTAATCTGTAGTGAGCTACACCACCAATATTTTCAGGAAGTCCTGCATTGGGAATACAGCTTATAGCGAAAGGAGAATTTTCAGATAAATATTTAATATGTTCTTTCATTTGTTCTGGACCAGTTGCACAATTCAGTCCAAGGATATCTATATTAAATGGCTCTAATATTGTTAATGCAGAGGCGATATCAGATCCAACAAGCATAGTACCTGTTGTTTCCATTGTTATAGATACCATTATAGGTATATCTATATTTTTACTATCAAGTACTTCTTTAGACGCTAATAAGGCAGATTTAATTTGTAATACATCTTGACAAGTTTCAATTAAAAGAAGATCAACTCCTCCATCTGTAAGACCATATATTTGTTCTTTATATGATTGCTTTAATTCATCAAAATCTATATGTCCTAATGTGGGTAATTTAGTAGTTGGTCCAATTGAGCCAGCAACAAACCTTGGCTTATCTACTGATGCATAATTGGCAGCAGCCTTTTTTGCTATTAATGCAGCATTTTTATTTATCTCATATGCCTTATCCGCAATATCATATTCATCAAGAACTATTGATGAGGCTCCAAAAGTATTAGTTTCTATAACATGACAACCTGCTGCTAAGAATGAACTATGAACCTTTTTAACTACCTTTGGTGAGGATAAAACAAGGTTTTCATTACAACCCTCTAATTCTTTGCCTCCAAAGTCGTCTGCAGTAAGATTTAAGTTCTGAAAAGATGTTCCAGTACCACCGTCAAAAATTATTAATGGCTTTTCATCTCTATTTAAATAGGTTCTGAAAGATTCCATTTTTAGGTAAAAATTAATTTATTTTAGAGAAATTCTTGTTACCCAATTATCATAGTCTTGAGAACGACCTTCTGTTATTTCTATAAGCTTACTTTTTAATTTATTCATTATTGGTCTTTCACCATTTAATTTACTTGATTCAATTTTTTTAACTGGTGTAATTTTTGCTGCTGTACCAGTTAGAAAAACTTCATCTGCTATTAATAATTCTGTTTTATCAACAGGTCTTTCAATTACATTTATTCCAAAAGATTTTGCTAATTCAATTACACTAGCTCTAGTAATCCCCTCAAGGATATCTTGATCAACACCAGGCGTGATTAAGTCTCCATTTCTTACAATAAATAAATTCATACCACTAGCTTCGCTTACCTTACCACTTGAATTTAATAGCAAGGCTTCATCAAACCCCGATAAACTAGCTTCTGTTTTAGCTAATGAACTAGTAATATAAGCTCCACTTATTTTTCCTCTCAATGGTAGAGATCTATCTTCTTGTCTAGTCCAACTACTCATTCTACAAGAAACTCCGTCTGGGGATAGATAATCTCCTAGTTCAATACAATAAATAAAGAAATCTGTTTCAATATTGTGTAACCTCGGAGCTATACCTAAATCGCTTGTATATACGAATGGTCTAATATAGATAGGTTTTTCTGGCTTATTTCTTTTAATAACTTCCTCTAAGGCTTTAAAAATATATTCTTCAGAAATATCAGTTAAGAGTAATTTTGCACTTTGAGATAATCTTTTTATGTGTTTATCAGTTCTAAATAAAAGGAATTCTTCTTTATTTGTAGGATTAGGTATCGCTCGCATTCCTCCAAATGCAGCAGTACCATAATGTAGTGCATGAGTAGCTATTGATATTTTTGCTTCTTTAAATGGAATACATTTACCTTCGAACCAGGCGTATGGAAGAAATTCATGCATATTTAATTTATTTAATTAAGGTAAACTTGTTTTATCCTACTTACGTATTCTAAACCCTATTTATATATAAAAATGCACAGGATATTGAATATAGCAGGAAATGAAAAGAATAAGGATGATTTAATAGAGCAACCAGTTGCAGATTTTATTTTTATAACAAGTGTCAAAGCTGATTTAAATCTCTTATCGAACTTATTGTTAGAAAAAGAATTTGATTCATTAAAAAATAATATTAGAGCTTTAGAAATTTCTAATTTAAATTCCTCAGCGCAAATAGATAATTATCTATTAAAAACAATTAATTATGCAAAAGTTGTCGTACTACGATTATTTGGAGATAAAGGAACATGGAACTATGGAATTGAACAACTTTTAAATTGGCAAGCAGTTGATAAAAAAAGGAAGTTAGTAATCCTATCAGGCACCCTTGATCAGGAAGTTTCCTTATGTGAAATTAGTAGTATAGATAAAGTTGTAGCATTAAATATTTCTAAATTACTAAGATCTGGAGGACTGAATAATTATAGAAAATTTCTTAATTGTTTAAATTATCTAAAAAAAGATGAAACATTAATTCCTAATGAGTTTTTAAAGATTTCTTTTTATGCAGATCCTTATTTGTATGATTGGAAAATTGAAAAAGGAGAAAAGATAGGAATAATATCCTATAAATCGCTTTTTTTGGCTAATGAAATTGAAGTAAACGAAAAACTTAACTTGCAGTTAAGAAAATGCGGACTATCTCCTAAAACATTTTTTATTTCAACTCTAAAAGATCAAATTATTCAAAAGAAATTAATAGAAATTTTTAAAAAAGAAGATATTAAAATAATAATTACCACAACTTCATTTTCTTCATCTCAAATCAAAAATAATGATTTAATTGAAAATTCTACAAATATTTTTACTTCTCTTAAAATCCCAATTTTACAGCTTCTTTCTTCAAATATATCAAAAAAAAATTGGTTAAATTCATCAATTGGAATGAATTCATCTGATTTATTAATGCAAATAATTATTCCCGAATTTGATGGAAGAATTACTACCTCACCTTCTGCTTTTAAAGAAATAATATCAAAAAAAAATACACTTTACAGTGAAATAACTAGTTACAAAGCTGATCAAGTAGGGATTGAATGGATTTCAAAATTTGCAACAAATTATGTGAAACTACAGAAACTTAATAATTTTGATAAAAGAATTTGTTTAGTAATAAGTAATTATCCAGTAAAGAACGGAAGAATCGGTAATGGCGTTGGTCTAAATACTCCATCTTCAATAATAAATATTCTTAATTGGTTAAAAGAAGAAGAATATGACCTTGGATCTTGTAATTATCCTCAAGATTCTTCGGAATTAATGTCAATGCTTATAAAAACTAGAACTAATGATATTGAATCTCAGAATAATAAACCATTAGATTACTTACCACTTAGTGATTATTTAAAATATTGGAATTATTTAGAACTCGATCCAAAAAATACTATTATTAATCGTTGGGGTAAACCATCTGATGCGATCGATCTAGATAATGAAGGCTTCTCAATAAATGGTCTTAGATTCGGAAAAATAACATTATTGATTCAACCTCAACGTGGTTATGACGCTTACACTGATAGAGATATTCATTCTCCTGATCTTCCACCTCCTCATAGATATTTAGCACAATATTTTTGGATTGAAAAAGTTTTTAATGCAAATGCTATATGCCATATTGGTAAACATGGGACTGTTGAATGGTTACCTGGCAAATCTATAGGTCTCAGCAATAAATGTTTTCCAAATATAATTTGTCCAGCAATACCTAACATATATCCCTTTATCGTAAATGATCCTGGAGAAGGATCCCAGGCTAAAAGAAGAACTGCTGCAACAATTATTGATCATTTAACCCCTCCTTTGGATAGGTCAGAATTATATGGAAAATATTCAATATTAGAAAATTATTTAGACGAATATTTTGAAGCAAAATTATTAAATTCTAATCGTATTGAGATAATAGAAAAATCCATTTTTGAATTAATTAAAAAAGATTTTAGTGAAATTACTTTAAAGAATAAAAATAATCAAATAGAAGAAATTGATTCTTTTCTTTGCAAAATTAAAGAATCTCAAATAAGAACAGGCTTGCATGTATTTGGCAATAGGCAGAATGATATTAATGAAATAAATTTATTCTTGTGTATTGCAAGAGTACCAAATGCCAACCGAATTGGTGTTGTTCAATATATAGCGAAAAATTTAAAACTGGATTTGAATCCTTGGACAAATAAATATGATCAAAAGTTAACTGAAAAAGATAAAAAAATATTATTGAGGTTTTCAAACAAAAAAATTTTAAATTTTAGAATGTCTATTGAGTTTTTGGAACAACAAGCAAAATATATTATATATTTGTTTTTTTACAAAAAGAAAACCAATATAAATTATTTAGACAAATATAAAAATCAGAAAATAATAGACTATTTCTTTAATGATAAAAAACATAATGATTATTTTTTATTATTAAAAAATGAGATACTAAATCCAATCATTAATTCTTCATATAATGAAAAATTATCATTTATTAATTCATTAAATGGCAAATATGTAAAAAGTGGTCCATCTGGAGCCCCTACGAGAGGTAAAACTGAAGCTTTACCCACTGGTAAAAATTTCTTTTCAGTTGATGCGAGAGGACTCCCAACTGAATCAGCATGGAGTGTTGGTTGTAAATCTGCGTCTCAAATTATTAATTTATACAAACAAGAAAATGGAGAAGATTTAAAAAATATAGCAATATCTGTATGGGCAACATCCACCATGCGAAATGGTGGAGAAGACATTTGTCAAATATTATATTTATTAGGGGTACAACCTATTTGGGATGGCCCCTCAAGAAGAGTAGTTGACATAGAAATCATCCCTTTATCTGTTCTCGATAGGCCAAGAGTAGATGTTACATTAAGGATTTCGGGAATGTTTAGAGATGCATTTCCTCAGTTAATCAAATTAACTTCTAAAGCAATAAATTTAATATCTAATCTTAATGAGAATGTTAAAATTAACCCTCTTGCTGGGGCATTAAAGGATGGTGATCCAATTAATCGTATATTTGGGTCAGCACCAGGTTCATATGGAGCTGGTCTACAAGAACTAATTTCAAATTCTAATTGGGATAATATAGATGATTTTGGAGAATCTTTTCTTAATTGGAGTAAGTGGATTTATAGTGATAACCTTGAACCTATAGAGGATAAAAATTCATTAGAAAATGCTCTTAAAAATGTGCAGTTAGTTGTTCATAACCAAGATAATAAGGAACATGATATTTTAGATTCTGATGACTATTATCAATTTCAGGGTGGTTTATCTTCAGCAGTAAAAAAATTGAGCGGTAAATTACCTGAAATGTATCATGGTGATTTATCTAAATTTGGATTATCTAAAATTTCAAAATTACAAGATGAAATTAATAAAGTTGTTATATCAAGAATACTTAACCCTAAATGGATAAATGGAATGAAGGATAATGGTTATAAAGGAGCGTTTGAATTTTCAGCTACACTAGATTACTTATATGCTTTTGATGCTTCTACTGAAGTAGTATCAGATTGGTGTTATGAGGAAGTTTATAAATCATGGTTATGTGATCGCGATCTTAGGAATTTCTTTCTAAAAAATAATCCATGGGCTTTAAGAGATATTGCACAAAGATTTCTTGAAATTGTCAATAGAAAAATGTGGAATAATTGTTCTTCTGATGTCATTGAAAATTTAAAGAACATAATTATTAATACTGATTCAATAATTGAAAAAAACGAATTCTGAATTATCTACCTAATAGTGAAAGTCCATGACTATCTGTTCCGCATGTTTTTAGCATTGAATATTTATCTGCTAATTTATCTATTTCTGAACATACAAATAAACTAGGATTCCATATTTCATTAAGTTCATAATCATACCAAACCTCTATTCCATCAATACCTTGTATTTTGGCCTCTGGAATTAATTTATAAAAGGGAATCCTGTACCTCGCTGGATGTGCAAGAAATGATAAACCACCAGCTAAACTTATTGCTTTAATAACTGATTTAATATTTAAATCATTACCTATTGGAGATTGTCCAAGGATGTAGGGATTTAGGTATCTACTTTTAATATCTATTCCTAATCCAATTACATGTACTAAACATCCTAGAATCAAACAATTAATTTCTATTCCGGAAATTAATGTAAGCGAATCTTTAGGATAATTTTTGAGTATATTATTTTTTTTTATATATTCATGAGCTTTAATTGTATGATGATCGGTTATTGATAAAAATTTCAAGTTATTTTTATAAGCTTGTTCTAAAAGTTCATGAGGTTCTAGACTTCCATCACTAAATTTTGTATGACAGTGAAAATTAATATTTTTAGGACAACTATATTTATTAATATTGGAAGTTAATTTTATTAAGTCTTCCCTATTCATTACTTAATGAATTCTCATTTTTCTTTCTAATCTTTGCATATAATTGTATTGAAGCCAACATGAAAATAACAAGTCCAACTACACTCCATGTGGCAACACTGGTTGGAAAATTATTTTTAAAAATAACTAAAAGTACAATTATAAATAATAATAAAGTAGGCAATTCATTTAATAATCTTAGTTTTTTTGCTGAGATGGTTGAAGTACCATTTTGTAATGAATACATTATTTTATAACAATAAGAATGATAAATTACTAATCCCAAAACAAAAGAAATTTTAATTTGCAACCACTTCTCACTTAACCAACTTGGCTGCATAATAACCATGCATATAGCCATACTTAAAGCTAATATCATCCCAGGAGTTGTGATTATATTTGCCAGCCTTTTTTCCATCAAGGTGTATTGTTTATTAAAGGCAATTTTTAATTCATTATCCATATTTTTAGATTCTTCATGATATATAAAAAGTCTTACTAAATAAAAAAGTCCTGAGAACCAAACGATTACACCAATAATGTGTAGTGATTTAAGCCAGAGATATGTTTCAGCTGTCAAATTACTAGATTAATTTGTAAATATATTTTTAATATAGTTATATTTAACAATATCAAGAAATCTATTTTTCAAAAATTAATTAATATTTATAACTCGTGAAAATATTCATATATATCATTTACTGAATTTTTTCCAAGTCCTTTAACTTTTGATAAATCCTCTTTAGTAGCTATTCTTATTGCGTCTATTGATTTAAAATGCTCAAGCAATTCTCTTATTCTAGATGGACCTAATCCACTGATTTGAGACAATTGTGATCTATTCATTCTCATAGATCTTTTGTCTCTATGAAAAGATAATGCAAATCTATGGGCTTCATCTCTTATCCTTCTTAATAGAAGGACTCCTTTTTGATTATCATCAGTATCAAGAGAGTTTCTAAAACCTGGAATAAATATTTCTTCATTTTTTTTTGCCAATGAACATATAGTAATTTCTTCCTCAAGATTTAATTCTTTTAATGCTTTAATAGCAGCATTTAACTGCCCTTTACCTCCGTCAATCATTATTAAATCAGGCCAATCTGATAGAAGTTCATTATCTAATTTGCTATTCGTTTTATCATTTAATATTGAAAAATCTCCTCCGTTTTTTTTAAATCTTGACCATTTCCTAAACCTTCTATGTATTACTTCATATATCGAAGCAAAATCATCACTATGTCCTATAAAAACGTTTGGATCTTTAATTTTATATTTCCTATAATGCTGTTTAGAAGGAATTCCATCAATAAATACGACTTGTGATGCTACTGGGTCTGTACCTTGAATATGACTTATATCATAACCTTCAATTCTTTTAGGTTGATCGCTTAATTCAAGTATTTGGGCAAGATCCTCAATTGATGATTCATTATCTTGTATCCCATTTAATATTCTATCTAATTCTAATTTTGCATTTTTTAAAACCATCTCTACAGTTTCATGTTTTTTATTTCTTTTTGGTATTATGATTTTTACTTTCTGTTTTTTTAGCTCCGTTAACCAATCCTCTATGGTTGTTTGTTTTGGAAGTTTATATTGAATAAGAATTTCTGATGGTATTTCTACGCATTCAACATTCATATAATGCTCTTCTAGTACCCTTTGTAGAATAAGATTTTCATCTTTATTATTTAATTTTTGACTATAACCAATTCTCCCAATGAGCTTACCAGATCTCATTTGGAAAATTTGTATACTAGCTACATTTTTTTCTGAAACTATTCCAAAGATATCTCTATTAATTGAAGAATCTGGTATTGATATTTTTTGTGATTCAGTTAATAATTTTAAACCTGAAATTTGGTCCCTTATTTTCGCTGCATTCTCATAATCTAAATCATTTGAAAATTGAAGCATTTTTTTTTGTAAAAATATTTCTAAGTCATCATTTCTTCCCTGAAATATCATAGATACTTGTTTCATTATTTTTTTATAATCGTCAGATGATATTACTTCTTGGCAAACACCTGGACATCTTCCTATTGAATAATTCAAACAAGTTCTATCTTTATAGACTGGCCTTGGCCTTTGTCTAAGTGGAAATATTTTTTTTATCGTAAATAATGTTCTCCTTAATAATCCGACATCTACATAAGGCCCATAATATCTATCTAAATTATTTCTATTTCTTCTTCTTCTTGTAATAAATATTCGAGGATATTTTTCACTCCAAGTTATGCAAAGATATGGATATTTCTTATCATCCTTTAAAAGAATATTAAAGTATGGTTTATTTGTTTTTATTAAATTTGACTCTAAATTTAGTGCTTCATATTCGCTATCTGTGACTATAATTTCTATTTCAGTTATTTGACGAACCATCAAACTTAATCTTGGAGTTAAATCTGAAAAATTATTGAAATAACTACTTACTCTACTGCGTAGTTTTTTAGATTTACCAATATAAAGTAAATTATTATCTATATCTTTAAAAAGATAGCAACCAGATGACTTTGGAATTTCAGATAATCTTGATTTTAATAACTCCTTATTATTAATTAATTTATATTCTATTTTAAAATTATATTTGTTATTTATTGTTTCTATAGAAGAATTACTCATTTATAATGGTTAACCTCCATAATTCCAGCCAGTTGAAGATAAATTTAGTGAGTCAACATCATTATTCAAATAAGCAGATTGAACTTCTCCTACAAAAACGGTATGGTCTCCATGAATAACACTTCCAACAACATTACATTCAACTCCACCCACACTATCAACTAAAATAGGCAATCCAAGTTCACCTAAATTAAATTCAACAGATTCAAATCTGCCTCCTAATGCTTTTTGGGGTTTAAAGAAAACAGCTGCTAGATCCTTTTGATCACTTTTGAGCACATTTAATGAGAACTTATTGGTAGACTTTATTATATTATGACTAGAACCCTCTGCTCTAACTGCCATTACCACTAATGGGGGGGTGAAGGAACCTTGAGTCACCCAACTAGCAGTAAATCCATTTACTTCATTTTTATCTTCGTCTCTAACTCCACAAATGAATAAACCGTGAGGTATTTTTCTTAATAAGATTTTTTTTGCTTCTAGATTTAATGTCATAATTGATATATCTAATAAACTTATTTTAACTATATTTCTTATTCGTTCATAATAAATTCATGAAAATTCTTTATCCTGGTACATTTGATCCTTTAACAAACGGGCATATTGATTTAATAGAAAGGGCTGAAAAAATATTTGGCAATCTAGTAGTTGCTGTTTTAGAAAACACTTCTAAAACACCTACATTTAATATTCAAAGAAGAATTTTACAAATAAAAAATTCTCTTTCTCATTTACCTAATATTGAAGTCATTTCTTATTCCGGACTCACTGTTGATTGTGCAAATGATCTAAAAGCTAATCTTATTTTAAGAGGATTAAGAGCAATGAGTGATTTTGAGTATGAACTCCAGATTGCTCATACAAATAAATCTCTTAATAATGAAATTGAAACTATATTTTTATCAACCAATACAAACTATAGTTTTCTTAGTAGTTCTTTAGTAAAAGAAGTTGCAAAATTTGGGGGTGAAATTAATCATATGGTACCCCCCTCTGTTAAAAAGGATTTAAAAGAATATTTTAAATAATATTTTTATTTACAAGATTTCAAGTAATAAATATCACGTAATAATTTAAATGATTTTTCTTTATTAATATTATTAGAATTTTGGATAATGCTTATAATTATTGGCTTTTCATTTTTATATAAAAAACCAGATAATGCAAAGACATTTGAAAGAGTACCAGTTTTTCCAAAAAACTTTCCAGATAATTCACTATTTACAAATCTTTTAGCTAATGTTCCTCTTACTCCCATAATTGCAAGTGTAGATTGATAAGCATGAAAATTATTAGAATATCTCATTTTATTTAAAAACAATGCAACTAACTTTGTCGTAATTTTATTTTTTCTAGACAATCCACTAGCATCTGCAAAGTATGTATTAGTTACAGGGAGACCCTTATTTTCTAACCATTTTTTCAATTTTGTATAGTCATTATCTTTCCATGTATTTGAGGCATTTTTAAAGAGAGATTCAGCGGTAAAATTATGGCTTTCAGAATTTGTTAAAGTTAATAATGAAAGAATTGGAGTTGAATATATTTTCTTTATCTCTGTAATATCTTTTAAATAAAATATCTTTTCTGAATCAAAAAAATCTATATAAACATTTGAATTTGGAAATTTATTTTTTAAATAGTTTTTAATAAAATTTTTTAATGCATAAATATCCTCATATTTATTGTGATTACTTTCTATTGCAAGAGATGTAATTGGAGAACCATATTCGTAAATTTTATCAGTATTTGTCCAACCATTTGGCCAATATAATTTGGAATCAATTTCTACAATATTAAAGTTAATAATATTATTTTCTTTAACATTTGAAACTAGTTCGATTATATGTTCATAATTCAGATCTGGATCACCTTGACCCTGCAAATAATAATTGTTTTTATTTTTTTTTAATAAGGAAGTTTTTAAATTATTATTTAATTTATATTTACTTAAAACATAAGCTGATGAGAATAATTTTTGATTTGATGCTGGCAACCTTAGAACTTCATCATTATGGGAACTAATTATTTCTCCTTTATTATTAATAATCGATACACTAAAAGAGTCATCAAGCGTTTGATTCAATAAAGCATCATAAGTAGGACATTTTTTATTTTTAGTAATTATTCCAGGGAAATTAAAATAAATACTATTTAAAATAGTTATTTTCTGATTTGCTAGTAAATATCTTATTAAGATAGGAGATGTTACTAATAGAAGAACAATAAAGAAAAATGAATAAATTTTTTTTATCACATTCAATCTATAAATTTACAAAAATAGATTCGTTGTCCGGTTTAATTTCAAATTCTTTTTTAAAAGAATATTTTTTGTTTTCTTCTTTGAAAAGTAACCAGTTATTTGGATAAATATGCATAAGAGCAGCTTTATTTAAAGGCTGAAGAAAATAAATATTTTTCCAAGTTTTGACAAAATTTTTACGTCTCTCTCTAATAACACTTCCTATACCAATATTGGCATCTTCAAATTTGGGATTTAATGAATAATGAGTTCCTTGATAATTATCAGACATAGGTTCAAATGAATCGAAATCATATGGTTGAGGTATTATCGATATCATTGCACTATCAATATTATTTATATTATTTGATTCGTTAAATGATTTAAAAGTAAAGATTTTATCTTTGATATCTGGATAGTCTCTTTGAGCCAAAGCAACAGCACCTTGATCGGCAAATGTTATGAATAGATTATTAATATTTTTAGATAATATCTTGTAGATAGTTAATCCAATTCTGTTAAACTTCAATCCTTCAAAATTAAATTCTATAGTAAATCTTTTATTTGAATTTAATAAACTTGGAATAATTGCATCCTCCATATTCTTAAGAGATTCATTTAAATCTTTAGGTAATCTGTAATTAGTTTCCATTAAAATTTGTCAATGCATATTTGAATAAGTTCTAAAAATTTATCTATTTCTGACTTATTGTTTATTGAACCTAAAGTAACACGAATATTTGAATATAGTTCATCATCTTTTAAACCAATATTTTTAAGTGTTGAGCTAGGTTTCCCAGATGAGCTTGAACAAGCACTTCCACTACTTATGGCTATTTTATTTTCTGACATGAAATTAACAATCTTATAGGCCCTTATAGGCTCAAATAGTTTATTTAATATTAGAAACGAAATATGATTGGGAAGCCTATGGTTAATACTGCCCGTAATTTTTATATGATTATTATCCTTAATTTTTTGAAAAAAATAATTTATAAGTTTATTAATATTATTAGAAGGAAATTCAGTTATGTAATCATGTAATTTTATTTTTCCTTTAATATTTTTTAGTGATTCATACATTCCAGCGATTAATGGCAAAGCTTGTGTACCTTGTCTAATTGAAAATTCCTGAGTAAATGATATGTCTTTATTTTTTAAAATTTGTCTAGACTTTTCTTTTGTCAAAAGAATACCGATACCTTTTGGACCCCCAAATTTATGAGCAGATAAACTTAAAAAATCGCATTTAAGATCTTTCCAACTGAATAATCCATTACTTAATATTTGAGTTCCATCTAAATGAAACATAATATTTAATTCTTCACATTTGGAACCTATAAATTGAACAGGTTGTATTGTCCCAATTTCACTTTGTCCCCAAATAATTGATACAAGATTAGTTTCATTGTTTAAAATTTTATCGATATTAGAAATATTTAAAATTCCATCATTATTTACCCTCCATTCGTAAATATCCCAATTTTGTTTTTTTAGTTTATTAGCACAAATAGTTGTTGCTTGATGTTCAACATTCGATATAACAACTTTACCATTTTTAAAGTTCTCATAAATATTATTAAATACAATATTTGTTGATTCCGAAGAACCAGATGTGAAAATTATGTCCTCTGGATCTGCTTCAAATATATAAGAAATTTTAGATCTAATTTTCTCAAGATAGGTAGAGCATTTTATCCCTAGCTCATATGTAGATGAAGGGTTATGCCAATAATTCCTATAAGTTGAATTTATTATATTTAAAACATTCTCAGATAATGGAGTTGTGGATGCATTATCTAAATAGATAAAATTATTTTCCATTAATTTACTAACATTGATCCTGAGAAAACCTTTTTAGCATTACCGGTCATCATGACTTCACAATCTTCTTTTGACCAATCAATTTTAAGATTACCACCTGGTAAAGTTACTATGGTTTGTGAATTACAAAGGCCTAATTTATAAGCTGCTACATGAATAGCACAAGCACCTGTTCCACAGGCTAAGGTTGGACCTGCCCCTCTTTCCCATACTTTTACTTTGATATTATCTCTATTAAAGATTTGACAAAAATGCACATTAGTTTTTTCTGGAAATAATTCATTTTTTTCAAATATAGGACCAAGTCTGGAAAGAACAATTGACTCTATGTCTTGTAAAAAGAATATTAAATGAGGATTTCCCATTCCTACGGCATAACCTACATTATTAAAATTTTTTTCAATAAATTGATGTGAAGGAATTGAATTAATTTTTTTTTCAATTGTTGTTGGAATATTTTGACTTTCTAAAATTGGAACTCCCATTTTTACTGTAATTTCATCATTTATATATTTTGCAATTTTTAAACCTGCTTTAGTCTCGATTTTATATTCAATATTTTTATTATTCATTGAATCATTTACATGGAGATACTCAACTAAACACCTAATTCCGTTTCCACACATTTGTGCTTCAGAACCATCAGAATTAAAGATTATCATTTTTGCATAATTATCATCATTAGGTTGTTCTATAAAAATCACACCATCTGCTCCAATACCAAATTGCCTGTTGCAAATTTTTTTTATATCAAATATTTTATTTGACTTGTAATTCTTATATAAATCATTTCCTCTAGAATCAATTACTACGAAATCATTTCCGTTACCTTGATATTTTTCAAAAGTTATATTTTTCATTTTTAGATAACATATTTTAAATTTTTATTATAAATTATTCCTTTTAACAATCTATTTCTATTTTATACAATGGATATTAAAATAGTAATTTAATATTTAAAAATTAAGTGATTTCTCCCGATAAACAATATGAGGCTGATACCAATTTATATAATCCATCTGAAATAGAAAAAAAATGGCAGTCAATATGGACAGAAAACAATTTATACAAAACAGATGAATTAACTGAGAATAGCGATAAATTTTATGCCTTATCAATGTTTCCCTACCCTTCAGGTAATCTTCATATGGGACATGTTAGGAATTATGTAATTACAGACTTAATAGCTCGATTCCAAAGATTTAAGGGCAAATCTGTTTTACATCCAATGGGTTGGGACGCTTTTGGTTTGCCTGCTGAGAATGCAGCGATTGAAAGAGGAATTAGTCCAAGTGTCTGGACTAAAAAAAATATTTCTCATATGAAGTCACAATTAAAGCTTTTGGGACTATCAGTTGATTGGGATAGGGAATTTGCTACTTGTGATGAAAATTATTATATTTGGACACAATATCTATTTTTAGAGTTATACAAGGCAGGTCTTGTATATCAAAAGGAATCAGAAGTTAATTGGGATCCTATAGATAATACAGTCTTAGCAAATGAACAAGTTGATTCAGAGGGTAAATCCTGGAGATCTGGTGCTGTAGTTGAAAAAAAATTATTAAAGCAATGGTTTTTAAGGATTACTAATTATGCGGATGAGTTATTGAAGGATTTAGAAAAATTAGATAACTGGCCAGAAAGAGTAAAAATAATGCAAGATAATTGGATTGGAAAGTCAATTGGAACAAATATTAATTTCAATATCAATACCAATTCAGAAAAGAAAATAACTGTATTTACAACAAGGCCAGATACTTTATTTGGAGTTACTTATTTAGCAATTTCTGTTAATCATTCATTAATTAAAAATATTTCTGATCAAGAAACCATAAAAGATATAGAAATTCTTAAACAATATTTGAAGAATAATAAAAATAATGATCTTGAAAAAATTGGAATAAAAACTAGCTTAATAGCAATAAATCCAATTAATTCTGAGCCTATTCCTATTTGGGTTGCAAGTTATGTTCTCGATGAATACGGTACAGGCGCTGTTATGGGCGTGCCTGCTCATGATCAAAGAGATTTTGAATTTGCTAAGAAAAATAATATTGATATTAAACAGGTAATAATAAAGGATAAAAGTGAACAAACTAAAGAGCTTGATGAAGATTATGTGGAAAATGGATATCTTATTAATTCAAATCAATACAATGGTATATCAAATACTATTGCTAAATTAAAAATTTCAGAGGAGGGAGTAAATAATGGATGGGCCGAAAATAAAATTCAATATCGTTTAAGAGATTGGTTAATATCTAGACAAAGATATTGGGGATGTCCGATTCCCATCGTTAATTGCAAAAAATGTGGATCTGTTCCTTTAAACCAATCGGAATTACCTGTTCCATTACCTAAAGATATAGATATCTCGGCTAACAAGATTAATGCTTTAGGTGATAATAAAAATTGGATAAATACAACATGTCCAAAATGTGGAATTGCGGCAAAAAAAGAAACTGATACTATGGACACTTTTATGTGTTCATCATGGTATTTTTTAAGATATCCATCTTCAAAATGTTCAAATAAGCCATTTGAAAAGATTGAAATTAATAGGTGGATGCCTGTAGATCAATATGTTGGAGGAGTAGAACATGCAATATTGCATTTGTTATATGCAAGATTTTTCACTAAAGCTTTGCGGGATAATGAACTATTTGAAATTGATGAACCATTTAAAAAACTATTAACGCAAGGCATGGTTCAGGCTGCAGCCTATAAAAACAATAAAACGGGTAAATATATTTCTCCTTCCGATATTAATGACCTATCAAATCCTACTGATCCAATTGACAATTCTAAACTCGAAGTTCTTTTCGAGAAGATGTCTAAGTCAAAATATAATGGAATAGACCCTGAATCAGTAATTAAAAAATATGGAGCAGATACAGCAAGAATGTTTATATTATTTAAAGCACCGCCAGAAAAAGATTTGGAATGGGGAGATACAGATGTTGAAGGACAATTTAGATTTTTAAGCAGGATTTGGAAGCTTTATATAAATTGTGCAAAAGATATAAATAGTAAATCTAATTCCTATCCAAATAAAGAAAAAAGTTTAATAAAGTCTATGAATATAGCCATAAAAGAAATTTCGAACGACATATTAAATAACCAATTTAATACTGCGATTTCAGAACTAATGAAGTTTTATAATTCATTATCAAATTCCATTAATGACGTAAACAATAATTTAAAAATTGAGGCTCTAAAAACATTTTGTATTTTATTGGCTCCATTTGCACCTCATATTGCAGAAGAAATATGGCATCTTATAGGATTTAAAAAATCTGTTCATTTAGAATACTGGCCTTCATTTAATGCCGAGGCACTAAAGGAAGATTCATATGAACTAGTAATACAAGTGAATGGGAAAGTTAGAGACAAAGTAAATATTAATAATGATATGAGTGAAGATCAAATTAAAGAATTGACTCTTAAAAGACCTAACATATTAAAATGGACTCAAGAAAAGGAAATAAGAAAAATAATTATTGTTAAAGGAAAAATTATGAATATTGTTGTTTAAGAATTTATTTTTTGAATTACTAATGAATTTGGATTTGACCAATCTCCCTTAACTAAATAATTATCATTACCGAAACACATTTCACGGAGTATGAAAAATATAGGTTCACTCACTGAAATATCAAATAATGATGTTATGTCATTTATAGAATATTCTCCTCCTTCGTCTAATAAATTAGTTACTTTTTGTTGATACTCAATAATATTTGCGGCTTCTTTCTTTCCAGCTTCAACTCCAGGTTGATCATATGCATTTATATTTACTAATTCAGCGTAGAAGGATACAGCCCTCTCAAATAAAGCAATTAAGGCACCTAGAGAAAAACAATTTAATTTTTCTAATGTTATGGTGATACTTTGTCTGTTTTCACTAGAAAGTGCTGATCTGGTTCCTTGCAAAAAACCAGAAAGATAT
Organism: Prochlorococcus sp. AG-402-L23; assembly: GCA_003216635.1. Taxonomy (GTDB): domain Bacteria; phylum Cyanobacteriota; class Cyanobacteriia; order PCC-6307; family Cyanobiaceae; genus Prochlorococcus_A. The sequence continues at coordinate 185,458 of QCIO01000001.1, read as the reverse complement.
TCTTTAGGATTTTCATTTTCATCAAAAATATTAGTCGATGGAGCATCTAATAATTCAATAAAAATACAAAAGAAGTTATCAATTCCATCTCTAAGTTGCTGAACATAAGCATGTTGATCTGTAGATCCTTTATTACCAAAAACTGAAATACCTTGATTAACTAATTCACCATTTCTGTTAAATTTCTTACCTAATGATTCCATTACTAATTGCTGAAGATATTTACTAAATACCTGTAACCTATCTCTATAAGGTAATACGACCATATCTCTCTTTCCAACGCCATCCCCAGTTAAATACCATGTAGATGATAATAATGCTGCGGGATTATTTTTAAAATCCCTTGTACGTGTGGCCTCATCCATTAATGATGCACCTCTAATAAAATCAAATATATTTTCATTAATAAGAGCTAATGGAAGTAATCCCACAGAGCTTGTAATACTAGTTCTTCCTCCAACCCAATCTTGCAAATTAAATATTTTTAACCAATTTTCAGAAGTGGCTTTTTTAAATAACTTACTATCTTTCATAGTTATAGCTATAGCATTAGAGTTCCATTCAAGAGAATTGTTTTCGCAATGACTTTTAATAATTTCCATAGCAATTCTAGGTTCAGGCGTACCACCTGATTTGCTTACTACTACAAATAATGTTGTGGATAATTTTTCAGATAACTCTTCTAACTTTTCGCTAATTAAAAAAGGATCAACATTATCTATATAAGAAAAATTTAATCCTTTTGAGCATTTCTGCAGTGACTCAGTAATAAGTAATGGGCCTAAACCACTTCCACCAATTCCTATCCATAGGACATCAGTATAGTTCTGATTATTCTTATTCTTAATATTCCCATTTAAAATTTGTTTTCCAAATACAGAGATTTCATTAATATCTGAACTAATCTCCTCTCCAATTTGGGAAGATGGAGAAATTGATGGATTTCTAAGCCAATAATGTCCAACTTGTCTATTTTCATCAATATTTGAGATTGCACCATTTTCTAATTCCTTTATTGAAGAGAAAACATCTTTAAAATTCATTTCTAAATTTTTTATCTCTTCATTTGTGAAATTAATTTTGCTTATGTCTAACCAAATATTTAATTTTTTATCAAACCAAAGATAATTACAAAATTTATCCCAAGAGTTTAAATCTTCATTCATTTTATATATTTGTTTCTTTTATTTATTTACTAATTATATCTATACGAATAGTAGATAGATTTGAATCATTTAAAATTGTTTAAATTTTTATTTTCAAATAAATATGTTTTTGAATTTAAACAATTAAAATAGATAGTTTATTTTATTTCATATGAATTTATCATTGGATAAAATAAAAAACTTTGGAAAAATCATTTAATTACATAATTTCTCCTGAGATATCAGAATTTAGAAAATTTTCACCAAAATTAAAAATAGGTGTACTTGCTTCTGGGAAAGGAACTAACTTTCAGGAGTTAATTAATCTCTCAGAAAAAGGAGAATTAGATATAGATATAAAAGTTCTTATAACCAACAAAGATAATGCAGGTTGTATAAAAAGAGCTGAAAGTGTAAAAATACCTCACAAAATAATAAGAGGTAAAGACTTTTCGCAAAAAGAGCTATTTGAATTAGAAATTATAAATACTTTAAATAATTACGGTATTGAACTAATTGTAATGGCTGGCTGGATGAAAATTGTAACTCCATTCTTTATCAATAAGTTTAAGAATAAAATTATTAATATTCATCCATCATTACTTCCTGCATATAAGGGTGGGACTGCCATAAAGGACTCTATACTAAATGGTTCAAAAATAACTGGTTGTTCAGTACATTTTGTTGAAGAGGAAGTAGATAGTGGTTCTTTGATAATGCAAGCTGCATTGTCAATTAGAGATGATGATGATATTGAATCACTTTCTAAAAAAATACAGATCCTTGAGCATAAAATTTTACCTCACTCAATCTCTAATGCTGGTTTTTTGATAAGAAGCAATTTTATGGAAAATTATTAGTGAACTCAAGGCCGTCATCCATTGAAAATCCACTCATAATATTTAAATTTTGAATTGCTTGTCCAATCTGCCCCTTTAACAAATTATCAATCACAGATAAAATAATAATCCTTCCATTTCGAATATCAACTTTAACAGAAAGGAAAATTTGGTTTGTATTTTTAACCCATTTTGTTGAAGGGTATGTATCTACAGGTAATACTTTAATATTTTTGAAATTTCTATAATAATTATCCAAAAGAATTCTGCAATCATCAGAAGTTAATCCTGGATCTCTTAATCTCCCATATATAGTCGAATGCATACCCCTTGAAATTGGAACCAAATGAGGTGTAAAAAGAAGTTCAATTTTATTTCCAGAAATTAAAGATGCTACTTGCTCGATCTCTGAGGTATGTCTATGGTTTATCAATCCATATGCTGACAGACCTTCACCACATTCTGATAATAGTAGCTTTTGGTTTGGTTCTCGACCACCTCCAGAAGTGCCGCTTTTAGAATCAATCACTATACCTTCATTTTCAATAATTCCTTGCGAAAGATAAGGAACTAATGGGATAAGAGCAGATGTTGGATAACAACCTGGACATGCAATTAATCTTCCTTTTGAAATGGCTTCTTTATTTATTTCAGGAAGACCGTAGACTGCTTCTTTAAATAAATCATCATCATTTCTTTTATAAATAACAGCTTCTTTGGTATATACTTTTTTCCATTCATCTAGGGACTCATATCTGTAATCAGCTGATAAATCAATAACTTTAACTCCTCTATCTAATAATTTCCTTGTCAAGGTTGAAGATAGGCCATTTGGTAAGCAAAGCAATGCAAAATCTGCATTTTTTGAAATATTATCTACTGAAATTTCTTCAATATATGGATCATTATCTAGATAAATAAAAGGGAAATTATCATTCCACTTTGATCCAGAAGTTTTATTACCTCCTAAATATGAAATTTTGTAGTTTTTATTTTTCTTTAAAAGATTTACCGCTTGAATACCGCCGTAACCAGTAGCACCTACTATTGCAACATTCATTTCTTTGAATTGGCAGACTTTGAGATAGGATTATAAAGTGTTGAATTTAAGGTAACTAAAACACTATTTTTCTATATTGATAGGAATAATGAAAGAAACAAGTCCCAAATCAAATAATGGAACAATTTTGGATATAAATGATTCTTTTAAAATTGAATTTGATCCTATAAGTGATGCGTTGGCAGCTATAAGAAATGGTGAATGCATAATTGTTGTAGATGATGAAAGAAGAGAAAATGAAGGAGATTTAATTTGTGCGGCTCAGTTTGCAACTCCACAGCAAATTAACTTTATGGCTACTGAGGGACGTGGTCTAATATGCCTAGCTATGCAAGGTGAAAAACTTGACTCTTTAGATTTACCATTAATGGTAGATAGAAATACAGATGAAAATCAAACAGCTTTTACGATATCAATTGATGCTGGACCTGAAAATAATGTTACTACTGGAATTTCAGCTGAAGACAGGGCAAAGACAATTCAAGTTGCTATAAACCCAAATACAAAACCTGATGATTTAAGAAGGCCAGGACATATTTTTCCTTTAAGAGCTAAGAAAGGTGGAGTATTAAAAAGGGCAGGTCATACCGAAGCGGCAGTAGATATTGCCGCAATGTCAGGTCTTTATCCCGCTGGAGTGATTTGCGAAATACAAAATCCTGACGGTTCCATGTCGAGACTTCCACAACTTAAAGAGTATGCAAAACAGTGGGGAATGAAATTAATATCCATAGCTGATTTAATAAGTTATCGGTTCCAAACTGAGAGATTTGTATTTAGAAAATCCGATGCTGTTCTGCCAAGTATTTTTGGTAATTTCAAAGCTTATGGATATGTTAATGAACTTGATGGTTCAGAGCACGTTGCATTAGTTAAACAAAAATCATCGAAATTAAGCGAACCTGTACTAGTAAGAATGCATTCAGAGTGCTTAACTGGTGATGCTTTTGGATCATTGCGTTGTGATTGTAGACCCCAGTTAGAGGCTGCTTTATCAAGAATAGAAAAGGAGGAAGAAGGAGTTGTTGTTTACTTGAGACAAGAAGGCAGAGGTATTGGTCTAATAAATAAATTAAAAGCTTACAGTTTACAAGATGGTGGATTAGACACTGTAGAAGCTAATGAAAAATTAGGTTTTCCAGCTGATCTCAGAAATTATGGAGTTGGAGCGCAAATTTTAACTGATTTAGGGATAAAAAAATTAAAATTACTAACCAACAATCCAAGAAAGATTGCTGGATTAGGTGGTTATGGAATAGAAGTTATTGAGAGAGTTCCATTAGTTATTTGTCCAAACGATAATAATGCAGAATATTTGAGTGTTAAAAAAACAAAGTTAGGCCACATGATTGATGATGATAATTATAATTCCAGTAATATTGATCCATTTATATCAATTTTTCTTGACGGAAAATATAAATCTATTGATTTAGTTCCAATAAAAAATAAAGTTATTAAATTCTGTAGTGAACAAAACATTAATATTAAACTTGAAAGTAGTCCAAGATTATTGGCGTTTTGGAACGGACCAAAATTAGTATGGAGAATTTTGCATGATCAGAATAGAAGCAATTCCAACATTAATGATGAGGAAATAAAGAATATAGAATTATTTATTCAGTTTTTATCCAAATATGAAAATAGTACAAAGATTGGAATTATTGTTTCTAGAAACATTGAACAAGCATTACACCCAAAAAGTAGCATCAAACTAATCAATACTAAATTCACTATTAATAACGAAATCTTATATTCTTCTACAAGAAAATTTAATCTAGATAAAGAGACATTCAGTATTGTTTTTGAAGGATAAAATACTATTTTAAAGTTGCTTTTAGAATTTTTGACCCATTAGTGAGTTTTAGCACCACATCCATATCATCTGTCTTACCAAAAACAGTATGAACTCCATCGAGATGAGGCTGTGGTTCATAAACTATAAAAAACTGACTACCACCTGTATCCTTTCCTGCGTGAGCCATTGAAAGTGAACCTTTTAGATGTTTATTGGAATTGATTTCACATTTAATATTATATCCAGGTCCTCCAGTTCCAGGCATACCAGATACTCCATCACGAGTATTTGGACATCCACCCTGAGCCATAAATCCAGGAATAACTCTGTGAAATGCTAGACCATCATAAAAACCATCACTAATCAACTTCGTGAAGTTTTTAACTGTATTAGGTGCGACGTCAGAGAAAAATTCAATATTTATACTTCCAACTTCTGTCTCAAATAATGCAGTTGTCATGTTTTATTTGTTTAATAATATATTGATATTTTAATAGCTAAAGCAACTTTTCAAGGTTTTCCTTAATGGTATTTATATCAATGTTATCTTTTTTACTATTTTTGTCTTCCTCCCAATTTTCAACTTCTAGGTTTTTCTGAGGTGGTGAAATTAATAACCTATCTTCTGCGGTTTTAGGGACAAAATTTTTTTCTACTAATTTGAATTCATAATCTAATTTAATGCAGAAATCTTTTATTTCCTCTATGTTGATTAATTCAACTTTTGGTAAAGGAAAATCTTGAGCTTCCAATAGACCACAATATCTTGTCGCATCATCCTTATCTTCAAACATAAGAACAATGGTCCTTCCTTTAAGTTCGATTGAATGAATTCCTTCCTTATCTGTTCCTGAATTATATAAAAGAACAAATACGTTCATAAGTATAGGTTTTTCTATTTATATAATATTTGATTAAGCATCAGAAAGTGATAATTCTTGTAATCTTGTATATAAAGCAATTTCTTCATCATTAATATCAGCAGGTATTACTACCAAGATTTCAACATATTGATCACCTACATTATCTTCAAAAGTTAAACCCCTACCTTTTAAACGTAACATTCTTCCCGTAGATGATTTTGGTGGTACTTGAAGTGTGACATTTCCATCAAGGGTAGGAACCTCTACTGCACAACCAAGAAGAGCATCATGAGGAAATAACTCTAATTTATAAAGAACTCTTAAACCATCAATTCTTAGACCACTTTCCGTTTGAACTTTTAACTGTAGATAATGATCTTTACCTCCTCTTGCAATATTTTCAAGTCTTAATCGCCATCCATCTCCAGCGAAAGGAGGTGTATCAACTTCTACTACGGTTTCATCTTCAAGTTCTATTAAAATTGAAGCTCCATTTAAGGCCTCATCAGGAGTTAATTCAATAACTGTTTCAATATCTTGGTGGAGTTTAACTGGAGGCGGCTCTTCTGGAGATGTTGTAGGGTATTCATAATTATTAAATTCATCATTATTTGTATTTATCGATTCATCCTCAAATGGTTCAGTATCATATTCCTCGTAATTCTTTGATGAGTATTCATATCCAAATAATGAATCAAGATAATCTTGAAAATCAGGAAAACCTGTCTTGAAATTATTATTTTCGTAATCATCCTGGATATTTTCATCTGAACTTTTTTTCCTTATATTAGGATTACGTAGATATTCGTATGCTTCGTTAATTAATTTAAATCTTTCTTCTGCATTAAGATCATTTTTATTTAAATCTGGATGCCATTTTCTTGCTTCTCTTCGAAAGGCCTTTTTAAGTTCTTTATCATCGAAATCAGGGGATAAACCCAAAATCGACAAATAGTCTTTTTTAGAGGAAGTAGTCATTTTCCCATGGATCATTGTCCCTAGAATTACCATACCTCGAATTTCTATAATTTCTATTCATTTGATTATCCCAAGGATCATCATCCCAATAATCATCTGAAAAGAGTTCATCCTTTAATGATCCAAATGTATTTTTAATGCCCTGTAAGGGATTATTATCAGTTTTCTTTTCTGCCGCAAATTTTCTGTTTAAGCCAAATAATGCTTCTTGTAGAGAACTTACTGAAATTTCTAATTCTTGAGGATCATCGTCATCTATATACTCTTCGACATCTTGAATGGCTAATTCAACAGCACGTTGTTGCCTTTCAGCCCCATAAGGACCAAATTCTAATGAAGCATCCCTAAGTCTTCTCTCAGCTTGCGCAATAAGAGTTAAAGCACTATTTTTTCTATCAATTACAGATCTTCTCTTCCTATCTTCATTCGCTTTTGATTTAGCTTCTTCAATAATCGAATTTATTTCTTGTTCATTTAAATTTGAACCTCCAGAGATTGTAACTGTTTGCTTTCTTCCAGTTGTTCTATCAGTTGCACTTACCTCTAAAAGACCATTAGCATCAATATCAAAAGCCACCTGGACTTGAGGTATCCCTCTTGGAGCTGGAGGTATTCCTGATAGTCTAAATTTGCCCAGTGATTTATTTTCAGAGGCTAAAGGCCTTTCTCCCTGCCGTACTTGAACAACAACTGATGATTGATTAGCTTCGGAAGTACTAAAAACATCAGATTGTCTAACTGGTATTGGCGTATTACGAGGAATAAGTACCTTCATAAGACCACCAATAGTTTCTAAACCTAAAGATAAGGGAGTAACGTCATTTAGAAGTAAATCTTGTAAATCACCACTAATAATTCCAGATTGTATCGCAGCTCCAACTGCTACGACTTCATCAGGATTAACAGATTGACAAGGATCATTTGGAACAAGAGTCTTTACTAATTGTTGAACCATTGGGATTCTTGTGCTGCCGCCTACAAGAACTACCTCATCAATATCTTCTGCATTCCATCCAGAATCATCTAAAGCTATTTGCACAGGCTCTAATAATCTATCAAGTAAATCTTGTGATAATGATTCAAATATTTTTCTATCTAAGGTTTCTTCAATATGTAACGGCCCCTCTTTACTTGTTGTGATAAATGGTAAAGATATTTTTGTTTTTTGTAATCCTGACAATTCACATTTAGCTTTTTCAGCAGCCTCAGTTAATCTCTGTAAGGCTTGTCTATCCCTTCTTAGATCAATATCATGTTTAACTAGAAATTTTTCTGCAAGCCAATCAACTATTTTTGAATCAAAATTGTTTCCTCCTAACTGGGTATCACCACAAGTGGCTTTAACATCAAATACACCATTATAAATTTTCAATAATGAAACATCAAAGGTTCCTCCTCCTAAATCAAAAACCAAAACATTATTAGAAGAACTTTTTTCAAAACCATAAGCTAGAGCAGCAGCAGTAGGTTCATTTAGAATTCTATCTACTTTAATACCAGCTAATATTGCAGAATCCTTTGTAGCTTGCCTTTGAGATTCATTAAAGTAAGCAGGGACAGTAATAACTGCAGAATCAACAGTATCTCCAAGATAAGTTTCAGCATCATTAATTAATTTTCTAATCAATGTGCTCACTAATTCTTCTGGTGCATACTCTCTTTCTGTATTTGGACTAAGAACCCTAACGCTTCCATTGTTATTAGCCTTAACGTTATAAGGAACAGAAATACTATTCTCATCTAATTCATCCCAGTCACTACCAATAAATCGTTTAAGGTTATAAAAGGTATTCTTAGGATTTAGAACAAGTTGTCTTCTCGCTTGGTCTCCTATTACTATTTCCTTGTCTTTTGTAAATCCAACTATTGAAGGAGTAGTTCTTGAACCCTCAGAATTTGCAATAACAATTGGACGTCCAGCATCTATAACTCCTACAACAGAGTTAGTAGTACCTAAATCAATTCCAACTATTTGCCCCATGATTTTAGATCGCTAAATTAAAGCAAAATTTACTAATAATTAAATTAATTTTTATCTTAGATATTTACATATAATAGTAAAAATCAAATATTTTCAACTTAATTTAAATAAATAAGATTATTTATAACTTGTTAATAAGATTACTATCTATTTTAAAAGATATTTTAAAGACAAAGTTGTTGATGTATTTAACCAAAATAAACTAATATAAAACGGAGAGAGAGGGATTCGAACCCTCGATAAAGTTGCCCCTATACAGCATTTCCAGTGCTGCGCCTTCAACCACTCGGCCACCTCTCCCAAGATAACCATCTTAACCCTTGATCATCCCATTTTAGAGGAAAGTTATTTGAAAAAGACTTTCATAGTCACGATTAAAAATAAGGAAACCGGAAAGGTCTATCAAGAGCAGGTTAATAGTGATGATTACATACTTAAGGAATTTGAAAAGAAAGGTTTCAAACTTGCATTTTCATGTAGAAATGGTTGCTGTACAAGTTGTGCAGTTAAAATTAAATCTGGTACCTTACAACAACCTGAAGCCATGGGTATATCTCAGGCTTTAAAAGACAAAGGCTATGCACTTCTTTGTGTCGCTAAAGCAACTTCAGATCTTGATGTAGAAACCACATATGAAGATGAAGTTTACGATTTACAATTTGGACAATATTTTGGGAGGGGAAATACAAGAGTTGCCCCACCTTGGGAATTTGAGGAAGATTAACTATCATGTTTGAATTAAGTGAAATAGAGGAACTTGCAAATCAAGTAAACTTATCCAATTTGTACGAAATAGCCAAGAATTCCGCTAAAATTGGTAATGAAATTTTAAAAATTAATTACAATAAAATTCAGAAAATATCATCAAAGGGTAGGAAGGGTGATCTAGTTACCAATGTAGATTTGGAAGTTGAAAATAAAATAAAAGAATATTTATTAGAAGAGACACCAAATATATCTATAAATGCAGAGGAATCGGGAAAATTAACCAAATCTTCGGATTTAACATGGTGTATAGACCCATTAGACGGTACAACAAATTATTCCCATGGATATCCTTTTTTTGGGACATCTATTGGTCTTGTATATAGAGATAAGCCAATTTTAGGCGCTATATCAGTACCTTATTTAAATGAACTATATTCAGCCTGCATAGGTTTAGGCTCATTCTGCAATGATAGTGAACTTAAAGTATCGAATCCCTCCAATCTTTCTGATAGTCTACTTGTAACTGGTTTCTCTTATGACAGATTTGAGACAGAGGATAATAATTATGCTGAATTTTGTTATTTAACACATAAAACTAGAGGTGTTAGAAGAGGAGGTGCAGCAGCAGTTGATCTAGCATTTGTTGCGGCAGGTAAGGTAGATGGATATTGGGAAAGAGGATTGGAGGTATGGGACCTAGCAGCCGGTGCTATTATTGTTAAAGAGGCTGGTGGTATTATTTCTGATTATCCATCAGGCGAATTTAATTTAAGTTCAGGAAGAATTTTAGCTTGTTCTCCCAGCCTTGAGAATGAATTAAAAAATGAACTAGATAAAGTCTCTCCATTTAAAAAAAATCTCTATACCTAAAATTAGTTAAATATTAAAATGACCGATATAAAGGAAATTAAATTAGTAGATGTAAAAAATAACTCAAACATCATAAATAATTTAAATAGAATTTATAAACTATGGGGATATGAAGAAGTGTCACCCTCATTTATAAATACTTTAGAGACCATAAAAGGCCGTGGCGTTATTGACGAAAATCAGGTTGTAGGAATAGTAAGTAATAATTCATTATGTCTTAGGCCAGAAATGACAACATCAATTGTTAAATTGTCATCTACTAGATTAATAAATAAGAAAAGACCTATAAGATTTTTCACCAATGGAATGGTTTTTGATAAAAAACAAAATAATAAAAATTCATTTAAGTTACAAGAAAAATTGCAGAGTGGAATTGAATTAATTGGATATGATACAAAATACCCAGAAATTGAAGTTATTAATATTTTGTTTGATTCAATCGATAATATTAATTTGAAGGATGGATGTAATTTATTTCTACTAGTAAGCACCACAAAAATAATGGACTTGATACTGAACAAATATAAGAATAATAATTTTGAAGAAATTAAGAAAAGTCTGGTTAATTTTGATCAAGATAATTTATCTAAATTAGTAATAGATGAAAATGATAAATATATTCTTAAAGATCTTTTATTCACAAGAGGAGAGCCGATTGCAATATTAAAAAAATTAAAAACTATATATGGTACTAGTAAAACATTAGATGACTTGAATTTTTTATTTGAAACATTATCAAAAATATCAACTAAATATGGTGTTAAATTACAACTTGATCCCACTTTTCAACCTCACTTGAATTTATATGAAGGAATAGTTTTTCAACTAATAGGGGATAATGGTAAAAATAAAAGCGTCATCGCAAAAGGTGGAAGATATGATGAGTTAGTAAGATCATTTAGTCCTAATGAGAAAATATTTAATGGGATTGGATTTACAATTTCAGTTGACATTTTAAGAAATTTAATTAAGGAAGAAAAGACAGATAAAAAAAAGATTTTATTGATGTTTAAAGATTCTTATTTGTTAGAAAAAGGTATGAATGAACAAAAAGTACAACAGAAAAAAGGAAATATTGCTGTCTTACATTTAAATCCATGTGATGACTTGGCTAAAGCCAATCAAATTATGAAAGAAAATAATTGTAGTGAGATTTTGTGGGTTAAATAAAACCTTTTAAAAATTTATTTAACTTTTAAATTCATATATTGTTCGGACAATACTCCTAATTAAACTTGATTAACTAGTTTTTACGAAATAAGATTTAATATGTTTGATTTTTTTTAAATGGAAAAAGGCGAAATTCGTATTAATACCGAAAATATTTTCCCAATTATCAAGAAGGCAGTATATTCTGACCATGAAATCTTTTTAAGAGAACTTGTTAGTAATGGTGTTGACGCAATTAGTAAAAGAAGAATGGCATCTATGGCAGGTGATTGCGAGAATACTGAGGAGGCTCAAGTAAAAATAACAATTAACCGTGAAAAAAATACGTTAACAATTTCCGATAATGGAATTGGAATGAATGATGAAGAAATTAAGAAGTACATAAATCAAGTTGCATTTTCTAGTGCTGAAGAATTCCTAACAAAATACAAAAAAGATAATGATGAATTCATAGGTCATTTTGGACTAGGTTTTTATTCAAGTTTCATGGTTGCAGATAGAGTTGATATATTAACTAAGTCTGCAATTGGGGAATCAAAAGCTTTCAAATGGTCTTGTGATGGATCGCCAAATTTCACGTTAGAGGAATCAGAAAGAGAGACAATTGGTACAGATGTTATTCTTCACCTACTTGAAGAAGAAAAAGAGTTTATCGAGCCTGAAAGGATTAAATCACTAATAAAAAAATATTGTGATTTTATGTCAATAGATGTCTTATTAGAAGGAAAGACAATCAATAAGAAAAATCCTCCTTGGAGAAAACAACCTAGTGAATTAAAAGATGAAGATTATATTGAGTTATATAAATACCTTTATCCTTTTCAGGGAGATCCACTGTTATGGATTCATCTAAATACAGATTATCCATATGACATACAAGGGATATTGTATTTTCCAAAGTTGTCAGGTAGAGCTGATTGGGAAAAGGGAGAAATAAAACTATTTTGCAATCAAGTATTTGTAAGCGATTCAATTAAAGAGATAGTACCAAAATACCTTTTACCTCTAAGAGGAGTTATTGACTCTACAGATATACCTCTAAATGTTAGCAGAAGTGCATTACAAACAGATAGAAAAGTAAGGTCTATATCATCATTTATCTCAAAAAAAATCGCTAATAAACTGAAGGATTTGTTAAAAAATTCTCCAGAATTTTATGCAGAAATTTGGGATTCCATCTCTGCTTTTATTAAAATTGGTGCTATAGAAGATGAAAAATTTGCTGATTTAGCCAATAACAGTATAATTTTTGAAACAATCATAAATTCAGAGAAAGAGGTAACAAAAGATATTGAAAATAAATCACTTATTAAATCCAATGATAAATATTTCACAACTCTCGCAAATTACAAAGAACGAAATAAGATAACTGATTCTAAAAAAATAATTTACTGTTCAGATTTGATTGCTCAGTCAAGCGCATTAAATATCTGTTTATCTGATAACAAAGAAGTTATTAAATCAGATCCCTTAATTGATGCACAATTTCTTCCATGGTTAGAAAGTAAAAACGAAGATTATCTATTCCAAAGAGTTGATTCAGAAATAAATGAACTAGAAGATAAAGAATCTAAAGAAATTGTAGATAAGGATGGCAAATCAAATACAGAAAATCTCAGAGATACCATAGTTAAAGCACTTAACAATGAGAAAGTAACAGTTAAAGTGCAGTCACTTTCAAGTAAAGGTGCTCCACCCGCAATGATCTTGCTTCCAGAACAAATGAGAAGAATTAATGATATGGGTGCTTACATGGAACAAAAGATGCCTGGTTTGCCTGAATATCATGTGCTTTTAATTAACAAAGAACATCCACTTATTGTTGGACTCAATAAAATTACAGGCAATAAAATAATTATTGATAAAAAAGATCCTATTGAAAATCCATTAGCATCTAAAATTGCTAATCATGTTTACGATATGGCTAAACTTTCAGTTGGTGGATTAGATCAAGAACAGATTATTAATTTACAAAATAATAATGCTGAATTAATTTCAGAATTGATTAATTCAACAAATTGAGTCGTGTGTTAAAATTTTTTACAGATATAACTAAAATAATATGTCAAGAATTTGCGAACTGACTGGTGCAAAAGCTAATAATGGGATGGCCGTGAGTCACTCACATATTCGTACAAAAAAATTGCAACAAGTTAATCTCCAAAAAAGAAAACTTTGGTGGGAAGAAGGTAAAAAATGGGTAAATATAAAAATTAGTACCAAAGCACTAAAATCTGTACAAAAAGTAGGATTAGATAAATTTGCTAAATCAAATGGAGTCGATTTAAAAAAATTCTAAATTTGATGAGAAATTTAGTTGTAAGCCTATTAATACCATTTATTCTTTTATTTAATTTTAATTCAGCACTCGCTTTTGACTTTGCTCCTGAAGTTGGCGATCCCGCTCCAAACTTTCAGTTAGAAGGTTTTAATAAAAACATAAAATCAAAAAAAATATGGGAATTAAATGATTTTCAAGGTAAGTGGCTTGTTATGTATTTTTATCCAAAGGACTTTACAGCAGGTTGCACTCTTGAAGCTAAAGGTTTTTCGGAATTAAAACAAGATTTTTCAAAATATAATGCTGAAATTGTTGGGATTAGTGCTGATAATAAAGATTCTCATGAAAGTTTCTGCAGCAAGAAATCCATAAACTACACTTTATTATCTGATCCTGAAGGAATTATTAGCGATAAATATGGTTCTTGGATTCCTCCATTTTCAGATAGAAATACTTTTTTAATTTCTCCAGAAGGTGAAATTTCTTATAGATGGATAAGTGTTTTACCTATAAATCATGCCAAGGAAGTACTTAATGTACTAAAGAAAAAAATATAAATTTTGCACGAACTTTCATTTGGAACTTGGTTAATTCACATCTCTTCGGTTATTGAATGGATATTTACCATCTTTGTCATATACAAAATATCTACCTATAAAAAATATAATTTATTTTTTTGGTTAAGCTTAGCTATGGTACCGAACCTAATAGGAGCTATGTGCGCTATAACTTGGCATATCTATGATAATCAAGATGCATTGTATGGATTAGTAACGCTTCAAGGGATATTTACATTTATAGGAAATTCAACATTAGCTCTTGCATCATTCATTATTTTTAAAAAGGAAGAGACTTATGAATGATTTATTTATAAAATTTATAGAAAAATTAGCTTCAATTGACAATACAGCTTTGTTCGCTGCATCTATAATTCCATATGCAATCTTTTTGTTTTACTTATATAAAATTAAATCTGTTAATAAATTAGTAAAAACAGGTTATTCCTTAACAGTTTTATTTGTTTTTATAACAATAGTAGTTTCTATCTACACCTTAAATTACTACGATAAAACCCTTGTTGAGGTTGACTTCTTGCATGGTTTAGCAGAATTTTTCTTAACCCTGAGCGATTTTGTTATTTTGTTGGGCTTCGTAAAAATTTTAAATAGCTTAGAAGTAAACAACTCTTAAGACCTTTTACAATTTTGTGTTTTTTAGGTAAAAGTATTAGAGAATATATGAAAATAACGATTTTTTATGCTTACTACATTATTTGCAGCTGCAGATCCAGCAACATTTTCTTGGTCTCCTAAATGCGCCATGATAATGATTACGTGTAATGGTATTGCTTATGCAATAGCTAGAGCAAATATTCAAAAACCTAATGAAGGTTTTGAAATACCTAATTCTAAATTCTATGGTGGTTTAAGTCACGCATCAGTTGTAGGTGCTAATTGCCTAGGTCATATTTTCGGAATTGGAGCAATCTTAGGATTAGCCTCACGTGGTGTTTTATAAAAATTTATTTATTAATTTTTAAATTATCTAACTTAAATTTTTTAACAATTTTATCTGCCATCTGATCAGGCATAAGTCCTAATTTTTCTTTACTCTGATCAGGTGATGCATGATCAACTAAAACATCAGGTATACCTATTCTGTATACAGGAATATTTATTTCATTATCGTTTAATAATTCAACTATTGCGGAACCAAATCCACCTATTAGGGTTCCTTCTTCCATAGTTACAACTTTTTGAATCCTACTTGCTAAAGGCATAATGAGATTTTTATCGAGAGGTTTCACAAACCTTGCATTAATAAGACATGCATTAATGTTCATATTTTTTAGTATCTTTGCTGTTTCGATAGCTGATGCGACCATTGAACCATAAGCAATAATTAAAATATCCTCTCCTTCTTCAAGTATTTCAGCTTTGCCTATATTTAAAGGTTCCCAACCCTCATCCATTACAGCCACTCCTAACCCAGAGCCTCTGGGAATTCTTAGGGCTGTAGGACCGTTATGGTTTATTGAAGTTATTAACATTCTCTGTAATTCAGACTCATCTTTTGGGGCCATCAATACAAAATTAGGTATAGATCTCATATAACTGATATCGTACTGACCTTGGTGAGTAGGACCGTCAGCTCCAACTATCCCAGCTCTATCAAGTACGAATGATACAGGTAAATTTTGTATCCCTACATCATGAATTAATTGATCGAAAGCACGTTGAAGAAAAGTACTATAAATAGCTACAACAGGCTTAAGACCATCGCATGACATTCCTGCCGCAAGAGTAACTGCATGTTGTTCTGCTATTCCTACATCAATATATTGGTCTGGAATATTTCTTTGCAATATATCTAAGCCAGTACCTGTAGCCATTGCAGCTGTAATGCCAACGACTTTGCTATCTTGTTCACATATTTTCAATAAGGTTTGACCAAATATTTTACTATAACTAACAGGCTTAGGTTTCTTTGATGGAATAGATTTCCCAGTAGTCAGATCAAATGCAGACTGTGCATGATATCCTACTTGGTCAGCTTCTGCATAAGGATAACCTTTCCCTTTTGTTGTGACAACATGAACAAGTACAGGTTTTTTAAGTTTATGAGCAGCGTTAAAAGTATTAACTAAATTTCCAATATCATGACCGTCAATTGGACCCATATATGTAAATCCAAGTTCTTCAAAAACAGCACCAACCTTAGGCACAGCTAATCGTCTAACGCTTCCTTTAATATTTTTAAATTCTTCTGGTATATCCTTACCAATTAAGGGAATATTTTTAACACTTTCTTGAACACTATCGGATAAAAATTGCAATGGCGGACTAACTCTTACCTTATTTAAGTAAGATGAAAGGGCTCCAACTGGAGGTGAAATAGACATATCATTATCGTTTAATACAACAACTAAAGGAGTATTTGGTAAGTGTCCTGCATGATTTATAGCTTCTAATGCCATTCCTCCAGTTAATGCTCCATCTCCAATAACAGCAACACATTTATAATTCTCACCTTTTCTGTCTCTTGCTATTGCCATTCCTAAAGCAGCAGAAATAGAAGTGCTTGCATGTCCAGCACCAAAATGATCAAATTTACTTTCACTTCTTTTTAGATATCCAGCTACTCCATTTTGTTGTCTAAGGGAATCAAATTGACTGAAACGTCCTGTTATTAATTTATGAGGATAACCTTGATGTCCTACATCCCAAACAACTTTGTCGAAATCTAGATCAAGAGTTTGATATAAAGCCAATGTAAGTTCAACTACACCTAAACCAGGGCCAAGATGTCCACCGCTAGTAGATACTACTTGAAGGTGTCTTTCTCTAATTTGACAAGCAATTTCCTCTAATTGTGAGACTGTTAAGCCATGAAGTTGATTTGGATGACTTAACTCACTTAAAAGCATTTAACAAAAATTGGTATCTATCTAATCTAAAACGTCGAGGTGCATAATGAGTATTTTTTTGGAAATAGATCATGTAATGTTTTATTAGATTAATAATTAATGCTAAAAATATATATATGAATGATTATTTTGAAAAAATACTTCAAGCTGAAGTCTATGAAGTAGCAAAAAAAACGCCCTTAGAGAAAGCTCATAATTTAAGTAATACACTTAATAATGAAGTTTTTCTAAAAAGAGAAGATCTTCAAGATGTATTTTCATTCAAAGTAAGAGGTGCATATAACAAAATGAGTAAGCTCACCAATTCTCAGCTTTCTCAGGGAGTAATTACTTCAAGTGCTGGTAATCATGCTCAAGGTGTTGCTCTTAGTGCTCTCAAGCTAAATTGCCAAGCGACAATATTAATGCCCATTACAACACCTCTTGTAAAAGTTAATGCTGTGAAAAAGTTAAAAGCAAAAGTTATATTATTTGGTGATAATTATGATGAAACTTACAAAGAAGCAATAAGGATTAGCAAAGAAAGAAATTTATGTTTTATTCATCCTTTTGATGATCCAGATGTAATAGCAGGACAAGGAACTATAGCTATTGAACTTGAACAGCAACTAAAGGAAAAACCCTATGCAATTTATATTGCTGTTGGTGGTGGCGGATTGATATCAGGAATATCCTTATATGTTAAAAAAATATGGCCTGAAGTAAAAATAATTGGGGTAGAGCCTGAAGATGCAGACGCTATGACAAAATCATTGGAAGAATCAAAAATTGTGGAACTATCTTCAGTTGGTCAATTTGCAGACGGAGTGGCGGTTAAAAAAATTGGTAAAAATACTTTTGATATTGGCAGAAAATATATAGATAAGATGATTACCGTTAATACTGATGAAATATGTGCAGCTATAAAAGATGTTTTTGAGGATACTAGATCAATACTAGAGCCCGCAGGAGCATTATCAATTGCAGGGATGAAAAAAGATATTTTAAATTCGAATCATTCAAATAGAAAAATGGTTGCGATTGCATGTGGAGCAAATATGAATTTTGAGCGGCTTAGATTTGTCGCAGAAAGAGCAGAACTTGGTGAGTGTAAAGAAGTAATGATGGCTGTTGAAATTCCTGAACGTGCTGGAAGTTTAATCGATTTTTGTAAGTTACTTGATAATAGAAATTTAACTGAATTTAGCTACAGGATGTCGAATTCTAAGAATGCACAGATCTTTGTAGGAGTTCAAGTCTATGGATTAAATGATAAAAAAAATCTTTTAAATGTATTTAGAAATTCGGAGTACTCATTTATTGACATAAGTGATGATGAATTATCTAAAAATCATCTAAGACATATGGTAGGTGGAAGATTACCAAAGAATTTTAAAGAAATGGATAATAGAAACTTTGTTGAGCTTTTATACAGATTTGAGTTTCCTGAAAGGCCTGGCGCATTAATAAACTTCTTAAATAATATGAAATCTAATTGGTCTATAAGCGTATTTCACTATAGGAATTATGGAGCTGATGTTGGGAAAATTGTTATTGGAGTTTTAATCGATAAAAATGAGATTTTAGAGTGGAATAAATTTGTAAGAATTCTAGGCTATAAATTTTGGGATGAAACTCAAAACGATACATATAGATTATTCCTTGGTGCATCAAATTAAATTTAAGGTAAATTAGGAAAGATTTCGGTAATTAAAATCAATCAATCTGATCTAAATACCACGCCAATATCTGATATAGATCTAGTTACTAAAGTTGAAGCTGTTCTATATTTGAAAGGCAGACCAATAACAAAAAAGGATCTTTCAGAAATTACTAATTCTGATATAAACTCAATAAATGATGTAATTAAAGATCTAAAAAATAAATACTCTAATCCCAACTCAGCTATTGAATTAAATGCAGTTAATAACAGTTTTTCTCTCGAACTAAAATCTAGTCTTAATGAATTCGTCGATGATTTACTTCCTTCTGATTTGAAAACATCCGAATTAAGGACATTGGCTACTATTGCGATCAAAAAAAAGATCCTACAATCGGATCTTATACTTCTTAGAGGTTCAGGTGCTTATGATCATATTAAAGAATTACTAGAAAAGAAATTTATCGTCAAACGAAAGCAAAAAGATGGTAGATCATATTGGTTATCATTATCAGAAAAGTTTTTTCAAACTTTTGCTGTAAGTAATGAATATCTCTCAAATATAGGAAGCAGTAATAATAAGCAGCAATAATAAGTAAATGTTAGGATATAATAAATTACGAAAAGATAATGTTATCTGAGATTTTTGCAGTTCTGGGCCAAACTTTATCAATTTATTCTTTCATATTGATAATAAGAATTTTACTTACATGGTTTCCAGGTATTGATTGGAGTAACGGTGTTTTATCTGCATTAACTTCTATCACAGATCCTTATTTAAACATTTTTAGAGGTATTATCCCTCCAATAGGTGGATTTGATATTTCATCCTTATTAGCTTTTTTACTTTTAAATGTTATACAAAATTTAATTACAAATCTCCAGTATGCAAGCTTAGGTTATAGCTGAACTTATCTATCATCTCCAGAACCTCTTATCTTACCTTTAGAAGCTCTTAATTTTAATTTTTCAAGGTTTTGTAATGCAACATCCTCTAAATTGAAATTTAATTCTGTACAAAGATTTGATATGTACCACAAAACATCTCCTAACTCTTTTTTAATTCCTAATTTTGATTCGTTATCAAATATTCCATTTTTATCTCTTATAACCTTTTTCACTTTTTCTGCCACCTCACCAGCCTCTCCAACTAAACCAAGAGTTGGATAAATATTATTTGAGCCTAAATCTGGATATTGTGCTGTTTCTCTAGCTTTTTTCTGATAAGTTTTAAAATCCATGACTTAAATAACTAACTTTGGGTATGGTAAATTTATTTATATCTAGCAATATTATCTATATATGTCGAATATTGATTTAAAAAGAAGAACAAAAATAGTAGCAACTATTGGCCCTGCAACTCAATCTGAAGAGATAATTACAAATTTAATTAAAGCTGGAGTAACAACATTCAGATTAAATTTCTCACATGGAGATCATAAAGATCATGCTGAGAGAATAAAAACCATAAGGGAAGTATCAAAAAAGTTAGATATAGATATTGGAATATTGCAAGATCTTCAAGGACCTAAAATACGATTAGGGCGCTTTAAAGATGGGCCAGTAAAAGTTAAAAAAGGCGATAAATTCACACTTACATCAAATGAAGTCGAATGTACAAATACTATTGCAAATGTTACCTACGACAAACTTTCTCAAGAAGTTAGCGAAGGGAAAAGAATACTTTTAGATGATGGAAAAATAGAAATGATTGTAGAAAAAGTTGGTAAAAAAGCTAATAATTTGGAGTGTATTGTAACTGTAGGAGGGGTTCTCTCAAACAATAAAGGTGTTAATTTTCCAGATGTTCAATTATCAGTAAAAGCATTAACAGAAAAAGATAAAGAGGATTTAAAATTCGGTTTATCTGAAGGAGTTGATTGGATAGCACTAAGTTTCGTAAGAAATCCATCCGATATAAATGAGATAAAAGATTTAATAAACAAAAATGGTCATTCAACTCCTGTAGTCGCAAAAATAGAAAAATTTGAAGCAATTGATCAGATAGATTCAGTATTACCCTTATGTGATGGGGTTATGGTTGCAAGAGGTGATTTGGGAGTAGAAATGCCTGCTGAAGAAGTTCCTCTTTTACAAAAGGAATTAATAAGAAAAGCTAATACATTAGGTATCCCAATAATTACAGCGACTCAAATGCTTGATTCTATGGCTTCTAACCCAAGACCAACTAGGGCCGAAGTTAGTGATGTTGCAAATGCAATTCTGGACGGTACAGATGCTGTAATGCTTTCAAACGAAACTGCAGTTGGCGATTATCCTGTAGAGGCAGTTGAAACGATGGCAACCATAGCAAGAAGAATTGAAAGGGATTATCCACTTAAGGCTATTGAAAGCCACTTACCCAGTACGATCCCAAATGCTATTAGTGCAGCAGTAAGTAATATAGCTAGACAACTTGATGCAGGAGCTATAATCCCATTAACTAAATCAGGTTCTACCGCTCGAAATGTAAGTAAGTTCAGACCACCAACACCTATCTTGGCAACTACTACAGAGAGAAGTGTAGCGAGAAGATTGCAACTTGTTTGGGGAGTTACTCCAATAGTAGTTAAAAATGATCAAAGAACAGCAAAAACTTTTAGTTTAGCTATGCAAATTGCTCAAGAGATGGGGATCCTAAATCAAGGAGATTTAGTAGTCCAAACCGCAGGTACATTAACTGGAATTAGTGGCTCTACAGATTTAATAAAAGTCGGTTTAGTAAGAAAGATTGTATCGAGAGGAATTTCAATAGGGGAAATCGGTGTTACAGGTAAAGCCAGAATAATCAAAAATAATCTTGATATGTCCTTAATTTGCCCAGGAGAAATATTATTTGTTCCGAAGGAATTAATGCAAAATATTCCACTGAGTAAAAATATTGCCGGCATTGTTACGAACCAAAATGTAAATGATGTTTATGCTTTGTTCAACAAAAACAATAAAAAGATTTCTACAATTTGTAATTTAGAAAATATCGATAATCATCAAATCAGTAATGGCGACCTTATTACACTCCAGCTTAATGAAGGTGTTATATACATGGGACAAATTGAAGATGATGATGCAATAGATAAATATAAATATGTCTAGGAATATCTCAATAAAAGAAGCCTTAGGCATGGCCACAAAAACTTTAGTTTCGAACAAATTGAGAAGTTCGTTAACAATGCTGGGGATAATTATCGGAAATGCTTCAGTTATTACACTTGTTGGACTTGGTAGAGGTGCTCAAACATTAGCAAAAAACCAATTAAGTAATTTAGGTGCCAATGTTTTATTCATTGTTCCTGGAAATAATGACACAAGAAGAAGAGGTATTTCATTTCCTAAAAACCTAGTTTTAGAAGATGCAATAGCAATAAGCAATCAAGTACCAACAGTTAAAAAAGTAGCTCCTCAAATCTCTGCTAACGAAATAGTGCAATTAAATTCTAAAAGTTTAAATATATCAATTGCTGGAGTTACTCCTGAATTTCTTGAAGTAAGAAGCTTTGAAGTAGATAAGGGTAGATTTTTATCAAAAAGTGATCTTAATAGTGCAAGAAGTTATGTTGTGATAGGTCCTGATCTTAAAGACGAATTTTTCAAAGATAAATCTTCATCACTTGGAAAAAAAATCAGAATTAAAGACCACACTTATGAAATTATCGGAATATTAAAACCAAAAGGTGCTGTATTTGGAAGTAATCAAGACAAAAATGCATATATTCCATTAACCACCATGGTCAATAGGATTACAGGGAAGGACCCTACTTATGGAGTAAGTTTAAGCTTCATTAGTGTTGAAGCGATAAATAAAAATGCAACTAGTGCCGCTAAATTTCAGATTACTAACTTATTAAGGCAAAGACATAAAATAATCAGAGATGATGACTTTGCGGTTAGATCACAAGAAGATGCATTGAATATAGTAACCAACATAACAAGTGGACTAACATTTTTATTGGCTGGTATTGGGGCAGTATCTTTAGTGGTTGGAGGCATAGGAATCATGAATATTATGCTCGTTTCTGTAAGCGAAAGGACTGAAGAGATTGGACTTAGAAAAGCAATAGGAGCTAAACAATCAGATATATTAGTTCAATTTTTAATTGAGGCATTGATTTTATCTACAATTGGAGGATTAATTGGAACAACGACTGGATTATCAGGTGTTTTTCTTTTATCTCTGATAACACCTCTTCCTGCATCAGTAGGAATTACAACTACTTTTTCCACCATGATCATTTCAGGATCAATAGGTTTAATCTTTGGCGTTTTACCTGCAAAAAGAGCTTCTAAGTTAGATCCAATTGTTGCATTGAGAAGTTTATAAATTAAATTTATAATAATGCTCAATTTTTATAAGTTAATTGAGATACTGGTGAGTCTTCAATCACTAGTAATAACGACAATGTTACCTGTTTATATTCCACTACCTTTTATATATAAATCTAGTAATAACTTTGAGTTGCCTATCACGTGGCAAATTCCGACCATAATTTTATTAACACTTATATTTCATAAAAAAGTTGTTTTCAGAGCATTTTCTATATATATAATTTTGGGGGTATTTATATTACCTGTCTTTCATCAAGGAGGTTCAATAGGTTATTTGCTCACTCCAAATTTTGGTTATTTATTAGGTTTATATCCATTAATAAAAATAATTGATAATTTAAATAATAGAAATAAAATAAATATTGGAAACTTTTTAAAAAATGGATTTTTAGCAATAGGTGCTATGCATTTAACTGGAATATTTTACAACTTCATACAAATTATATTCTACAGTCAATTTAATTTATTTTTATATAATTTAGGAAAATACTCATTAGGTAAGATTGGATATCATTTTTTAATGCTTTTTCCACTTTTATTACTTATTAAACCTATAGAACGTTTAAAACGTAGTAAATAATGATTAATAAAATACAAACAAAAATATATTTTTTATCTCTAAGTCTTTTTATTGTTCTAATAGATCAATTCACGAAATATTTAATGTTTTATAATAAAAAATTATTTATTAATAAAGATTTTCTTTTATTCAAATTAGACTTTGTAAAAAATTACGGGGCAGCATTTAACATATTTAGTGGTAGTAGAATATTTTTATCTTTAATAAGTATTTTGTTTTCAATATTACTTATTTATTTAATATTTAGGAAAAATACTTTAAACTCATTCGATCTATATTCTTACAGCTTTATACTTGGGGGAACTATTGGTAATGGCATAGATAGGATATATAAAGGTTTTGTGGTTGATTTTATAAATTTAAATATAATAAATTTTCCAGTATTTAATATTGCTGATATATCTATTAATATTGGGTTCATTTTTTTACTGTATAACATTTTTAAAAATAATCGATAAAATGAATTACTTGAAATTAAAGTATATAAAATATATATTATTAATATTATTTATATATATTTTATTTTCAATATCAATAAGAATAGTAAATATTTATACCCTTATATTTTTATTAGTAATTATTTATATCTTTTATAATATTGATAAAAAATTATTTAAAAAAATAGTTTATAAAGTTATATATAAAAATAAAAAAAATACACTTTCATTCAAAAATACATATGGTGCTGCCAAGATAAGTTTGGAAGGGGTCGAGAAAATTAATAAAAAAATTAACGATAAAGTAAAAGTTGAACTTTTAAATTACCAAAAAAACAAACTAGAGTCCCAATTAAAAACAGGAGATTATAAAGTCACTCTTTTTGGAGCAGGTTCCTCAGGAAAAACATCCATAGCAAGATCTTTATTAAAAAATATTGTCGGACAAACATCCGCAAAAATAGGTACAACAAAGCAAATTAATAGCTATAAAATTCGAATCCCAATTTTAAAAAGAAACATTAATATAGTAGATACTCCGGGTTTATTCGAACCGTTTAAATTAGGACAAGAAAGAGAAAAAGCAACAATTATACAAGCATCAAATTCCGACTTAGTTCTCTTTGTGTTAGATCAGGACATAAATAAATACGAAAATTATTTAATTAAAGAACTATTAAAATTAAGAAAAAAAATAATAATCGTTCTAAATAAATGTGATTTGAGGTCTAAAGATGAAAATAACCTCATCAAAGAAAATATAATTTCTATAACTTCCGCTAGAAAAAATAAAATTTCTGTTGTTCAAACAATTGCTGTACCTCAACAATCTCCCTATATAAAATCAGATGCTTTAAATTTAGTTCCAGAGGTAGGAAGTTTATTTAGAGAAATAATTGAAACGCTCGATAATAATGGTGAAGAGTTATTGGCGGATAATATTCTTTTTCGCTCAAATAAGTTAGGTATTAAAAGTAAAAATTTCGTGCAAGAACAAAGATATTTAATGTCAAATAAAGTGATTAATAAATATATGTGGATAACAGGAGGGGTAATCTTAGTTAATCCATTACCAGCTGTTGATTTCCTTACTACTACCTCAGTAAACCTTCAAATGATAATGGAATTATCAAAAATATATGAAATAAAGCTTTCAAAAAAGGATGCAAAAGATTTAGCGACTTCATTGCTAAGCGCATTGGCTAAACAAGGAATACTAAAAGGGGGTCTCGCCATTCTTTCTCCTGCTTTAGCTACAAGCTTGACTAAAATTATATTATCTAAATCTATACAATCAGTTACAGCAGGGTGGTTAATAAGAATAGTAGGACTAAGTTTGATTGAATATTTTAAAAATGGGCAAGATTGGGGAGATGGAGGAATCCAAGAAGTAGTAGATAAGATCTATAGAATAAGTAAGAGAGAGGATATTTTAAACAACTTCGTAAGAGAAGCTATTTCAAAAATTGAAATGAAAAAGTATTTTAAATCAAATAAAAGTTTGCCTCCATTTACTAAGTAAAATTTGATAATTGATCATTTAGATAAGTTCTGAAATCAAAGATAGTTATTAAGAGTAAATACGCAATACAAATAGCTATAGATATAAACCCTGTTACTATTGCAATAATTTTTGGTCTACCTATATTCATAAGTTAGGCATCTAAAAGTCTCAAAAGTTCTTCAATATGAGATTCCTTTGTATTGTAATTTCCCATGACAACCCTTAAAAAGTATCTACCTTTAAATTTTGGTCTAGAAAGCATAAAATTATTGTTAATTAGTTCATTAACTTTAGTTTGAGTCCATGTATCAGAGTCTTCTGGCTCAAGTTTCTTTGGTATAAATGAAACAATATGAAGAGGACCAGAATATATATCAAATTTATTCTTACTAATATTTTTTATAAAAAAATCTTTTCTTTTAATTGATGATTTTAATATATTTTCTATTCCATTCAGACCTAAAAAACGGAACCCAAGCCATAGTTTGATAACCTCTGCAGGTCTAGAACCTTGTATGCCAATTTCTCCTCTATTTATAATATTTTCTTTAGATGATATATATGGTAGTCCAGTATTAAAAGTATTTTCTAAAGTACTCATATTTGAAACCAATAACAAAGATGAAGTCTTTGTAATGCCAATAATTTTTTGCGGATTTATCGTTATCGAATTAGCCTGATTAATATTATTTAGACCTTTTATTGGAATAGAGGTTACAGCAAAAATTCCTCCAATAGAGCCATCGATATGTAGCCATATATTTCTTTCTTTGCATATTTCACTTATTTCTTTAATAGGATCAATGGCTCCCCTTACAGTTGTCCCAAGGGTGGCAACAATAGCAAAAATTTTTTTATTTTCTACTGTACATTTATCTAAAGACTTTCTGAGATCTTTTATGTCCATTCTACCTTGATTATCAGTTTTAATCCTGACAAGATTGGTAGTATCAAGACCCATTACTCTTATACATTTAACGAAGGAAGAATGAGCATCTTCACTAACAAGTAATAAAGAATTAGGATTTGTAGCTAATCCAGCATTATTTCTAGCTGCTATAAGGGCATTAAGATTACTTAATGTACCTCCGCTAGCAGCTATGCCTCCTGAGAGATCATTAAACCCTATTTTCTTGGCAAACCATTTGCATAATGATTCCTCAAGCAAAGTTACACTTGGTGATAACTCGTAAGCGAGGAGATTATTATTTAAACCAGCAGCAATTAAATCTCCCAAAATAGAGAAAATTAAAGGTGGGGGATCAAGGTGAGCTAGTGAACCAGGATGAACGGGATTAAATGAATTATTCAAAAGAGATTCAATCTCAGAAAACAAATCTTCTTCAGAATTACCTTCCTCATGAGGCATTAAGCACTTGAAATTCTCATCAAGGGGCAATGGACCAAATTTCTCGGCTTTAGAAAACCAGTCACAAAGAATTTGAGTTGCTCTATTTAGGAGAGTAATTAAATTATCGTTAGTCCCTAAATACGAAGGGAAGTATATATCTTTTTTATTAATTAAATCTTCAGTCATCAGATAAGATATCTATTAATAAGTTTATTCTCAATATTGGTAAATGAGGTATATTTATGAAAATCTAAATAGTAATTATGATCAACAGAAAGGAATAAATATTTCAAAATACTCTAAATGGATGAATTTTATTTTAAGGAGATCAGAAGAAATTGGAAAAGTCGAATTGCCAATATGTTCAATAATTCTAGATGAGAGAGGAAGATGTATTGGAAGAGGGATTAACAGGAGAAATATAAATAAAGATCCATTAGGTCATGCTGAAATAATGGCACTAAGGCAGGCATCTCTAATAAAAAATGATTGGAGATTTAATGAATGTATTATTATCACAAATTTAGAACCATGTACAATGTGTGCATCAGCACTTATTCAAGCAAGGATGGGTAAAGTCGTTTTTGGTGCCTACGATAAGAAAAGAGGTGGATTGGGGGGTTCAATTGACTTATCAAAGCATAAAAGTTCTCATCACAAAATGGAAATTGTAGGAGGTATTTTAGAAGACGAATGCAGTCAAATTTTACAACTATGGTTTAAAAAGTTGAGGACTCAAAAATAGAATATTTTTTTAACTCAGTATCAAATAGGTTTAATAATCTGTCTACATTCTCCTCACTTGAGTTAAAGCCCATTAATCCTATGCGCCATACTTTACCAGACAATTCTCCAAGTCCATTTCCTATTTCTATTCCAAAGTTTCTTAAAAGATGATTTCTAAAACCATCTCCATCAACTGCAGGTGGGATCTTAACTGTTGTAAGAGTTGGCAATCGATAATCCTTTGATACATGTAATTCCATGCCTAGACTTTCTAAACCATTCCACAGTTTCTTTGCATTAGTGTTGTGCCTACTCCAAACATTCTCTAAACCTTCATTTGCAATTAATCGTAAACCTTCTCGAATAGCAAAATTCATATTTACAGGGGCAGTATGATGGTAAACGCGATCAGAACCCCAATATTTATTTAAAAGGGATAAATCTAAATACCAATTAGGGACTTTTGTTTTTCTTGAACTTAGTTTTTCTTCGGCTCTCTCATTCATTGTAAAAGGACTTAATCCAGGGGGGCAGCTTAATCCTTTCTGGCTACAACTATACGCTAAATCTATTTTCCATTCATCTATCAATAATTCTAGAGCACCAAGTGAAGTAACTGCGTCAACTAAAAACAAGCAATTATTTTTTCTACATACATCACCAATTCCATCAAGGGGTTGTAAAACACCACTAGATGTTTCAGCGTGAACAATAGCAAATATAGCTGGTTTTTTAGTCTCTATTTCATGTTTTATTTCTTCATAAGAAAAGGATTCACCCCAAGGTTTTTCCATAACAGATACATCTGCTTTATATCTAGTTGCCATATCAACTAGTCTATCTCCAAAATATCCTTTTTTAGCAATAAGAATTTTTTCTCCTTCCTCAATAAAATTCGCTATTGAAGCTTCCATGGCTGCACTTCCAGTACCACTCATTGGAAGAGTAAGTCTATTATTGCATTGCCAGGTATATCTTAGAAGTTTTTGAACATCAGACATTAATGAAATATATGCTTCATCTAAATGCCCAATTGGATTTAGGGAAAGAGCGTTTAGAACTTCAGGATGAGCGTTTGAAGGACCAGGACCTAATAAAAGTCTAGAGGGAACATAAGTCTTTGAGAAATGAGATAAATTCTCTTCATTTAAAGCCGTAATAAGTTTTGCTTCTGTCAAAGCATTACATTCAATTACCCTTAAATTAAACTAATATCGCCACATAAGCGATATTTATTTAAAGAAATTCATTCAATTTAAATATTTAAGTAAACAATTATTAAACTAATGACTTGAAACACTAAAAGAAGTCACCTAGTGTTGGAAAAAGTTACCGTTGATACATAACAAGAATCATCAAGTAATTAATTTCATATAAGGTATTAAAAAATTATGTCTAAATCTTCCCAAGATGTTTTAAGTCAAATTAAAGACGAAGGAATTGAACTCATCGATTTAAAATTCACAGATATTCACGGGAAATGGCAACATTTAACTCTTACATCAGACATGATAGAAGAGGATTCATTTACAGAAGGCCTAGCATTTGATGGCTCGTCAATAAGAGGTTGGAAAGCAATTAATGCTTCCGATATGTCAATGGTTCCCGATGCAAGTACAGCTTGGATAGATCCCTTTTATAAGCATAAAACCCTTAGTATGATTTGCTCTATTCAAGAGCCAAGAAGCGGAGAGCCTTATGATAGGTGTCCAAGAGCTTTAGCACAAAAGGCATTAAAATATTTAGACTCAACTGGTATAGCAGATACAGCATTTTTTGGACCAGAACCAGAATTCTTTTTATTTGATGATGTTAGATATGACTCTAAAGAAGGAGGTTGTTTTTATAGTGTAGATACTATTGAAGCACCATGGAATACAGGTAGAATAGAAGAAGGGGGGAACTTAGGATACAAAATACAATATAAAGAAGGATATTTTCCAGTAGCTCCAAATGATACTGCACAAGATATCAGATCTGAGATGCTTCTTCTTATGGGTGAATTAGGTATACCCACAGAGAAACATCACCATGAAGTTGCTGGTGCCGGCCAACACGAGCTTGGAATGAAATTTGATTCTTTAATAAATGCCGCTGATAACGTTATGACGTATAAATACGTAGTTAGAAACGTAGCTAAAAAGTATGGCAAAACAGCTACTTTTATGCCCAAACCTGTTTTTAACGATAACGGGACAGGAATGCATGTTCACCAAAGTTTATGGAAGAGTGGACAGCCACTATTTTTTGGTGAAGGAGCATATGCAAATTTATCTCAAACAGCAAGATGGTATATCGGAGGCATCCTTAAACATGCACCTTCATTCCTAGCATTTACTAACCCAACTACAAATAGTTATAAACGATTGGTTCCAGGATTCGAAGCACCTGTAAATCTAGTTTATTCTGAGGGTAATAGATCAGCTGCAGTAAGAATACCTTTAACAGGTCCAAGCCCTAAAGCGAAAAGATTAGAATTCAGATCAGGTGACGCACTTGCAAACCCATACTTAGCATTCTCTGTGATGATGCTTGCTGGTATTGATGGAATTAAAAATCAAATTGATCCTGGTGATGGAGTAGATGTAGATTTATTTGAACTTCCAGCTGATGAACTTGCAAAAATTGATACAGTACCTTCATCTCTAAATGATTCACTTAATGCCCTAAAAGCAGATAAGGATTATCTATTAGCTGGTGGAGTATTTACTGAAGATTTTATTGACAACTTTATCGATATAAAATATGAAGAGGTACAACAACTAAGACAAAGGCCTCATCCACATGAATTCTTCATGTACTACGATGCATAATTTAAAAAATACTAGTTTAAATTAATCAATTTGAGAAATATCACAAAATAATCTCAAATTGATTTTTTTTTTGTTGGAATATAGATATATAAATTAAAAAATGGCTAGGGAATCTATTTCAAAAATTGCATATAAAACACTTCAACAGAGCAAAAGCATTGCGGGTTTCGCTCACAAGCAGATCAGTTCAAGATTAATGAATTTTATTCTTCCCGATTCTAAGCTTGAAAATTTTGATATAGATAAGGACCTTATATTAAAAATCCAGGATTCAATGGATCTATTAAGAGAGGAAGATTGGAACGATGCTGAAAAAAATATATATCCAAAAAAATTATTGTTTGATGAGCCATGGCTTAGATATTTGACTCAATATCCTAAAATTTGGTTAGACATGCCCAATACATGGGATAGGCGGAGAAAACAAAACTTCGATGATCTTCCAAAATCTATTCAAAAAGATAATTATCCTCAATATTATTTAAGAAACTTTCATCATCAAACAGATGGTTATTTATCAGATTTTTCTGCAAGTATTTACGACTTACAAGTAGAAATTCTTTTTAATGGAAGCGCTGACTCTATGAGGAGGAGAATAATAAAACCTATAAAAGAAGGACTTAAAAATTTTAGTGATAGAAAAAAAAGTTCTTTAAAAATACTTGATGTTGCTACAGGATCAGGAAGGACATTAAAACAATTAAGAGCAGCATTTCCTAAAGAAAAAATTATAGGAATTGATTTGTCTGATTCATACTTAAAAGAGGCAAGTAGATATATTTCAGATTTAGATGGGGGTTTAATTGAGTTAATAAAAGGAAATGCTGAAGAATTACCATTTAAAAATGATAGTATTCAATGCATTTCTTGTGTTTACTTATTTCATGAATTACCTAGAACAATTAGGGCTAAAGTATTAAATGAATTTTTTAGAGTTCTTGAACCTGGAGGAATATTAGTATTAGCCGATTCAATTCAAATAAGCGATTCACCTGACTTTACGTCAATAATGGAAAACTTCTATAAATCTTTTCATGAACCTTTTTATTGTGATTACATAAAAGAAGATATAAATTATAAAATTGAGGAGGTAGGGTTTAAAGATTTAAAATCAAACTCCTTTTTTATGACCAAAATATGGTCTGCTGTAAAGTAAATTAAAACTCTATGACCTATTGGGATAAAGACACTATTAAACTTGTTCAAAATCTTAATGACAAATTAAAAATTGATCATTCTAAATGGCATAAAGATAAAGGAAATAAATATAAACGTTCTGCAGAATTAATTTCCGCAGGATTATGCCAATTAATTATTTCTTGTAATGAGGAGGAAACTATTGAGTATATTGAAGAAAGTATCAAATGGTTAAAAGAAATTAACGTAGATCAACCTTGCCCGAGTAAAAATCACCTTTTTAAAGCCAACTGAAGCCTATTACCTTTACTACTCCATCTAATGTCATCAAAACATTCATTAATAATGTATAAGCCGCGGCCATTTACACTGTTTATTTTTTTTGGCAATTTGTAGTTTCTTTTTTTTATTTCTAAACCATTACCTTGATCTTGAATTTGCCAAACACACCAATTAGGAGTAATTATTCTTCTTACTCTAATATTTTTTGTAGGATCTAATTTATTTCCGTGTTTTACAGCGTTAACGAGAGCTTCATGCAAACCAAGTTTGATGAGATATCTTGAATGAGAATTTTTAATAGGTTCTAATAATTGATCAACAAATTCATTTAACTGTAATGATGATTCGAATTCGTAGTTTGACCAATTAATCTTCGGCCTTTTTAAAAACTGTTTTAAAATATTTTTGCCCCGAAATAAGGACATAATAATATTTTGATACTGATTTAATTTTAACTTATTAAATACCCCAATCTAAAGAATATTGTTATGTCTCTCTGCAATAGCGGGATGTTTTAGGATGGAATCCATAAGTCTTACTCCTCTTAGTTGATTTACTAAAGGCATATGTCCATCAGGAGCATCTAATGACCAGCAAAAAGATCCAGGATATCTTGTCCATAATCCCTCTTTTTTCCAGCCTATTTTCGGCCACATTAATTCATATTTTTTTCCTACTGATTTTAAAATCTTTGCTTGAATTGAGAATCCAAATCTACCAGTAGAATAAATAGTCCATAATCTATCTATTGTCTGCAGATCTTTACCTGACATATTCTTAACCTCGCTATAAAAAACATATCCACGTTTCTCAGCTAATTTTCCAGCTAATTTTCGCAAGTATGAACTTGTTAATCTATCAGCCTCTTCAAATTCTTGCTCAATTAAAGTCAGTTGCAATTCATCATAATTTATATCAACGTCTGAATAAGTATTCAACCAATTATTGAATTTATTCATTTCAAAAAATTTTGGTTTATATTTTTTTAAAACTTGCAATAGCCAGCCTGCGGCCCAATCGTCACCATTATTATCAAAGATTTCAAACAATGTAGGTCCAAGTTTAAAAATATTTTCCACTTCAGATTCTATTTGGGTTAATAAATTTAATCTTTTTCTTTGATTAGAGTCTACAAATTTTTTTATCAGATTTAATGTAGCATTACTATAGTTATCTTGTTCTTTGTTAGTCATTTCATTAAATTAACCTAAAAATAAAAACTATCCATGTATTTCAAAAGAAAAGAACTAGAGAAATTTAGAAGTTTTAAAGGACCACTTATAGATGTTAGGAGCCCGAGTGAATATTATAAAGGAAATATGCCTAATTCTATTAACATTCCATTATTTGATAATGATGAGAGAACAATAATTGGGACAATTTATAAAAAAGAGGGTAGAAACAAAGCTGTGATAGAGGGATTACAATTTTTAGAGAAAAAAATAGAATTTCTTCTTGATAATTTGTTTATGAATATTGACTCTTTTAAAACTATTCCTAATAAAAATAATAATGAATTATTTATCAGAATATATTGTTCTAGAGGAGGAATGCGTTCACAAAGCATTGCTTGGTTACTAGAAAAATATAAATTAAATCCAATAACACTTGATGGAGGATACAAAATATATAGAAGATGGGTATTAGATAGTTTCTCAAAAAAGTTGAATATAGTAGTAATTGGCGGAAAAACAGGAACAGGGAAGACAAGATTATTATCATTACTAGAGAAATATAAATATCAAACTATTGATCTTGAAGGATTTGCTTGTCATAGAGGAAGTACATTTGGAGGTTTAGGAATGAAAGAGCAACCTTCAAATGAACAATTTGAAAATATAATTGCAGAAAAATTAAATTCTTATAAATGTTCTAAAAATATTTTTGTAGAAGCTGAAAGTGCAAATATAGGTAAATGCAAAATTCCTCATGAATTTTTCAATCAGATGAAACATTCTAGGAGAATTGAAATTTTAAGAAGCGAATCTAACAGGTTAGATGAGTTAATAAATACTTATAGTGTTTTTAAGAAAGAGGAACTCCAAGAATCTGTATTAAGGATAAAAAAAAGATTAGGACCGCAAAGAACAAAAATAGCTCTTGAGTCAATTAATAAGGAAAAATGGGATTTAGTATGTAAATCAGTTTTAGATTATTACGATAGGTGTTACGAATATGAAAAGGTTGGCAAGGAAAATCTAATGTTATTAGATTTAACTGATAAAAATTATGATGAAAAAATCATAGATTTAATAAATAACGTTATATAAAATACCTGCAAACGAAAATAAAAAAAATTTCTTAAAATAATAAATTATTATAAAAACATTATGACATTAAATAAAATTGCAAAAATACAATTTTATGAAGGGACAGATGAACCAGTAGTTCCTGAAATAAGACTGACTAGGAGTAAAGATGGTACAACGGGTCAAGCATTATTTTTATTCGAGAAACCTCAGGCATTATCATCAATTACAGAAGGTGAAATCACAGGTATGCGTATGATTGATAATGAAGGTGAAATAATAACTAGAGAAGTTAAAGTAAAGTTTGTTGATGGAGAACCAATTTTTTTAGAAGCAGTTTATATTTGGAAAAACACTTCAGACTTTGATAGATTTATGAGATTTGCAAATAGTTATGCCAAATCAAATGGATTAGGATATTCTGAGAAGAAGTAGAATATTTTGTAAATTGAGAAGTACATCATATTTCAAGTTAGTAGTAATTTTAATCACCTCATTAATAATTTGGACTTTAAGAGATTTTCTCCTCTTAATAATTTGTTCTTTAGTTATTTCTAATATTGTATGTAATTTATGTAATCAAATGCAAAAGGGTTTAAAAATTCCCCGATCGCTTTCTTTGTTTCTTGTATTAACTGTTATATCAGTAATAGTATTTACTATTTTTATTCTTGTATTGCCTCCGTTTATAAAAGAATTCAATGAAATACTAGTTGATATTCCAAATGGTTTATCAAAAATAAATATTTTAATTAATACAAATCTGAACAAATTTAATAATATATTTTATGGCGAAAAATCAGAAAATGTTATAGACATATTCAATCTTATAAATAATGTAGTTACCATTCCAGATGTCTCAACGATAGCAAAAGCCATTCAAGAAAGTTTTAAGAATTTAATAAATATAGCAGGGAATCTGGGTTCAGGTCTTTTGAAATTAATATTCGTATTAGCAGTGAGTTTGATGATTTCTATTGAACCAAAACAATATAAAGAAAATATACTTCTATTAATTCCAAAAAATTACCGTAATAAATTTAGAAATATTCTGGAAAAATGCAATATTGCATTAGCAAATTGGACCTTTTCTATGGTAATTAGCTCATTATCAGTAGGTCTATTATCATTAATAGTTTTATCTATATTAGATGTCAAATATGTTGTCTCAAATGCTTTAATAGCAATGGTTCTTAATATAATTCCAAATATAGGTCCAGTTATTAGTGGTATATTTCCAATCTCAATTGCACTACTAGATAATTTTTGGAAGCCACTGGCAGTTTTAGGAGCATATGTAATCATTCAAAATATTGAAAGCTATATAATAATGCCATCAATAATGAAGAAAAAAACAAACTTACTTCCTGGTTTGACATTAATATCACAATTTGGATTTACCTTCATTTTTGGTCCATTAGGCTTAATCCTATCTCTTCCATTAGCTGTAGTAATACAGGTTTTAATCAAAGAATCATTTAAAGATATTTAAAACTACTTAATTAATTTTTTATATAAATATGGGTAGGAAAAAAGTATAAAGAAAGCTAAAGGATTTTTACCTATAGCAAAATATAGTGAACTAAAAGTAAAATGATCAAATAATATTCTTAACTCAGTAGAAAGATCTATTAAAACTAAAGAAAATAAAATTATCAAATAGTAATTCAATTTCATAAAATTAGAAGCTAAAGCTCAGTCTTTAAGCAACAAAGATGGAGCCAGTAAAATACTTGAATAACTTCCAACTATTATTCCTAATGATAAGGCCAAAGAAAACCAAAATAATGAGTAAGATCCAAACAAAATTATGCTTAATAAAGGGATAAGGGTTGTAATACTGGTAAAAGTTGTTCTCCTAAATGATTCGTTAACTGATAATTGAATAGTTTCGTTATAGCCTTCTTTCTTTGAATTTAAATTCTCACGAATTCTGTCAAATATAACAACAGTATCATTTACAGAATAACCAGCTATGGTTAACAAGGACACAGCAAATAAACTATTTACCTCGACAGATAATATAACTCCCAACCAGGAGAATATACCAAAAACAATTACTAAATCATGAAATAAAGCTAATAGTGCAAATAATGCATATTTTTTATCAAATCTAATTGTTATATATAAAGATATTGCAAATAAAGAAACAAACAATGAAGTAACGCAATTAGTAAGTAATCTTTTACCAAGCTTTGGACCTATTAATCTTGAATCCTTACTCTCATAATTTAGAGGTCCAACAATATTATCAAGATTATTAATAAGATTACTTGATTCTCCGATACTCAAATAAGGGGTTCTTATTGAAATTAATTTATTATTATTTTGGAATTGTAATTTAATATTATTTAAAACGTTTTTATTTTTGGAAATCTCTCTTAACTTTTCTAAAACTGAATCAGGGGAAAAATTAGAACATTCTTCTTTACAAACTCTTTCTATTCTTAGTTCATTTCCCCCTACAAAATCCATCCCTAAATTTATAGGTTTCTTATAAGAAGTGTTAAAAGTAGAATATAAAATTCCTAAAAGACTCAACAATATAAGAACAGTTGAAAAACCAATTATCTTTCTTTTATTTTTTATTAGTTCAAGATTGTATTTCATGAGAAAATTAGAAATAAAAAATTTAATTTAAAAAATTATTCTTTGGAAGATAGAGATTTTTTTGTCTTAAAGATTGATATGTTGTAAAAAATCGCAAAATAGTTTTAGAACAATTTAATGAGGTAAACAAGCTTATTAAGACTCCAATACCTAATGTTGCGGCAAAACCTTTAACAAAATTTGCACCTAATAAAAACAATACAAAACAACTTAGAAGAGTTGTAATATGGCCGTCAACTATGGATGAATTAGCTCTTTGAAAACCGCTATCAATAGATCTTGTAAGAGTATTACCATCATATAATTCTTCTCTAATTCTCTCAAATATTAGAATGTTTGCATCAACAGCCATACCAATGCTAAGTATAAGCCCAGATATACCCGGTAATGTCAAAGTTACAGGAATTAAAGAATATAGGGCTAAGTTAAAGAAACCATAAAGTACTAAAGAAAGAACTGAAACAAAACCTAAAATTCTATAATTAAAAATCATAAATATACCAACAAAAATTAATCCACTAATAGCTGCATAAAGACTTTTTAAAATATTATTGGATCCCAACAGAGCTCCTATAGTGTTAGTTTCTACTATTTCAATTGGTAATGGCAATGAACCTCCTTTAAGTTGAACTTCTAATTCTCTAGCATTTTCAGCACTAAAATTGCCGCTTATTGTTGCTGATCCACCTGTAATCCCAGTATTAGCAAACTGATTACCAACACTGGCTTCACTTATTGATTCGCCATCTAGAATGATAGCCAATAATTGATTAGTGCCAGCAATTGACTTTGTAATTTCTGCAAACTTTTCGCCGCCTGAATTACTAAAAGTTAATAAAACTTCCCAATTACTATTTGTTTGTTCTTGTCTCCTTCCTGCGTTAATAAGATCCTTACCAGACAAGTCTGTTTTAATAAATAAATTTGTAATTTCTTTATCAACATACTTTTTGATTTCAATTAACTGCCCATATAAATCATTACTAGTAAATGAGTAATTTAATTCTTGCTCTATCTCTTTAAGATCATCTTGAATAACTTTTAAGAAATTATAATCATTTTGACTATTTTCTGCAGAGGAATATTGTTCAATTAATTCTTTAATACTCAATCTTTGTAGTTGAAGGGTTTTTAAATCTGTAGATGTTCCTTCTTTTTGGATTCTAAATTCTAATAAAGCAGTCTTACCTAATACCCTTGAAGCAACTAATGGATTTTGTTCACCAGGTAATTCTAAAATCAATTGATCACCACCTAGGGTTTGCAAGTTAGACTCGGAAACCCCTAAATTGTTAACGCGTTTATCTATAACCGAATTAACTGCTTCAAGTTCATCCCTTGTTACCTTTCCTTCCTCTTTAATAATTTGTAGTGTAAGTTGAGAACCCCCTTTTAAATCCAATCCTAACTGTAAGGGATAATTTATTAATAGATAAAGAGATAAAGTAAGTAGAAATATAATAAAGAAAAGCCAACCTTGCCTTCTTTTCATTGTCTATATACTCCCACAAATTAAATCTTCAACTTTTTCAACTATTTGATG
Source organism: Prochlorococcus sp. AG-402-L23 (assembly GCA_003216635.1). GTDB lineage: Bacteria > Cyanobacteriota > Cyanobacteriia > PCC-6307 > Cyanobiaceae > Prochlorococcus_A. The sequence continues at coordinate 147,147 of QCIO01000001.1, read as the reverse complement.
TGGTTGGATTATTGTCAAATTCTCAAGATTTCCATTATAAGGCGTTGGAATATCCTGACTAGATAATCTAATTGGTCGGGCATCAAGATCATCGAAACACTCTTCTGTAATCAAGGCAATTAATTCTGCACCAATACCTCCAGTCTTCATACATTCTTCAACAATAATTACTTTATTTGTTTTTCTTATTGATTTTGAGATGGTTTCCATATCAAATGGTTTTAAACTTATTAAATCTATTAACTCAACATCTATTCCTTTTTTTTCTAATTCTTCAACAGCTTTAAGGCAGTGATGTCTCATTCTTGAATAAGTTAATAAAGTAATATCTTTACCTTCTTTTACAACGTCAGCCTGATCTAAAGCGCAAGTATAATCACCGTCAGGTAATTCTTCAGACAAATTGTATAGAAGAACATGTTCGAAAAATAGAACCGGATTATCATCTCTTATAGCTGCTTTCATTAAACCTTTAGCATTTGTGGGTGTACTGCATGCAACAATCTTTATGCCAGGAACTGCATGAAAATATGCTTCAAGTCTTTGACTGTGCTCAGCACCAAGTTGACGACCAACTCCTCCAGGTCCTCGAACTACTGCTGGTATTTTATAATTTCCGCCACTTGTATATCTAAGCATACCCATATTATTTGATATCTGGTTAAAAGCTAAAAGCAAAAAACCCATATTCATTCCTTCTACTATTGGTCTTAAGCCAGTCATTGCTGCTCCCACAGCCATACCCGTAAAACTATTCTCTGCAATTGGAGTATCTAAGACTCTTAACTCTCCATATTTTTCATATAAATCCTTAGTTACCTTATAAGATCCTCCATATTGACCAACATCTTCCCCCATAACGCACACATTTAGATCATTTGCCATTTCTTCATCAATTGCCTCTTTCAAAGCATTAAATAATAATGTTCCAGCCACAATTAATTACCTAATTAATCACATATATAATCCTACCACTTTGAATAATTCAACCTCCTTCAGCAAAGGTTATAAGTAGTAATATTGACAAAATCATTCCTGGTGAAAGCAAAAGTATTAAAAGTCCAAGGTCATGTAAAGACATTCAAATAAATTGTTTCCTTAATAATATTCGCAATTCAACTTTTCTTCAGAAAAAAACTGCGAATAAATACAATAAAAAGTCCTATACCTATAAAAGCAAAAGAAAAAGTTAGCAAAAAAGATAATCCAATTATTAAGGTATTAATACTTGAAGAAATACTTTGAACTATTTCAGAAGAATTGGATGGTTTATGTATTGAAAAATAAATTGCAATTTTATTACTTAAAAAATAAAAAAATATAAATAATAAAAAACTGGTTAATGATCCTGCAATAAAATTTAATGGTCCTTTTTCGGGAATATTTTTTTCAATATTCTCATTACTATTATCAGCCACAATAAAATTTTGTTTAAAAAAAATTTAAATGAATGTTATTCCCTTTTTAAGGAAAGTGCAAACCCATGAATCGTAACCATTATCTTTAAATAATTTATAATTTGCAGTTAATTCTTTTTTAGCAGTCTCTACATCTTTAAAGAGTGCAAAGCATGTGGGGCCTGATCCACTCATTGAAAATGTCAGACTATTCTCTAATTTAGAAAGTAAATATAATGCCTGCTTTACAGAATCATTGTCATTTTCAACAACTAATTGCAAATCATTTTTTATAGCTAAATGTTGATTATCAAAATTTAAGTTATTTAAACCATTATCTCTTACATTTTTTCTTATGTTCTCAATCATTTCTCTATTAGTAAGATATTCATCACAAAATCTATTACTATATTTTTTATAAGTTTCAGCAGTAGATACTGATACATTTGGATTTTTTAAAAGAATTACTCCATATTCAAAGTTTGAATCTAATTTCTCCAAAATTTCGCCTCTTCCAAAACATAATTGAAAACCACCATTTATAAAAAAGGGAATATCAGATCCTAAAGTTGATGCTAATGAACATAATGTTTCTTGATCTAAGTTCAAATCCCATAATTTATTAAGACCAATTAATGTTGCTGCAGCATTACTGGATCCACCAGCTAATCCTGCACCAATTGGAATATTTTTTCTTAAAAATATATTCGCACCGAAATCTATATTTGATTTTTTCCTTAATAGATTTGCTGATTTAACAATTAAGTTATCACTAGATAAGCTTAAATCATTACAATCAGAATCAAGTTTAATTAAACCTTCATTGTTAATTTGAAATTCTAAATAATCAAAAAGATCAATATTTTGCATAATCATTGCTAACTCATGGAATCCATCCTTCCTTTTACCTATAACTTCAAGGTGTAAATTTATTTTCGCAGGAGATTTTATAATAATTTTTGTTTTAGCTAAATCTTGCATATACCTAAATTTTTATTTTTTAATTTTAATACAATTTTCTGCAAGCTTAATCCATTGGTCAATTGAAATATCTTGTGGTCTTAAATTAAAACAAACTTTTGAATATTCAGATAATTCATTTATCTCTTCATTTGTAAGTATTGAATTAAGAGTATTTCTAAGCATTTTTCTTCTTGAATTAAATGAAATTCTAAGAAGTTTATCTATATATTTTTCTAGACTAATATCTAATCTTAAATCATTTTTAATTGGTTCGAAAACTACTAAAGAAGAAAAAACTTTTGGAGGCGGACTAAATGATGAAGGCGGTACATCGCAAATTTTTTTTATTTTTGATAAGAGTTGCATTCTTACACTAAGCGCACCAGCATTTGGACTTCCTTCTTTTGACAAAATCCTATCTAAAACGTCTTTCTGCATTAAAAAAATTATTTTTTCGTAATTATAGTTTCTTATAATGCCCAATCGACCTATGAAGATATCCAATATTGGGCCAGTTATATTGTAAGGAATATTTGCAATCACTTTTGTAATCTTCTTATTAATCGAATCTAAATTAACAGTAAGAATATCTCCCTGCTGAAGTGAAAACTTATCATTATTATTGAATTTATCATTTAATAAATTTATTAAATCTTTATCTAATTCAATCGCATGTAATTTTTTAATTTCCGAATCTAATAACTTAGATGTTAAAGCTCCTTTACCTGGACCAATTTCTAAAATAAAGTCATTTTCATTAAGAACAGCAATTTCTTTAATTTTTTCTAATATTTTTTTATTTACCAACCAGTGTTGTCCAAATCTTTTTTTTTGATGATAGTTTTTAGAATTCATCTAAAAGATAAATAATATGTTTAAATTAAATATGAATTTATTTAATACTTTATATCATGAGCTTATCAAAAAAAAATTTAGATAAACTCAATAAATTTAAAAAAAATAAAAATTTAAATAACGAAAGTAAAAATATAAGTAATTACACAAATATATATAACAATGATAATTTAATCTCTAATCCACTTAATTCAGAAGATCCCAATAAAATTTTTTATTCGTTAATTGATAATTCAGAATCTTTAGAAGAGACTTCTAACATTAATAATTCACTAAGAAAAAGTGAGCTTAATCAATTTAATATGAATTCTAGAAAAGATAATTTTTCTAAGAAATTAACAACCGAAGAGGAACTATATGATGAATTTAATTATCTTCTTGATGAATAATTTGTTTTAACATTTACTTATGCTGCAGAGTAATAGATTAACAATTTATGCTATTGGCAAAATAAAGAAACTTTGGATTAGAGATGGAATTAATCAATACAAAAAAAGAATGCCTGAACTTATCATTAATGAGTTAAAGACTTTTAATTTAAATAATCTTAGATCTAATAACAATATTATTATCTGCCTAAGTGAAGAAGGGAAGCAGTTTAATTCAGTTGAACTATGTTCTTTTCTCTTAAGTTTTAAAAATAAGAAAATTAATTTCTTAATCGGTGATACTGATGGAATAAGTTCAGTTATAAAAAAAAATTCAGATCTTATACTAAGTTTGTCTCCTTTAACTTTTCCTCATGAATTAGCTAGATTAATTCTAATCGAGCAAATCTATAGAGCTGTTTCTATATCTAACAACTCCCCTTACCATCGTTCTTAAAAAGATTAGATTTAATCTAAAATTAATCTATAAAAATTTAATAACTAACTATTTTTTTAATTTTTATTATATAGTACATATATACTATTAATTTAAGTCTTGGATTTGTTTAATTCAACTACTAAAAGGTTCAGAATCCCCTTATTAAATGATTCGGTATCTGCAGGATTTCCTTCTCCCGCAGATGACTATACGGAAGAAAATATTGATTTAAATGAACATTTAATATCTAATCCGTTTAGCACTTTTTTTCTTAGAGTTAAAGGTGAATCAATGAGAAATGCAGGAATTAAAGATAAAGATTTAATAATAGTAGACAAGAGTTTAATAGCCAAGCCAGGGGATATTGTCATTGCAATGATAGACGGGGAATTTACAATAAAAAGATTATCTATAAAAAATGATGAATTATATTTAAAAGCAGAAAATGATAATTATCCTGATTTTAGCTTTAAAAACCATATTGATGTACAGATATGGGGAGTGGTTATTTATTCAATACATAGCTATTTATGATAATTTCAAGTAATGATGCTATAGCTCTTATAGATGCTAATAATTTTTATGCGTCATGTGAACAAAATATTAATCCTAATTTGAGAAATAAAGCAGTAGTAATTTTATCTAATAATGATGGATGTATCATTGCGAGAAGTCCTGAAGCGAGAGCTTTAAAAATTAAAATGGGAACTCCTTATTTTAAGATCAAAGAAAAATTAAACAAATTAGATGTAGCAGTCTTAAGCTCAAACTACTCGCTTTACGGAGATATGAGCAGAAGACTAATGAATTTACTAAAAAACTACTGTGAAGAAATAGAAATTTATTCTATTGACGAAGCATTTGTCTCAATTTCTAGAGCTAATGATAAAAATCTATATCCTTGGGCAAGAAACATAAGATCATTAATATATCAGAATCTAGGGATTACCATAACAGTAGGAATAGGAGAAAATAAAGTAAGAGCAAAAATTGCTAATAATTTAGCTAAAAATATTGATTATTCAGCTGGAATATTTGATTTAGCTAGAACCAGAAATGAGAATAATTATTTAAAAAGAATTAGTGTAGATAAGATATGGGGAGTCGGAAAACAAACCTATAATTGGTTGCAAAGTAAAGGTATTAAGAATGCGAAAGAATTAAGAGATATGGAAGAAAATGAAATCACCAAGAAACTAGGCATATCAGGAAAAAGATTGCAATTAGAACTGAAAGGTTATAAATGTCTGCCTATAGAAAAAAACAAGAAATCAAAAAAAGAAATTCAGGTAAGCAGGAGTTTCGGTACTCCTGTCACAAAATTAGAAGACTTAACTCAAGCACTAGCGACTCACGCAATAAAAGCATCTGAAAAAATGAGAAGTCAGAATTTGCAATCATCTAATATTAGGGTATTTGCAAGAACCCGTAAATATTCAAGTCAAAATTATCAAAGAAGTGCTCATAGAAAACTTATAAATGCAACAGACGACACAAACAGCATTTTAAAAATAGTAGTTGAATTATCTAAAGAAATTTATAATCCCGAATATAAATTTTCAAAAGCTGGTGTTTTAATGCAGGATTTAACTAATAGCAAATATTTACAGCAATCAGTTATCAATTACAAATCTCAGAAAGACCTAAAAAAATCAGCAATTCTCATGAGAACTATTGATTTATTAAATAAAAGATTTAATAACAATGCAATTACATGGGCTATTACAAAAACGACAAAAAGTTGGACGATGAATAAGAATTTCTTAAGTCGCTCATCTACAACTGATATAGAACAGATCCCAACTATAGTAAAGTAAAAAAATAAAATGGAATTTATTATATTTTTAAGCAAATTAGATAAAGAGATTCTTGACTTATTAATAAAAGCAAACTATGAAATTGAAGAAAATAAAATTGAATGTCTCTTAAATAAAGAAATAAAAGGACTACATAATTTTGTAGAAAATAAAATAATAATATGTACTGAAAATGCAAAAAGGAAAACTAATTATAGAAATGAAAAGCGGCAACCAAATAAAGACAACTTCAAAACAAAATTGGCAATAAGAAAAGCATTAAGACATGAAGCTACTCATGCTATACAAAAATGTAACAACAATAAGACAGTAGGGGATATAAAAAATTTAGAAGCTAAATTACATCAAAGTAAGAGGAGATCATTAGAGTTCTCCACTTCCAATTTTTCTGGAACTTATGCAAAAGAAGTAGAAGCTTATATTCTTGAAGACAAGCCCAAAAAGGTAAAAAATATGATTATAAAATACTGCCTATAAATTTAAATAAAATAAGTTAGCTAGCAATAAAATTACCACATCGTTGTTTATCTAAAAAACTTATATGTTGTCTTTCTAAGTAATATAATTCTTGAAATTTAATCGCATCTGAGTTTAAATCCTTAAAGAGATCATCTATCTCTTGATTAGTCTCTGAGGAAGCTGAAGAAGGCTTATCAATTAAAATAGAAATACAATTTTCTAAAGTTTTTAATCTTTGTGATCCCCAAGATTCTATCAAGTGTCTACATCTTTTTAAAGAATTATATTTTTCAAGAAGTGATAAAGTTCCAAGTAAATTATCTTTAGGATTACTAAGCAATGTTAAAAACAACTCATTTGGATTAACAAAATTATTAATTTTATTTGATAATTCAGGATTATAAAGAGCTAAGTGATCAGTAAGAAGTGAAATTAAGTCAATAGCAAAAAACTCTTTTTGAAGATTTTGACTATTAGGTTCTTTTAATTCATTTAAATACTTTAAACCTAAATTATTTTGTTCAATTTTTGAAATAGCTTCCCACAAATTTTGAATATGATTAGTGTTAAAACCATTAATTTCTCTTTTAAGAAATTCATCGCGAATAAATAACCGAAGATCAGGACAATGCAAATAATAAAAGATTATTTCCGATTCATTTTTCTCACGCCGAGAAATTTCATTTGGTTGTTCAAATTTTCTTGATCTACCATGCCAACGAAATCCCTTAACTTGATTTCTTAAATCTTGTTCGAACTGTATCGCTAACCTTGCTTGTCCCTTACTCAATCGTTCGGAAACTTTTTGTAAGTAATGAGTTCTTGTTGATGATTGAGGTAATTTGCTCAACAATTTTACCAATAAAGAAATAACACTCTGGAAATTTTCAGACTTAGTTAAATCTTTATCTTTAAAGATCTGATCAATCTCCCAATCAATCCAAAAGGATGAATTATCAATTAGATTAAAATAATCTTCTGGAGTATGACTATTCAAAAATTCGTCAGGATCTTTAAAATCATTAAGTTGAAGTATCTTAAGATTAATTTGATCATGGAGAGATAAGCTTTCGACTTCTTTTATTACTCTTTTTGTAGCTAATATTCCTGCATTGTCAGAATCAAAATTCAATATTATTTTTTTATTATCTGTACATCTACATAGTTGAGAAATTTGATATTTATTTAATGCGGTGCCGAGGGAAGCTACAGAATTAGTTATACCTTTTGAATGAAGAGCAATTACATCAAAGTAACCTTCAACAATAATAGCTTTATCTCTTTTTCTTATATTGCTAGATGCTTTTTCAAATGCAAACAACATTTTCCCTTTTTCAAATATCTCTGATTCAGGAGAATTAAGATATTTGGGTTCCTGTCCATCAAGTGATCTTCCACCAAAGGCAACTACACGTCCCTGCATATCAAATATTGGAACAATTAATCTATTTCTAAAACGATCATAAATCTTGTCAGAATTATCCTTAGAAATTGCAAGACCTGAAGCCAATATTAAATTAATAGGAAATTTTTCAACATTGGATAGATAGTTAAATAATTCATTCCATGAATTTGGGGCAAAACCTAATTCAAAGTCATCAATAATTTTATTACTCAAGTTTCTCTTGTTTATTAAATATTTCATAGCTTCAACACCTAGAGAATTATTTAATTGAGACTTAAACCAATTTTTAGTGACTCTTAATATTTTATAAAGCTCCTCCTTTCTAGATAATTGTTTTTTATAAGCTTCTACTTGGGGACCCTCAAGATTTTCAACATTAATATTATTCTTCTTAGCAAGAGAAAGTACAACATCAGAAAAATTTGCACGAGTAAATTCCATTAAAAATTTAATAGAGTTACCACCAGCACCACAAGAAAAACAATAATAGAATTGTTTAGTTGGAGATACTGTCATAGATGGCTTAGTATCATCATGAAAAGGACAAATTCCAACAAATTCCTTGCCTTTCTTCTTAAGAACAATATGTTCAGATATAACGTCAACAATATCTGCTTTTTCCTTAACCTCTTGAATAGTTCTTGGGTGTATAGAATGAACCATTGAGATTTTTATCGAAAAATAAATAATAATTTATTTGTTATAGGTCAAAATCAAAAAAGAATCTACTTAATTTCACAAAAAAACTATTTTTTAAAATGATAAATATCGAAGAATTAGAAAAAAGATTTAATTCATTAAAAAAGTATAATTTGGTATTTGCCTCATTCTTCTTCAGTTTGATGACTTTGTGCGTAAAAAATATTGATAAAAGGATACCTATTTATGAATTAGTTTTATTTAGATCATTATTAAGTTTAATAATTACATTATTCATAATTAATATAAAAAATATAAATCCTTGGGGCAAAAATAGACCATTACTTATCTTAAGAGGTTTTTTAGGCACTTTAGCTTTAGTTTGTATTTTTTATGCGATAAGAAATATGCCTCTTAGTATATCTACAGTCATTCAGTACACATATCCTATTTTTATATCTATATTTGCTGGCATATTTATAAACGAAAAAATAACTCGTAATATAATTTTTGCTTTAATTATTGGCTGGATTGGAATATTAGTAATATTGAATCCAAGCCAATTATCAAATATAAACGTTGAAATTGAAAGTATTTCGATTTCTATAGCATTTCTTGGAGCAATCTGCACTGCATTGGCTTACGTTACAGTTAAGAAACTTTCATATACAGAAGATGTTTATGTAATTATTGAATATTTTCCACTTGTTTCTTTTATAACTTTATTGCCAATTGTATTATTCAACTGGATTACCCCAAATTTTAATGAATTAGTTTGGATAATTGGTATTGGCTTGTTTACTCAATTAGGTCAGACTTTCTTAACTATAGGATTAAAAAATTTACCTGCTTCTGAAGCTTCAACAATTAACTATTTGCAAGTTTTATTCGGCTCAATTTGGGGGATTTTGTTTTTTAGTGAAATAATAAACATAAATTTTTTATTAGGTTCTTCACTAGTTTTATTAGGAACTATTGTATCCACTACCAAATTAATCAAAAGGACATAGAATAAGATTAGAATAAAAAAAAAAGTGAAATTTTTCTATTTAGCTTTATTATTTTGTTTTTCTCCTATTGTTCAAGTTAATGCAACAACCCCAAAATCAGTAACTTGCACAAGAACTGAATATAGAGAAGAGTACATACCTGGAACGAAATCAAACCCAGGCTACGTAAAAAGTTATGAAGTCGACGTTGTAATCCCTTGTGGAGGTCAAAGCAAAGCTGAAAAAATAGATAATAATGACTGTAGTGAGGGTTCTGTTATTGGTGGTATTCTTGGTGCAGGAATAGCACTATCCTCCTCAAGAGGAAAAGACAGATTTTGGGCCGTACCTGCTGGCGGGACTGCAGGAGCGTTAATTGGATGTCAGGTGGATGGTGGTTAATTGATTAGTTGGATAAATGGAGAGTTAGTTGATTTGTGGCAAACTAATCAAAAGTTTTATGTTTTAATTAATTGTCAAGGATTAGGATACGAAATACAAATACTAGAGTCCTTTTTTCTTAAATTAAAAACAAATCAAATATCTAACAAAAACATCACTCTTTGGATAAAACATATTAAGAAAGAAGATTCAGATTTATTATTTGGCTTTAAAACAAAGGATCAAAAGAATTTCTTCATAGAAATTTTGAGTATTCGAGGTGTAGGATCTCAAATTGGTATGGGTATATTGAACAAATTTTCTATTATTGAAGTTATCAATGCAATAAAAACACAAAATAAAAAATTAATTTGTTCCGTACCAGGTATAGGACAAAAAATGAGTGATCGTTTAATTTTAGAATTAAAAAGTAAATTTAAAAATGAAATCCAATTTGAAGATGAAAAAGATATAGATGAAATTGGAATTAAGAATCCTGAAATTAATAAAATAATCGATGACCTTCAGTTAACCCTTAAATCATTAAATTACAAAAATAAAGAAATAAATACTATTTTGCCGATTATTCTTAAAGAAGTAGATCACCTTGCTAAAAAAGAAAATAATTTATCATTTGAAAATTTATTGAAATTAGCTATGAATTATCTAGATAAGGATAGTAGTAATTTAGCTAGATGACGTAGTATCATAGTATGAAAGAAAATAAATTTTATGTCATTAGATACAGCTGAAAAACAGAAGCTGATTGAAACTCATCAAGTACATCCAACTGATACAGGTTCAGCTGAAGTTCAAGTAGCAATGCTTTCAAAAAGAATATCGAAATTAAGTGACCACCTACAAGGAAATATTCATGATTTCGCCTCAAGGCAAGGATTATTAAAAATGATTGGTAAAAGGAAAAGATTACTATCTTATATAAAAGACAAAAACGTTCAGAGATACCAAGAAATAGTAAAGAAAATTGGAATCAGAGGATGATCTCAATTAATGAAAAAAAAGCAAACTAAAAAAAAGACACAAAATAAAAAGAAAAAAATCTATTCCGAGACAACTGCTTTCGCAAATCTAGAAAAAACATCTAATAGTGTAATCACCCCAAAGCGATCCTCAAGTGGCATACCTAAATATGTTGCCGATAGAATGGCAAGAAGAATATTTTTTACAGCTGGAATACCGACAATTTTAGGAATGTCTGTTTTTGTTGTTAGCTACATTATCGTTACAAGAAATATTGCTGAAATACCTCCTTCCTCAACAATTGCAATTTCAGCGTTGTTTTTCTTGTTAGGTCTTGCAGGATTGAGTTTTGGAATTTTATCAGCTAGTTGGGATAAAGAGCCTGGATCTTTTTTTGGCATTGAAAATATTCCAATGAACATACAACGTGTAAAAGCAGCCTTCAAACCTGCTACTCAAAATTCTGAGGATAAAAGTTAATCTAGGAAACTAAAGATTTCAAATTAACTTGGAATGATTTATCTTCTAATAATTTGCGTGCGCCTTGAATATCTCCAATACAGAATTGTTCACCAAATTTAACGTAGGTAACACTATTTTTATTTCTTACAGCAGCTAAAACTGGAATCTTGATTCCACAACTACCTTTATCTGGTTTAAATTTAATTAAACAGTCTCTCAAAGTATTTTGTACTCTTACATCTGATGCTTGAGAACTTTCAAGATTAATAATTAACAATTTAAGATTATCGATTTCTCTACAATCATCAATTATTAATTGAGTCTTGTCACTTTTTTTATCAATTGTTCCCCATACCAATAATCTAGTATCAGTAAGAAGAAACTCTGATAATTTGAGATAGGTTTTTGGGAAAACTATTGCTTCGCAACTTCCAGAAAGATCTTCTAACTGAACTATCGCCATCCTATCTCCTTTTCTCGTTGTAATTTGCTTCAAATCAGGGATCATTCCAACTAAAGAGACTTTGGTTCTATCTTTTGTTTCTTCTAACTGCGAAATGCTTATAGGAGATATAAGTTTTGCTGGCTTAGTTAAATGCTTTAGAGGATGATCAGACAAATAAAAGCCTAATAGCTGTTTTTCTAACTTTAACTTCTCAATAAGTGAATAATCATCAACATTAGCCAATTGTGAATCTGAAAAAGCAACATTAGAAAATTCTTCTTTAGAATCAAATAGATTTCCTTGCCCAGATAACCTATCACGGTTTCTAGAAGATGCCCACTCAATAACATGATCAAGATCTGATAATAATTGAGCTCTATTATTATCATTTGAAAACTGATCTAGTGCTCCACAATGAATTAGAGATTCAAGACTTCTTTTATTAAGAACATTAGAAGGCAGACGATCGCATAAATCCGATAATGACTTAAAGATTCCAAAACTATTTCTGTTTTCAATTATATTTCTTATTGCAGAATCACCTAAATTCTTAATTGCAGATAACCCAAATAAAATCTGTTTATTCTTAATAGTGAAATCAACACCAGAAAAATTAATGCTCGGTGAAATAACTTCTATTCCCATGGAATAACAATTTGAAATATATCTTTGCATCTTGTCGCTAGAGCCAGAATTTACGCTTAGAAGAGCTGCCATATATGCAACAGGAAAATGGGCTTTTAAAAATGCAGTTTGATAAGTTACAGCACCATAAGCAGTTGAGTGACTTTTGTTAAAACAATATTCTGCAAATAAAACCATTTGATCAAAAAGATCATTTGCTAATTTTTCATTTACACCTTTCTTCATAGAACCTTCTACAAAAATATTCCTATGCTTTACCATCTCAGATACTTTCTTTTTGCCCATTGCTCTTCTAAGTAAATCAGCATCACCTAAGGAATAGCCGGCAAGGTCTTGAGCAATTTTCATGATTTGTTCCTGGTAAACCATAATGCCATAGGTTTCAGTGAGAATTGACTTAATAAAGGGATGAGGAAAATCAATCTTTTCGTTCCCATTTTTTCGATTTATGAATTTAGGTATAAGGCCCGCGTCAAGAGGACCAGGTCTATAAAGAGCCAGTATGGAAGAAATATCCTCTAGAGAGTTAGGTTTGAAATCCTTAACTACCTGTTTCATCCCAGAAGATTCAAGTTGAAAAATACCTTCAAGATCTCCTCTCCCAATAAGCTCAAAAGTTTTACAATCATTTTGAGGTAACTCATCAATATTTATTTTCTCTCCAGTAGATTGATTAATAAGAGAAACTGTTTTTTCAATCATCGTAAGATTCTTAAGGCCCAAGAAATCCATTTTCAATAATCCAAGTGATTCGATATCATCCATAGAATATTGGGTTATTATTTGTCCTTCATTATTCCTTTGAAGAGGTACAAGTTCGTCAAGAGGATCTGATGCGATAACAACTCCAGCAGCATGAACTCCATATGTTTTATTCGTGCCTTCAATTCTTAAAGCCAAATCAACCCATTTTTTCACCTTATTATCATTAATGTATTTGTCTCTAAACTCTTGGTTAGGAGAATTTTTATCAATCATTTCATTTAATTTATATGGTTTCCCTCTTACAACAGGTATTAACTTAGCTAACTTATCCGCCTCTCCATATGGAATATCTAGAACCCTTGCAACATCTTTTAAAACCGCCTTAGAGGTCATCTTATTGAAAGTAATTATTTGCGCAACTTTATCCTCTCCATAAAGATTAGTAACATAATCAATAACTTCATTTCTCCTATCAATACAAAAGTCGGTATCAATATCTGGCATTGACTTTCTTGCTGGATTTAAAAATCTCTCAAACAACAATCCATGTTCAACAGGATCTATATTTGTAATTTGAAGTGCATAAGCTACTAGTGAGCCTGCTGCAGAACCTCTACCTGGTCCTACAGGGATAGAGCTATCTCTAGCAAATTTGATATAGTCCCAAACAACCAAAAAATAATCTGGGAAGCCCATATCTTTAATAATTTTTAATTCGGAAGATAGTCTTTTTTTATAGTTCTCATCAACTTCTGTAAGATCATTTATTTTAAGTCTTTTTAAAAGGCCTTTAATAGATAATTGTGTAAGGAAAGAAAATGAATCTATATCTTCGTTAAGAGGGAATTTTGGCATTCTATAATTACCAAACAAATCAAATACTTCAATTTTTTGAGAAATTTCTACTGTATTGTTCACTGCTTCAATAATTGATTCGTCATCAATATGATCTTTAAAAAGTTCAAGCATTTCTTTTTCACTTTTAATATATTCTGTACCGGTATATCTCAATCTTTTTTCATCACTTATTAGTTTTCCTGTTAATACACAAAGCAAAGCGTCATGTGCTTCAACATCCATACTTGATAAGTAGTGGGCGTCGTTGGTGGCGATGACTTTTATTTGGTGCTTCTTCCCAATTTTTATTAATTCAACGTTAACAATTCTATCCTCAATAGAGCCGTGATCTTGTATTTCTAGATAAAAGTCATCTGCAAATAATTTTTTATACCAAAGAGCTATATCCTCGGCTACGTCCAATCTACCTTTTAAGATAGCCTGAGGTATCTCTCCACCAAGGCAAGCTGTAGAAACTATCAAACCATCACTATATTTACTTAAAAGAGATTTATCAATACATGGTCTAGAAAAAATGCCTCGACCTCTCATCCCATTTAGGTGACTAATTGTTGTCAACTTCACTAGATTCTTATAACCAGTATAATTTTTTGCTAAGACCACCAAATGATATCTTTTTTCTTTTTTTGGTTGAGGATCATCAATAGAACCATTAATTACGTACATTTCATTACCAATAATTGGTTTTATACCTTTCTTTTTACACTTCTTGACCAAGTCAAGAACACCATACATTACTCCATGATCAGTAAGAGCTATCGATTCCATTCCAAGATCATAAGCTCTATCTACAATTTTTGAAATTTGACTAGCACCATCAAGTAAGCTGTAGTCACTATGATTATGAAGCGGAACGAAAGCCATATTCAAATAATTTATATATATAAGATAGAGAAAATTTCTAAAAGATCTATACTTTGTGATTACAAATTAATTATTAATACAAATTTAAAATAAAGGTCTGTTCTTAATTACCTGAGCATCAATTTCAAAGATATTTGCGGCATTCAATATTCTATTTTCTTCTAATACATTGCCTATTAATTGCATTCCAATAGGTAATCCTTTAGTATCAAAACCACAAGGAATACTGATTGCTGGGAGTCCTGCTAAATTAGCAGGAACAGTTAATAGATCAGACAAATACATTGAAAGTGGATCATTGACAAAATCTCCCTTCAAAAAAGCAGTGGTTGGGCAAGTTGGAGTTAATAAAACATCTACTTTCTTAAAAGCATTATCAAAATCTTTTCTTATAAGTGTCCTAACTTTTTGTGCCTTCTTGTAATATGCATCACTGTATCCAGCTGACAAAGCATAAGTACCTATCAAAATTCTTCTTTGTACCTCATCTCCGAAACCTTCAGCTCTACTTTTTGAAGTCATATCTATAAGATTTGAACCTTCATTCGATCTGTAGCCATATTTAACTCCATCATATCTAGCTAAATTTGCAGAGGCTTCAGATGGTGCAATGACATAATATGTCGCAATTCCATCGTTAAATCTAGGACATTCAACTTCGATAATTTCAGCCCCTAAAGCTTGGAATCTATCAACTCCAGAAAGAACAGATTCCTTAACTTCTCGATTAAGCCCTGGGTGTTCAAAACATTCTTTAATGATTCCAATTTTTAAACCCTTTATAGATTTATTTAAGTCAGGCAAATAATTTGGTACTGGCTTATCAAGACATGTTGAGTCAAAGGGATCTTTACCAGATATTAAATAAAGAATTTCAGCCGCATCTGAGACAGTATTAGTAATTGGGCCAATTTGATCAAGAGAGCTAGCAAATGCTACAAGTCCCCACCTGCTAACTCTGCCATAAGTAGGTTTAAGACCTACGACGCCACAAAAAGAAGCTGGTTGTCTTATTGATCCTCCCGTATCAGAACCTATAGCCGCTGCACAAAATCCAGCGGCAACTGAAGCAGCACTACCGCCTGAACTGCCTCCTGGCACTCTATTAATATCCCAAGGATTTGAAGTGACACCAAATGCAGAAGTTTCCGTTGAACTACCCATTGCAAATTCGTCTAAATTTGTTTTTCCTAAACAAATTCCCCCTGAAGACCATAATTTACTCGAAGCGGTGGATTCATAAGGGGCAACAAAGCTTCTGAGCATTTTACTTGCACATGTTGTTGCAACTCCTTTGGTGCAAATATTATCCTTTATTGCTATTGGCATCCCCGCGAGAGGAGGCAGTTTTTCTTTATTTTGAATTAATTTGTCAATGTTCTCTGCTTGCGCGATAGCATTATCTTTTGTAATACAAATATATGAGTTAATTTCAGGATCTTTTTGATCGATTTTGGCAAAGATATCATTAACTAATTCCTTAACAGAAGCATTATTGCTGGCAATTTCTTTTCTTAAAGAATTAAAATTCATTTCTTAATTTATTTCTTAAAATCAAAGTTATCAAACAGTTAAAGGTTCTTCTTTTTTGCAACGTACTAAACTGTGTTTAATATTTTTAGACCCTTCATCAGAAAGATCTTTAATAAAAGAAGACATATTTTCTTTTAAACTATGTTTAGTAATAAATGGGCCGAACCAGTAGGTACTACTTGGTTGATCTGTCTCAATTTTAGCCCACCAGGCTAATCCGAGTTTGTTTCCAAAGTTTCTAATCAATTTTTTTGGCCTGTTAGACCATCAATTCTTGTTAAATTCTATACAATTTTGTAGTGAAAATTCAATAAATTTTTATTAATTATATAAATGTATTGAAACAACAACATTTTAGTGGTCTTTTAAAAAAGTGATTATTAACAATTAAATTATTTACCTGTCAAGTAAAATAGGGATATGGCTGCCGCAACAGAGGCATTTAAACTTGAAGTCTTACCTTTAAGAGAAATACTTAATATAAAATCGCATTTTTTTTGAGTAAGCAAAGAAATTCCTTTATCTTCAGAGCCAACTACAACTACTAAAGGTGCTTTTTCTTGAAAATTTGAGATAGATATTTGACCATCTCCAGACAAGCCAACAACAAGGAAACCATTTTTCTTAAGTTCCTCAAGTGCTCTATTCAAGTTAACAACTCTACTTACATGAAGATGTTCTAAGGCTCCTGCAGCCACCTTGGCTACTGTCCCAGTCAATCCTGCAGACCTTCTCTGAGGAATAATTACACCCTTGCAATCAAATGCTTCAGCTGATCTTATAATCGCACCAACATTATGAGGATCAGTTATACCGTCTAATGCGACTATTATAGGATTTGAACAATTGTGTTTAGAAAAATCGATTAATTGTTCTAGGGATATTGTTTTAGAGCATGCTAACTGCAATGCGACTCCTTGATGTGAAGCACCATATGTCAATTGCGAAAGCCTGTTCCAAGAAACTTCTTCAATAAGAACTCCTTTTGATTTAAGATCCTTAAGCAAAATATAGAATTTGTCTGAAGAATAAATTTCCGAAGTACACCAAATCCTATTAATCGCTCTATCACTACTAAGAGCCTCATAAACCGAATGTTTACCCCATATCCAATCATCAAAATTTCTCTTGTTAGTAGACTCTTGATGCATATCAGAATTTTTATTAGGAAATTCTGTATTAGATTTAAATCTAGGATTTCTTCTTTTTAAAGACGAAAAAGTACTATTTTCTTCATTTTTTTTTAAATTTTCAACTTTCTTATTTTTAGCGGAATTGTTCAAAAATCTATCATTTTTTTCTGAACGATTTGTATTTTTTGAGTAATAACCAAAATCTGAATTTTTTTTATAATCTTTATTATTTTTTCCGCGAAATTTATTTAAGGAGTTTTTCATAGATTCAATTCATTTTTAATTCTAAATATTCAAAAAGTGTTGATAATCTTTGAGGATCTTTTAAAAATAGCCAGCCAATAAGAGTTTCAAAACCAGTTGCTCTAGAATATATTGTAGGGTCTGAAGATTTTGGATATCTCTTAGTTTTATTTCTAGCACGCCTAATTAGATCCATTTCATTTGAATTTAATAAATGTTCAATTTGACTTAATGATTTTGACTGCGATTTTGCTTTTACTTCGTTCACAACAGATAAATGGAGGTCTTTGGATTTTAAAGGGAAATGAACATGCCTTAGTCTTTGGTGGAGCTCCCATACTGAATCTCCAAGCCAAGCAAGTTGAATAACACCTATATCCTCGGGAGATCCATATGGAACCAAGTTTTGAATCCAATAATTCAATTCTTTAAATAATTTAATGCATCTTCAAGGCTTGACTTCAAGTTAAGAAAATCCCCTAAACGAACAAGTTTAATTGTTTGGGCCACTCTCGAATTGCCAACTACAGAGAAACCAAGTTTCGACTTTTTGCATTCTTTAGCAGTTTGAACAAGAGCTCCAAGACCTGAGGAATCTAAAAAATCTATTTTTGTAAGATCAATAATGAATGAAAGTTCATTTTTTAAGTTATTAGTAACAAAAGTCTTAAATTGTTTTTCTGAAAAAGCATCAAGTTGGCCTTTAAAAGTAAAAACAATAATATTTGTTTTAACCTCAAGGTTTCCTCTTAAAGAAACCGTTAACTTCTGGAAATCTTCTATGATCTATACCTCCAAAAAATTAATGTATCAAATGTAATTATCAAATCAAAAGAAAACAATATGTCAACATCTTTCTAACATTAGAGAAACAAATTTTTTAAATAAATAATCCGAATCATGTGGGCCAGGTCCTGCTTCTGGATGATATTGCACACTAAATATTGGCTTATTAATAACTTCTAGGCCAGCTACAGTATTATCGTTAAGGTTGTAATGCGTTATTCTAACTATATCTTTAGAGAGAGAATTAGGATCAATAGCAAAACCATGATTCTGACTAGTTATCTCAATTTTATTGTTTTCACCACAAGGGTGATTTAAACCACGATGTCCAAAAGGTAATCTATAAGTTGAACCTCCTAATGCTAATCCAAATATTTGGTGGCCAAGGCAAATACCGAACATAGGTATTTCAGCATATTCAATAAGTGATTTTGCTAAGTCTATACCTTCAGAAACAGATGAAGGATCGCCTGGACCATTTGAGAAAAATATACCATCCGGATTGTTAGATAGAACTTCTTTTAGAGAAGATCGAGAAGGCAAAACCAAAACTTCGCAACCATGAGATACAAGTCTATTTAGAATTGAATTTTTAATTCCAAAATCAATTGCAACTATCTTAAATTTTTTTGACGTTACTTCATATCTTTTTCTTAAATCAAAAATTGTTTGTGTATGACTTTTCCATAAATATTGTTTCTTTGTTGAAACTACTTTTGATAAATTTAACCCCTCCATCTTTGGCGTATCCTGAATTATCTTTAAACAACATTCATTAGTTTTATCTAAAGATGTAATAACTCCATTCATCGCGCCACTAGATCTTAAAATTTTAACAAGAGCCCTTGTATCAATTCCATAAAGACCTATGATATTTTTCTCAACTAACCATTGATTAAAATTCTTTTTAGATCTCCAATTGCTGTTATTAGATGAAAAATTTCTTACAATTATCCCTTTAACATAAGTATTAGATTCTGAATCTTCAAAATTAATACCAGTATTTCCAATCTCTGGATAAGTAAAAGTTAATATCTGTCCATAATAACTTGGATCAGTAATAACTTCTTGATATCCGGTCATTCCAGTATTAAAAACTATTTCACCAATGGCTGTACCAGAAGCACCAAAAAAGAATCCTGGGAATACAATTCCATTACTTAAAACTAATTTTGCGTTTTTCTTATATGGATAAATCATTAATTTGAAATTAATTAAATTGCGGATAAATAATTTTTTAAGAGTAAAAACTTTTTCCAAGGATCTCCTTGATTAATCGAAAATAAAGCTTTATTAAATCCTTCATTTAAATCATCCTCAATTCCTGCCGCCCAAAGCACTAAAGCAGAATTCAAGGCAACAACATCAATATGAGATTTTTGTCCATAACCATTTAAAACAGACTTTAATATTTCCTCATTAGTTTCAAGTTCAGAAACCATAAGTTTTTCGTTAGCGATATTTTCATAATTAAAATCTAAAATATTTATTTTTGAAAACCTTAATTCACCATTCTCAACGAACACTAATTTATTTTCACCTTGAAGCGAAGCTTCATCAAGGCCGCCAGAGCCATGAACGACTATTGCTCTATTCATCCCCATTCTTAAAAGCGCGCTCCCCATAGGTTCTAAAAGATCTTCAGAAGCAACACCCAAAACTTGCGCATTGGGTCTTAAAGGATTTACCAATGGTCCAAGTTGATTAAATACTGTCCTTATTCCAAGGGTCTTTCTTAAAGGAGCAAGTTTTATTAAAGATTTATGCCAAACAGGTGCGAACAAAAAAGTTATTCCAATTTCACTTACCGCTGTGATTACTTTTTCTAATGAGCAATTTAAATTCAAACCAAGATTCAACAAAACATCAGCAGAGCCAACTTTCCCACTAGCACTTTTATTTCCGTGTTTTGCAATTTTTGCCCCACAAGATGCAGCTACAAATGCTACTGCAGTAGAAATATTAAATGTATTAGCTCCATCCCCTCCTGTTCCACACGTATCTACCAAATATAAATTTGGTCTAGCCACTGGCAATTCGCAAACATTTAAGAGTTCCTTAGCCATAGAACTTAGTTCTACACCCGTAGAGCTCTTAGCTCTTAAAGCACTCAAAAAAGCTCCTGTTTCAACATCTGAAATTTCATCATTAAGCCATCTTTGCATTAAAGATCTAGAAGTTAATTCATCAAGGTCATTTCCCTCCAACAAATTATTTAGGATTTCAGCGTTTGATAGATTAAAAGACATTTATTTATGGAAGAAAAATTATGCAGATAAAATTCAATTTGAGGTATCAAAACCTGAGCCAACTAAATCTTTATTTGTATTAGAAGGCCTGAAGCTTTTTGACCAAATATTTTTTGTTTTTAAAAAAAGTTCATTTTTAGAGATCTTCCAAAAATTTAAAGTTTTTTCAATATCGTTTTTAATTTCAATTTCTCCTGGGAAATTGGTATAACGATTTATTAATCTAGCTAAATTTATATAGTCAAGATCTTCTGGTGTTTTTTTAGTGATAAGGGAATCTATAATGTTCTTGTCTGTTTCATGTAATGGATGAGTTTGCTCGTTACCCATAAAAAAATACTGAATCATTTATAAAATTAGCTCACATATTCAAAAATGAAACATTATCTTAATCATATCGGTAAAATAAAATGAAAAATTTAAACATAAAAGTTTTATCTAAATACCTAAGACCTTACAAAAAAGAATTCTTGTATGGAGCTTTAGCTCTCTTATTAGTAAATATACTAAGTGTTGTAATACCCTTAGAAGTAAAAAATATAATTGACCAATTACAAAATGGGTTTTCGTCGGATTTTGTTATTTCTAAATCTTTATGGTTAATATTTTTAGCAACTTGTATGGGTTTAATAAGATTATTTTCAAGACAGATTGTCTTCGGCATAGGTAGAAAAGTAGAAGTAAATCTTCGTCAAAAACTTTTTGACCATTTACTTATTCAAGATCCAGAATGGATTCAAAAAAAAGGTAGTGGAGACATTATTAGTAGAGCTACAAGCGATATTGAAAACATAAGAAGACTTTTAGGTTTTACAGTTTTAAGCTTGTGCAACATTGTCTTAGCTTATTCATTCACTATTCCTTCAATGTTTTCGATTAATAAAACATTAACAATATCAGCTTTAATGATATTTCCATTAATCCTTGGAATTGTAAGTCTATTTGGCGGCAGAATGGTTAAACAAAGAAAAGCTCAACAAGAATCATTATCAAAACTTAGTGATCTAATACAAGAAGATCTATCTGGTATAAGCGCCATTAAAATTTATGCCCAAGAGAATGCTGAGAAAAAAGAATTTAACATATACAATAATGACTATCAAAATTCAGCGATAAAACTTGCAAGAACAGCGAGTACCCTATTCCCTTTGTTACAAGGGATTTCATCAATTTCATTATTGATTTTATTATCATTAGGAACTTTTCAATTAGAGAGTGGATTTATTTCGATAGGAGGTTTAGTAGCTTTAATTCTGTATGTAGAAAGACTTGTCTTCCCTACAGCTTTATTAGGTTTTACCTTAAATACTTTTCAACTTGGTCAAGTAAGTTTAGATCGTGTGGAAGAAATCTTTCAGAACAACCCAAATATTGTAGATAGAGCAGAAACTAAATTTTTAAAAAGAAAGGTTAAAGGATTCTTAGAAGCAAAAAATTTAACAATAAAGTATCCAGGATCAAAATTTAATTCACTAAATAGTCTCAATTTTAAGATTTATCCTGGAGAACTTATTGCAATAGTTGGCCCAGTAGGTTGTGGCAAGACAACACTAGCAAAGTCTCTAGGACGGACTATTGAAATTCCAGATAATCAATTATTTTTAGATGAAATTGATGTAAAGACTTTAAAATTAAGCGATCTTAGAAAAAATATTTCAATCGTTCCTCAAGAAGCATTCTTATTTACTTCTACAATCTCCGAAAACCTAAGTTTTGGAGAACCCAAAGCTTCAAAATATTTAGTTAAAGAAAGCGCTACAAAAGCTGGATTAATTGATGATATCAATAGTTTTCCACAAAGGTTTAAAACTATTGTTGGTGAAAGAGGTATTACATTAAGTGGTGGACAAAGGCAAAGAACTGCTCTAGGAAGAGCACTACTTATTAATTCTCCTATTGTTGTTCTTGATGATGCTTTAGCAAGCGTAGATAATAAAACTGCAGCAAGAATAATAGATGAAATGAGTGATAGAAATAATAAAACAATCATAATGATTAGTCACCAACTTTCTGTTGCAGCTACCTGTGATAGGGTTTTAGTAATGGATAAAGGAGAAATAGTACAAGAAGGGGCTCATAAAGATTTGGTAAAAGTGAATGGGCTGTATAAACAACTTTGGGAAAGAGAACTAGCTACCAGAATTGTTAAGAGCTAAAAGTAATTTTTTTACTTATAATAAATAGATTTAAATTATGTTTAAATTCCTAAAAAACATTATGAATAATGAGGAGGTAAATTTAACCAATGATGCTTATTTATTACATAGAATATTAAAAACAGATATCAAAAAAGTTCCTATTGTAGAAGAAGATGAAATAATTTTTGGATGTGGTTGTTTCTGGGGAGCTGAAAAATGTTTTTGGAAACTTCCTGGAGTTGTCACAACTTCTGTAGGTTATGCTGGAGGTAAAAAAAACAATCCAACTTATTATGAAGTATGTTCCGGGTTAACTGGTCATTCAGAAGTTGTAAGAGTTATATGGGATAAAAGGGAAATAGATGTAAGTGATTTGTTAAAAATGTTTTGGGAATGTCATGACCCTACTCAAAAAAACAGGCAAGGTAATGATATGGGAACACAATATAGATCAGCAATATATTACAAAAATAAAAATAATATTAAAACCATATTAGCCAGTAAGGAACAATATCAAACGGAACTAAGCAAAAAAAATCTTGGTTTAATTGAAACGGAAATAAAAATGATTGATTCATATTTTTATGCGGAACAATACCATCAACAATATCTTGTATCATCTGGAAGCAGGCAGTATTGTTCCGCTTCACCTACAAAAGTTAAGTTAGGAGCTTTTACTGGAAGCAACTATAAATTAGAAGACTATATATGGGAAAACTTTAATTGGGAAGTTGATAAGTGTGTATTGAGATCTGATAACAATCCTATAAAGAATAACATTTAAATCAATCTAATCCTTATAGTAAAGACACGGGGCGTAGCGCAGTTTGGTAGCGCACCACTTTGGGGTAGTGGGGGTCGTGGGTTCAAATCCCGCCGTTCCGATTACTTATCATCTTCATTTATAAGCGATTTGTATAGTTTATATGAACTTATGCCTACTGCTATGAATGTAAAAGAAGAAAAAAAAGCTAAAACCAATATAGTAAGATTTGAAACTTCCACTTCACCTAGTTGGAAAGATATAAAAATGTTCATTAGAAAGAATTTTTTTTAAAACCTTAACACAATTGCAAAAAAAAATTTTTTAACATCTAATTATAAATTCAAAAGAATTACAACACCAAAAATAACTCGATAGATAATAAATATTTTCAACCCATTGGAAGAATAATACTTTAATAAGAAATCCATAGCTAATAAAGATGACAAAAATGTCGCAATGAGACCAACAAGAAGAGGGAGAAAACCCAATGAAAAGAAATCATTAAATGAAGAAATAAACTCAACAATCGCAGCAAGAGAAATAGCTGGCATCCCTAAAAGAAAAGAAAATTTCGCAGCTTCGGCTCTTTCCCATCCTTTTATTAGAGCGCTAGAAATAGTAACCCCAGATCTTGAAACACCAGGAAAAATGGCAAATGCTTGAAAGAAACCTATCAAAAAACTATCAGAATAATTATGGTTTTTAATATTAATAGAACCTCTTTTAGAACTATCTGCCAAGTACATAAAAAAAGCCATTAGAAATGAAACCAATGCTATTGATAAATTTGAACGAAGAACGTTTTCAAAAAAAGAAGGGATAAATATTTTTATACTCCCACCAAGTAAAACAATTGGAATAGTACCAATCAAAATAGACCTCAATAATCTTTCATGTAAAAGATATTCAAGAAATTTTTTTGAAGATTGACTTCTGAAATTAAAAATATCATTCCTAAAATACCAAGCTATGGCAAGAACACTTCCAAGTTGAATAGTAGCGGACAAAGATGCTCCAGGATCATCAATTCCTAAAAAAAGAGATATGACTTTTAAATGAGCTGTACTACTTACAGGAATAAATTCCGTCAACCCTTGAATTAATCCATATAAAACAAATTTAAAATATTCCAAAAAAATATTAAATTACCTAACCAATTAATAGCAATTTACATTTAAAAATAAAAAGCTAGTATAGAAAATGAAAAAAAAATCTATTTTAATATTATTTTTTCTTTTTTCCTTAATCTTTTCTGGTTCTGCGAAAGCTAACTATTGGTTAATAATTGGAACTTATAGACAAGGGCCTGGAGGAAGGCCAGAGGTGAGTGGAATAACAAGTCCTTCATTACATTCTATTCCTATGAAAGATTTAGATACTTGTAATAGGGCAGGCGAAAAAATTACTAATGAAATATACAAACCTGTTTGGCAATTTGATAGTAGATGGACCTGTGTATTTAGAGGTGATTAGTAATAAAGTTACCTTTTAACATCGTGAGCACAACCATCTCCTTTATAGTTTTCACTCTCGTAAAAATCATTTTTTGTCCCAAAATAAACTGTTAATAAAACGAAAGGTAAGCTTAATATAAATAAAATAGTTGTTAAATCCATAATGTTAACTTATTGAAGAAGGTTATGAAAAATTAAAATTACAATTTGTTCATTAACTCATGTTTAATAATCTGTAGGTCCTTTAATACCAAGATAAAAGAAGGCTCCTAATCCGACCAAAAGTAAAACTCCAGCTATAGCTGCAGAAGGAACGAAACCTCCTATTGCAAAGGAAGAAAAATAATACATCTATAAAACTAAAACTAGTTTGATAATATCAATAAAAACTAAGCATTTGTAAAAAATTTTGACTCGAAGACAATTAGATAATATCTGTTCTATGCCACTAAAGTAGAATCTTGGTTATCAGCAGAAATTCTTATTCTCTCTTCCAACTTAGGGCCATATAATTCATTTCCCCAGATTTCAACTCTTGAATCATTTGGGGCCATAAAAGTAAGAATGTCAGTTGGAAATAAAACTCTCTCTAAGAAAAAATTTGATGGACCAATACATCTCAAGACAACCATCCTACAGCCTTCATTTTTGTAAGAAAACTCAACCATCCCTAAGCATTAAATATTTATAATTAAACTCTATTTAGAGCTAAAAAAAATGTATAATAAATTACTAAAAATAAGAAATATAGAAAATGCTACAAATTTAATCCAGCTTCAACTAAATTTCTTTGTTGATCAATTAATAAAAGCGCGTAGGATTGTATAACATCAAAACTTTTATGAGGAATTGAGACATTAAGCATTCTCAAGAAATTAGATAATTTTTCATCTTTAAGGGCGTTACCTTTCTGTAAAAACATTTCTTTTTCCTGATTTGTTTTCCAAATATTCATATATTCAATCTTCAAGGGCTTTAAGTGCCAAATATTATCTATTAATGTCCAAATATCTAAATATTCGTTTAGGTTATTTTGAATTTTTAATATATAAGATGATTCATGTAGACTCAAATTTGTTGTATTTATGGGTCGATCTTTTATTTCAATAGAATGAGGTTTTATTCCCAAAAACCATCCCTCAAGAATTAATAAATCAGGATTATCTAATCTCCAATGAGATCTATCTCCTAAACCATTTCTTAAAGATTTATCAAAAACTGGTACATTTAATTCTCCATTTATTTTCCAATTTAATAATTTTTCATGCATTAATTTTACTGAGTGACTACCAGGAAACCCTCTTGAAACATTCCAAGGGTTATTCTTAATTGCTAATTTCATTTCGTTTGATGGGAGATAAAAGTCGTCAATTGAAATAACCGCAATTTTGAAGTTTAATTTTAACGATATAGCTTCGAGCCATTTACCTAGTGTTGTTTTACCTGTACCAGGTAAAGCTGAGATTCCAATTATTTTTCTATCAGAAAAATTATTATGAAATTTATAAGCCTGAGATAAAAGAGGCAAAGCCAAACCCCAAATCCAATCATCATTTACTTTATTGTTCCAATATTGATCAATTGAAAGAATGTTTCTTTGATTATTCCAAAAATTGAACCAATCATCCAAGGATTCCCAACCAATATCAATAATTAATTTTTCAAATTTATCAATAGGAAAATTAATATCTAAATCTTTCATCTTTCTAACTTAGTTCTCGCATATTTATCAATTTATTGATTTCATTTTTCCAACCATATCCATTTGGTTCAGAAGCTAAAGTAAATTCCAAATCTTTTAATTGATCTAGTAAATTTAAGTTAGGTCCATCTATTCCAGGAATAACGATTTTAATATCTGAGTTTAAAAGTAGAGGTAAATCATTTGGAGAATCGCCTAAACCTATAATTTCAATATTTTGAACATTTGAATATTCTTTAAGAGCATTTATTGCTTTACCTTTATTCGATTTTGTAGATAATAAGTGACTCATTCTATTTCCCTTAAAAATTTCAACATTAAACTTTTTACAACAGATATTAATTTTCTCTTCTAAATAACTTGGCGGATTTAAAAAAGGCATGCTCCAATGTCTATCACGCATTAAGTTCAATGAGTTGCCCTCTAAACCAGTGAGCTGAGTGGCTTCTTGATCAGTGAGATTATTAAGAGGGGTAAGTTTATAACAGATTTCATTAGAAATAAAATTTAAGATTTCTTTAAGAGATTCGTATTTTATTCCAAGAATAATTTCTCCATTAACTCTTTTAAGAGATTCACCATATATTGCCGCACCATTCTCAACAATATAAGGATCCGTTAAGTTAAGTTGCTTTCTAATAACTTTTACTTCAGAAGCGGTTTTGCTTGTACAAAGAATTACGGGTATAGATAATTTTTGTAGTTTTTTTATAGTTTCTTTAGCAGGTGATAAATCATATGAGTGATCCATTAAAGTACCATCTACATCACTTACTACCCAAATAGAAGAATTTACTATCATTTTTATAAAGCACTAAGCCAAATTACTTGAAAAGGATCAAGACTAATATTTTTGCAATTGTATTTAGTGGATGTTAAAAAATCATGGGAATTGATATCATTATCAATTATTTTTGGTAGATCATTATCATTCAATTGATAATTAATTTTATTTTCAGTCATATTATGGATTGCAAAAACAGACTCAGGACCTATACCTCTTTTGATTACAACGATATCACTTCTACCTTTAGACAAGCATTTCATTTCTGAACAAGGGTGAAATTGCTTTAATTTTGATCTGACATCCATAGCATTGCAAAGATATTTTAAGTTCTTATTAGCATTAGATTCAGGATTATTTAAAACGGCTAAAAGATTTTCTGATTTAAATTTTTCTCTATTAAGGTCTCTTCTTTGACCTGTCATAGAAAAATTTTTAATATCATTTTCTGAAGCTAGTAATGCTGGTAAATAAAATGCAGGGACCCCTTTCAGAGCCATTACTAATAATTGACTCAAAATAAATCTCTCATATTGAAATCTTTTAGCATCTCTGCTGGAGTCTTCCATTGCACTCCACCAACTAATATTCAATTCATAAGGTTTATCATCACCATTTGATAAACGTCTATGACTTACTAATCCTCCTCTTTTCTCACAATTAATTAATAAATCTTTAATTCTCTGCTCATTCATTAAACCCTCAAGAGCTCTTAGACCAACACCATCGTGCGATGCAGTGAAATTAAATAAAGTAGTATCTTCTGGTAATATAGGCCAATCAAAAATCCATGAGTTTAGAATATCAGCTCTTGAAGTAATAATTGCCTCTAAGAGAAGAGGAGGCAATGGGAAATTATATGCCATGTGAGCTTCATCATCAGGAACCAGATAAGATAGATTTTCCTTCTGAGGAACATTAGTTTCAGTTATTAAAACGCCCTCATCAAGAAGATTCTTTAAAAGAACTCTTAAGAGTTTCACAATTGAATGTGCTTTAGGTAAATGCAAGCAAGTTGTCCCTGATTCCTTCCAAATAAAACCTACAGCATCAAGTCTGAACCATTTAATTCCATTAGATAAATAAGTAATAATTAAATTTAAGAACTCAAGGGTCATTTTTGGATTATTCCAATTCAAATCAATTTGATCTGGACCAAAAGTTGTCCAAACTTGTTTAGGGCCATCTTCAGTATTTATTTGAGAAAACAAAGAGGAACTTCTAGGCCTAACTACATTTGACCAGTCAAGAGTTTGTTTCGGTGAAAAAACATTTGATAAGCCTGGTTCTTGGGATTTAATAAATTGTTGAACCCATGGGTGAGATGATGAGACATGGTTTAGTACTAAATCAGCCATCAAATCATGATTTTTAGAAATACTTTTAAGATCATCCCAACCACCAAATTTTTCTTCTAAAGAATCATAACTTGAGACTGCAAAACCTCCATCACTTGTAGATTTCAAAAAAGGAAGAATATGTACAACTTTAGAAAGACTGCCAAAATATTTACTTAACAACTCACTAAGAGTTATTAATGTTACCTCGCCATTTTTATAAATACTATCTGCATAAGTTATCAAAACCGAATAAGATTCGTTCCACTTTTCCTTATCTCTTATTTCTTCATAAGCAGATTTCTCTGAGAAATCATCTAAAATCTGTAATAATTGGTTAGAAATAAAATTAATTTCTTCTGTAGTATTATTTGAATAAATTGTTTTTAACAATTTATCAATGTTTAATCTATCTAATTTTTTCTTTGAATCAATTTGCTTCACTTTGAAAAAATCAACGAAGTATTAATACTATTCTGCACATCAATTAGAAAATGGACTTTCAACAAGGTTTAATCACAACAATACATGAATATGGTGTTACAAGAAATTTACTTAAAGAATTAAACAAAAGCCTTAAAAAAAGATCAACTAGCATTTTAATACCTTGTTTATATGAAGAATTTGAGCGTCCAGCATTAAAAGACATAAGAGAAGTTTTAAAAGACCTTACAGGCTTAAATGAATTAGTTATTGCTCTCTCTGCAAAAACTGTTGAGCAAGTTAAAGCAGCAAAATCATTTTTTGACTCAATGCCATTTCCAGTTCACATTCAATGGACTAATTCTCCCTCTGTAATAGAACTATTAAAAAGCCAAGAAAAAAATGGGTTAGAACTTTTAGGAACTCCAGGGAAAGGATGGGCTGTATGGCAAGGCATAGGAGTTGCGACGAGAAAATCAGAAGTTGTTGCTCTTTTTGATGCTGATATAAGAACTTTTAGTCCTTTGTATCCTTCAAGAATGATACTTCCACTTCTGGATGACTCATATGGAATATCATATGTAAAGGCTTTTTACAGCAGGTTATCCTTAGAGACCAATCAATTGCAAGGTAGAGCAACAAGATTATTTGTGGGTCCCTTATTGGCAAGTCTTGAGCAGTTAGTAGGGAAGGGTCCTTTTTTACATTATCTTCAATCATTCAGATATCCATTAGCAGGTGAGTTTGCTTTCACTAAAGACCTTGCTATGAATTTAAGAATTCCTTGTGACTGGGGTTTAGAGATAGGTTTATTATCAGAGGTTTATAGAAACGTAAGAACCTCCAAAATAGCCCAAGTTGACCTAGGTTTGTTTGATCATAAACATAAGAATATTGGGGATTCTTCTAAAGCAGGATTACAAAAAATGTGCACAGAAATACTTTCAAGTGTTTTAAGAGGTCTCATGGAGCATCAAGCCGAGACCTTAACTAGTACTCAATTAGCAACTTTGGAAGTTCTCTACAAAAGAGTTGGAGAAGATCGAGTAAAACAATTTGGATTAGATTCAGCAGTTAATCAACTTCCATACGATAGGCATGAAGAAGAGCTATCAGTACAAAAGTTTGCAAAGTTATTGAGACCTGCTACAGAAAATTACCTAGCTTGCCCTACGACGCAGCAGTTACCAAGTTGGTCAAGAGTTCTATCTTGTGAGAACAAACTGCAAGAAGATTTAGCTATCGCTGGTTCAAAAGATATAAAAACAAGTGAAAAAGAATTAATTAAAAACTTCTAAAGCAAAAAATACCTCTGCGCCATTGGGACTTCATCAAGTGGTTCACAAGTGAGAAGTTCTCCATCAGAAAAAACTTCATAAGTTTGAGGATCAACTGAAATATTTGGCAGTTTACTATTAAGTTTTAAGTTTGATTTATTGATATTTCTGGTATTTTCTACTGCAATACATTTCTTTTGTAAGCCTAATTTATTTGGAATATTTTGATCAATTGAATTTTTACTTAAAAAGGTAAAAGAACTCTTAATTAGAGATTGGCCGAAACTTGCGAACATAGGACGACCATGAACAGGACCTGGAGTAGGAATTGAAGCATTTGCATCACCCATTTGGGACCAAACTATAGATCCTCCTTTAACAACTAATTCAGGCTTTACCGCAAAAAAGGAAGGTTTCCACAATGCCAAATCCGCAATTTTACCCTTTTCTATAGACCCAACATGTTTTTCAATTCCATGAGCTATTGCAGGATTAATTGTAACTTTAGAGATATATCGCTTTACTCTATAATTATCGTTTCTATCAGAATCCTGAGATAGCGGCCCCCTTTGGACTTTCATTTTATGTGCGGTTTGAAAAGTTCTTGTAATTACTTCACCAACTCTTCCCATAGCTTGAGAATCACTAGCAATAATTGAAAAAGCACCTAAATCATGCAAGATATCCTCAGCTGCAATAGTCTCTCTTCTGATCCTTGACTCAGCAAATGCAATGTCTTCTGGGATTTTAGAATCTAAATGATGACAAACCATTAACATGTCAAGATGTTCTTCTAATGTGTTCTTGGTATAAGGTCTTGTTGGATTTGTACTGCTAGGAAGAACATTTTTTTCTCCACATATTTTTATAATGTCTGGAGCATGACCTCCACCTGCTCCTTCGGTATGAAAAGTATGAATAGTTCTACCTGCAATAGCTTTGATGGTGTCTTCAACGAAGCCTGCCTCATTCAAAGTATCAGTATGAATACATACTTGTACGTCAAACTTATCTGCAACATTTAGACAAGAATTTATTGTAGAAGGAGTGGTTCCCCAATCCTCATGAAGCTTCAATCCACATGCACCTGCCTCAACCTGATCAATAAGATTGATCTCGTTTGTTGAGTTTCCTTTTCCAAAAAAACCTAAATTCATGGGAAATGCTTCTGCAGATTGAAGCATTCTTGAAATATGAAAAGAACCCGGAGTACAAGTAGTAGCATTTGTGCCAGTTGCAGGTCCAGTTCCTCCTCCCAACATGGTTGTAATTCCAGAAGCTAGTGCTGTCTCAATTTGTTGGGGACAGATAAAGTGAATATGGGTATCTATTGAACCTGCAGTAAGAATATGCCCCTCTCCAGCTATTACTTCTGTTGATGCACCAATAACAATATCAACATTATCCTGGATATCAGGATTGCCAGCCTTACCAATTTCAAAAATCATTCCATCTTTTATACCCACATCAGCCTTAATTATTCCCCACCAATCTACAATCAAAGCATTAGTTATTACGGTATCTACAGTTCCATCAGCTCTTCTTACTTGAGACTGTCCCATACCATCTCGAATAACTTTACCTCCACCAAATTTAACTTCGTCTCCGTATGTAGTTAAATCCTTTTCTACTTCTATAAAAAGTTCAGTATCAGCGAGCCTTACTCTATCTCCGGTAGTGGGTCCGTAAGTTTGAGAATAAGTTTTTCTATCAATTTTATAAGACATAATTTTAACTATCTAAAGAACCATTAACTAATGAATTAAAACCATATGCATTTCTTAAACCTGAAAATGGCACTAATTTGACATCTGTTGTATCACCCGGTTCAAATCTAATTGCTGTTCCTGCAGGAATATCCAAACGCATACCATGTGTTATTTCTCGATCAAAAATTAAAGCCTTGTTTGCTTCATAAAAATGATAATGAGATCCAACTTGCACAGGTCTATCTCCAGAATTAGAAACCGTTACTGTTTTAACTTGCTTACTAAGATTTAGTTCGATTTCACCTTGTTCTGGAATTATTTCGCCAGGAATTAAATTACTCATAACTAATTAATTGGGTTGTGAATAGTAACTAATTTAGTCCCATCGGGGAAAACCGCTTCTATTTGAACTTCATCAACCATTTCAGGAATGCCCTCCATAACTTGTGATTTTGAAAGCCAGGTAGTTCCCTCTGACATTAATTGACTAACACTTTTTCCATCTCGAGCTCCTTCAAGAACTTGAAAACTTAAAAAAGCAATTGATTCAGGATAATTAAGCTTAAGACCTCGACTAAGCCTTCTTTCAGCTAAGAGCGCAGCAGAAAAAATCAATAATTTATCCTTTTCTTGAGGTGAAAGTCGCATAATAAAAAATTAATCTATAAATTCTTAAAAAAGGTTCTTTCTGAACATAATTAATAATTCATAGAATCTTGTAAAGGCCATACACCTTGATATTTTGGCTCACAAAATCCACAAACAGACCTAATTTGTTTCCAAATACAAAAAAAACATTTTCTAGCATCTTGAGAAGAACTCCCTAGGAATCTTACAGAGATTCCATTTTCAAGGATTCCAATAGATAAATTATTATTAGTTTCATTGAAAATCTTTTTTATATTTCCTACAAGATTATTTATTTTTGACTTGGAAAAATCTTTTTCGCAAATCCAAATTAAGGATCCAAAAACGGGCATATAATCCATGCCTGACTTGGCCACAAAACTTGCCTTAGATAATTCAATCTGATCTACATATTCCCAATCATCAAGTAAATCATTATTTCTCATAATTTCTAATTTAGACCTAAAAACCCCACTCTCAATAGATTCTCCGGAAGAAGATCTTCCAAGTCTTATTAAATCAGTAAATAAAAAACTTGAAGTTTCTGAAATAGATACTTTAAAAATTTGCTCATATAAACCATTTGCAAAGATAATTGTTTCTTGGGGGAGAAATTCCAAATGAGAATTATCAAGAATTTTTATGAGATTCTTTTGCTTTGAAAAACTTCCTTTTGGATTGATTTTAGATCTTCCAACTGATCCATATACTTTCTGAGCTGAAGAAGTCGTCAACAATACCTTAGAGTTTTTTTCAAGATTTACCTCAAATTCAAGTAAATCGCCTCCAACCAATCCCCCTGCTGTATGAAGAACAGGTAAAATACATCTGCCCTCCTGATCATGAGTAGACTTTAATAACTTGTAAGGTGAAGTTGATTTAGATTTAAAGATTGTTTTATCAACATTTCCTAAACTTGCTTTATTATTGAAAAAATTTAAGAAACAATTACCTTCCCAAGAAGTTTTAATCATAAATTGTTTTCTTTAATTACTAAATTAAAGTAACCAAAAATTTTGATTATGAGAATGAAAAAACAAATAGTTGTAACTGATTGGATTAAGGAAAAACCTCGATTAGGTTCAATTTTAAAACTTACCCTAAGTTCTGATGAAAGAAGAATCTTAAGAGGTAAAAGATTAACTGATTGTGATCAAGAAATAATTTTACAATTACCAAGAGAGGGTAAATTAAATGATGGAGATATTCTTTCAACTAATGATTCCAATTTTTATGTAGAGATAATTGCCAAAACAGAAAATTTAATTGAAATAAGTTCAAATTCTAAAATTGAACTTATTAAAACTGCTTATCATTTAGGAAATAGGCATGTAGAAGTAGAAATTGAAGAAGACATTCTTCTAACAAAAGGTAATTACGTAATTGAAAATATGCTTAAAAACTTTAATGTTGATATCCTAAATACCCAAAAAAAATTTTTTCCGGAAAGAGGTGCCCATAGTCATGAGTAAAAGTCACTTATTAAAGTATTTATTAATAAGTCCTAACTTACCCGTTGGAGGATTTTGTTATTCGGAGGGGATGGAGAGTTATCTTCATAATAAAAATTTAAAAGACTCAAATTCTGTAAAAGAATTAATCATAAGTGAACTAAAAATTGGGCAGATCAGACTAGATGCAAAACTCTTACTAGATTTTTTTGATATTTTCAATGAGATAAACATCGGTAAAAATTTAAACTGTAATTTGCAAAAGCTATTGAGTTTGAATAAGTGGATCCTCGCATCAAAGGATTCTGTCGAAATGAGAGAACAACAAACTCAAATGGCAAAATCTCTCTTTAATTTAACCAAAGAATTTGGATTTGAATACCTATATGAAAATAATAAAAAAAGCTCCTGGCCATTAGCGTGGAGTTGGGCTTGTTATTGTTTTGAAATTACTAAGTTAGAAATGGTTGAGAGTTTTTTCTACGCGTGGAGTGCAAACCAACTTAGTGCATCATTAAGGATTATTCCTATCGGTTCAACAAAAGCACAATTAATTCAGAGAGACTTATTACCAACAATATCAAATGTTTCTAAAGAAATTATGGACAAAGAAATTGATGACATATATTTTGGCAATGTAGGTTTAGCTATGGCACAACAAAATCATAATGACCTATATACAAAACTTTTTAGAAATTAATTTATGAGCTGCAAATTGAGAGTAGGAGTTGCTGGGCCCGTAGGTTCAGGAAAAACTGCATTAATAGAGACTCTATGCTTAAGACTGAAAAAAAATTATGCGATAGCAGTTGTCACCAATGATATTTACACCAAAGAAGATGCTAACTTTCTAATAAATAAAAAAGTTTTGGAGAAGGGAAGGATTATTGGTGTAGAAACAGGAGGTTGTCCTCATACCGCGATAAGAGAGGATTGTTCCTTAAATAAAAATGCAGTTTTAGATTTAGAAAATAAATATAATCCTTTGGATTTTGTTTTTGTAGAAAGTGGAGGTGATAATTTAGCATCTAGTTTTAGCCCAGAACTTGTAGATTTATCAATATATGTGATTGATGTATCTGCTGGAGACAAAATCCCTAGAAAAGGGGGGCCAGGGATAACAAGGTCAGATTTGTTATTAATAAACAAAATTGATTTAGCAGATATGGTTGGTGCAGATTTAAATATTATGAAAAGCGATACGGAATTCATGAGAAAAGGGAAACCTTGGTTTTTTACCAACCTAAGTAGCGGGAAAGGAGTTGAAGAAATAACTCAATTTTTAGTATCACATATCCCCAGCAATCGAAACTAGAAAAATGTTCATTACTTATATATTGGATTCAACAAAAAGTTACGACTGATACAAAACTAATCCGCACTCGTTAATAACTTTTACTTTATCCCCCTAATGAGGGTCAATTACTTAATTTATCCTAATTCATGAGAATTTCAAGGCGTATTTTGGCAGGATTAGCTACTGCCTCACTTGCGGTCACAGCTACTTCATGTGGTGGAGGTGGAACCTCCGGAAGTTTCGATGACACAGTAACGGTTGGCATTTTGCATTCGTTATCCGGAACAATGGCTATTTCAGAATCAACCCTTGTTGATACAGAAAAAATGGCGATTGAAGAGATAAATGCTGCTGGTGGCGTAACAGTTGGCGGCAAAAGCTACAAAATAGAGTACATAGTTGAAGATGGCGCATCTGACTGGCCTACTTTTGCTGAAAAATCCAAGAAACTTATAGACCAAGACGGAGTTCCTGTCGTATTTGGTGGTTGGACATCTGCAAGTAGAAAGGCAATGTTACCAGTCTACGAATCAAAAGATGCCTTCCTCTACTACCCGATTCAATATGAAGCCCAAGAATGTTCTAACAACATTTTTTATACAGGAGCTACACCAAACCAACAGTCAGAACCCGCTACAGATTTCATGTATAAGCGTTCTCCTGCCGCTGGCGGTGACTTCTTCCTTGTAGGTTCTGATTATGTTTTCCCAAGAACTTCCAACACTATTACAAAAGCTCAGGTAAAACAGTTAGGAGGTAAAGTTGTTGGAGAAGATTACCTTCCATTAGGAAATACTGAAGTTGCTCCAATTATTTCAAAAATCAAAAAGGCGCTTCCTGAAGGTGGAATAATCATTAATACACTTAATGGTGACCAAAACGTAGCATTCTTCAAACAGATTCAAGACGCAGGTATCACTCCTTCAAGTGGCTACTATGTAATGAACTATTCGATTGCTGAAGAAGAGATTAGTACCATTGGACCTGAGTTCCTTGAAGGTCACTACGGTGCTTGGAACTACATGATGTCAATTGATACTCCTGCATCTAAGAAATTTGCTGAAAGTTTCAAGAAAAGATGGGGAGCTGATCGTGTTGTAGCTGATCCTCAAGAATCAGCTTATAACATGGTTTATTTATGGAAACAGGCAGTTGAAGATGCTGGGACATTCGACGACAACGCAGTAAGGGAAGCTCTTGTTGGACAAACTTTTGATGCCCCACAAGGTCCTGTTGAAGTTATGCCTAATCACCACTTATCTCAAACAGTAAGAATTGGGGAGATTAATGCAGAGGGAGGATTTACAATTCTTGAAGAGACAGGAGTTGTTCTTCCTCAAGCATGGAACCAAAAGCATCCAAGTTCAAAAGGATTTGCTTGCGATTGGACAGATCCTTCAAAAGGAGAAAAGTATAAGCTTTAATTTAATTAAACCTATACTTCAAAATAAAAGGAGGTTAACACCTCCTTTTATTTTATATAATAAAATATTTTCTTTTTCTAAATTGGAGTTACTTCTCGATAGTCTTTTTAATGGTGTTGCGATCGGATCTGTACTACTTGTTGCTGCATTAGGTCTGGCAATTGTTTTTGGTCTTATGGGCGTAATTAATCTTGCCCATGGAGAACTTATGATGCTTGGGGCTTACACAACATACGTTACACAATTAATTTTCAAATTACCTATATTAAAACCTTTCTACAATTCATACATAATAGTTTCAATCTTACTAGCTTTTATTGTTAGTGGAGTTGTAGGCATTCTCCTTGAAAAAACTATAATAAGGAAGCTTTATGGAAGTCCACTAGAAACTCTTCTTGCTACATGGGGCGTAAGTTTAATTCTTCAACAATTCGTCAGAAGTGTACCTTTAGCTTATGGGACTGGTCTGGTTCTAAGTTTGATAATTGGTTTATTTTTACCAACAACGTTTCCTTCAAAAATAAAAGAATCAATAAATTTCAAATATTTTAAATTTAGTTCTTGGATATTTGCTGTTTTAACTGGGGTTCTTACCGGTAGCATTATTTCTTCCTCTGTAAGCAAAATTAGTAGAGCAAGTGCTCGTAACGTTGATGTAACAGCTCCCTCATGGATGAGAGGTCAAGTAGAAATTATTGGAACTGCATTTCCTAAAACAAGATTAATGATAATAGTAATTACACTAATATCTGTAATAGCAATAACATTATTTCTAAATCAAAGTGCTTGGGGGATGCGTATAAGAGCAGTTACTCAGAACAGACAAATGAGTGATTGCCTTGGTATATCTACTGAAAAAGTGGATATAATTACCTTTGGAATTGGATCTGGCCTAGCAGGAGTTGCCGGAGTAGCAGTATCACTATTAGGCTCTGTAGGACCAAATGTCGGAGGAAATTATATAGTTGGTTGTTTTATGGTTGTAGTCCTTGGAGGAGTAGGAAATTTATTAGGAACAGTACTTGCTTCCTTTGGAATAGGAATAATGACAGATTTAATTGGAGCTGGAAGGCTCTTATCAATATGGCCAGATATGCCTTTACCTCTCTCAAACACAATCAACTTTTTTGCCACAACAAGTATGGCGAGAGTAATGATATTTGCATTAATAGTTATATTCTTACAATTTAAACCTACAGGTTTGTTTCCTCAAAAAGGCAGGATGGTTGAAAACTAATGTCTCTAAGTAAAATTAAATTTGATAAAAAAATTGTATTATCATTTTGGATAATATTAATAGCCTTAATTATTGCAGCACCAACTATACTCCCTGTATTTAGACTAAACCTACTAGGTAGATACTTATCCTTGTCAATAGTTGCTCTTGGAGTTGATCTTATCTGGGGATACACAGGTTTACTAAGTCTTGGACAAGGTATATTTTTTGCACTTGGTGGATATTGTGCCGCAATGTATTTGCAAATAACCAGCTCTTCTGAATTTCCAAATAACATTCCTGAATTTTTTGCATTATATGGAGTAGAAAAATTACCTTTTTTCTGGGAACCATTTAGATCTCCAGTTTTCACGTTCTTCGCTATCTGGATCATCCCAGCATTGGTTGCTGGTTTAATTGGATTTCTTGTTTTCAGGAATAGAATCAAAGGCGTATATTTTTCTATCCTTACTCAAGCTTCTCTTCTTGTATTCTTTAATTTCTTTAATGGGCAACAAAAGCTTATAAACGGAACAAATGGATTAAAAACAGATGTAACACAACTATTTGGTCAGATGGTAGGTTCTGAGTCCATGCAAAGAATGTTCTTTTGGATAACCGCCATACTAGTAATAGCCGCATGGTTTTTTGCAAAGTGGGTAGTTAAAGGAAGATTTGGGAATATTCTTATAGGAATAAGAGATGATGAACCAAGAGTTAGATTTACAGGATACAATCCAGTCATATTCAAGACGATAATATTTTCTATTGCTGGAGGTCTCGCTGGAATCTCGGGCGCTTTATACACTGTCCAGTCTGGAATAGTATCACCTCAATTTATGACTGTTCCCTTTTCTATAGAAATGGTTATATGGGTTGCAGTTGGAGGGCGAGGAACTTTATTGGGGGCGATACTAGGAGCAGTTTTTATCAACTATGCAAAAAGTCTTGTAAGTGAAGCTTTACCTGCTAGCTGGATGTTTATTCAAGGAGGGTTATTTATCTTAGTTGTAACTGCTCTGCCAGAAGGAGTTTTAGGATGGATTCAAGGAGATGGTCCTAGGAACATTCTTCAAAGATTTGGTTTGAAAAGGAAGATTGAAACCTATCCAAGCTTAGAAGTCAACAATAAGGAGGGGGGTAATGAATAAGAAAGATCTTCTTAATTTAATAGATATTACTGTTAGTTTCGAGGGTTTTTTAGCTCTCAACAAACTTAATTTAAATTTAAAGAAAGGAGAATTAAGAGCTGTAATAGGACCCAACGGCGCAGGTAAAACAACATTTCTTGATGTGATAACAGGAAAGGTTAAGCCAACAAAAGGTGAAGTAATTTTCAAAGGGAAATCTTTAGTAGGAAGAAAAGAGTATAAAATAGCCAGACTTGGAGTTGGAAGAAAGTTCCAAAGTCCTAGAATCTTTGAAAATCTAACAGTAAAAGAAAATCTTGAAATATCGGTGACAACTCCTAAAAGTCCCTTAAACCTTATAAAAAAAAGTATTAAGGATGAGCAGCTTAATGAGATTGAACGTCTTATGAAGATTGTTAATTTAGTTCAAAAAGTTGATTCTAAAGCTGGTTCTTTATCACATGGCCAAAAACAATGGCTCGAGATAGCTATGTTAGTAGGACAGAAGCCAGATTTAATGTTAGTTGATGAACCTGTTGCTGGTTTAACTGATGAAGAAACTGATCTTACAGCTGATTTATTAAAATCTTTATCAGGACAAAATACTGTAGTGGTAATAGATCACGATATGGAATTTATAAGAAGACTCGATAGTAATGTTTCAGTATTAAATCAGGGCACAGTATTATGTGAGGGAACCATGGAAACCATACAAAAAGATAAAAAAGTTATTGATGTGTATTTAGGAAGACCTGAGGACTAATCATGGAAAATTTACTCGAAATAAAATCGTTAAATACTTATTATGGCGAGAGTCATATTCTTAGAGATGTAGATTTAAATGTTAAATCAGGAGAAATGGTTTGTTTGATTGGAAGAAATGGAGTTGGCAAAACAACTTTATTGAAATCATTAATTGGTTTGTTAAAACAAAAAAAAGGCGATATTTATTTGATTGGGGAAAATATCAATAGAAAAGCACCTCATCAGAGGGCTAGGAAAGGAATGGCTTACGTTCCTCAAGGGAGAGAAATTATTCCATATCTATCAGTTGAAGAGAATCTTATGTTAGGAATGGAGTCTCTACCAGGTGGATTATCTAAGAACAAGAAAATAGATCCATTTGTTTATGATCTCTTCCCAATTCTCAAAGATTTTCT
Source organism: Prochlorococcus sp. AG-402-L23 (assembly GCA_003216635.1). Taxonomy (GTDB): domain Bacteria; phylum Cyanobacteriota; class Cyanobacteriia; order PCC-6307; family Cyanobiaceae; genus Prochlorococcus_A. The sequence goes on along the minus strand of QCIO01000001.1, from coordinate 106,636 downwards.
TCAAAGGAAAGGAGGAGATCTTAGTGGAGGACAACAACAGCAATTAGCTATTGCAAGAGCATTGCTGGGCAAACCTCAACTTCTATTACTTGACGAACCAACAGAAGGTATTCAGCCGAATATAGTTTTAGACATTGAAAATGCAATTAACCAGATAATTAGAGATACAGGAATTGGTGTTTTATTAGTTGAACAACACTTGCATTTTGTCAGACAAGCCAATAGATATTACGCGATGCAACGAGGAGGTATTGTTGCTAGCGGAAATACTAGTGATTTAAGTCAAGCAGTTATAGATAAGTTCTTAAGCGTTTAAATAAGTTATTATTTTCTACTAAAAACTTTTATTCATTTTTCGCATCTTATAAGGTCTATACTATTTGGATGCTCATTTATATACTTATTAAATTCCATTGCTAGTGTTCTAGCCTCGTAAGCGTCAAAAGCATAAAAACAATTTTCTAATCTTATATTTTGAAAATCACGGTAATGCACTGTATATGGCTTCAACATATTTTTGTTCATTTTAATTTGCTAAAAAGCAATAATCTTATATCTCAACCATGCATGTGTTAATAAATTTAAAGTACATCTTTTGTTGTTATCAAAATATATTGACTTAAATTATGTATTTAAAAATACTTTATAAAGACAAAAAGGAATTAATTTATTTTATTTTTAGAATCTTGCTTTTTACCTTCTATTAAAAAAACAAATTTTGACAAAATGTAACCAAAAACTGGAACCCAAAACTTTTCATAAAAAAATTTCATAAAAAATTAAGCAGCTAATGATTCGTTATCTTGTATTTCAGTTTTATTAATAACCTTCAAATCTATACAATTAAATAAATGTTGCATAAGCAGAAAATCAAGTTCCCCTTTCAACAAATTAACATCGGATGAAAGTAGATCATCAACAAAATCATCAAAATTATCTGAAAGAGAATTCACAACTAAAAATTTATTTTTGATATTATCGTCTTATTAACAATAAAAGTCAACCAAATTTGAATATTAATTTTTGATTTTTTTGAAAATTAATGAATAAAGACTAGAAAATTAAATAATAAATATAAACAAGCAAAATAATAGATTTAATATCAAGCTCAGGGTTTTTGAATTAAATTTCATTTATCTTGCTTTTCTTAATTTTATATCACTCCTGATTAGCATTATCAAAACGATAATACACATATTTGTTAAAAAGAAATTTAAAGAATTAATCATCAAACCATTTAATATATTTATAGCAAAACTATTAATTTGCCAAGCATTAAAGAATCACTTAAAAAAGTTTTTAAACGCAATAAATTTTTAAAGCAATCAAATTTTATATTAATTGCAAATTTTTAATATTTTTTTTTAATTAGTTCGAAGTAACCATTTTTATTTAATAAATACTTATCAAACCAAAGGCTTAACAGATTGTCTAATCCTATTCCATTCATTTTATTTATTTGCGAAGTCTTATAGTCTGAGAGTGCAAGCAATAAATACGGAAAAATCATATCAGAAACACCTTTTGGCAGTTTTTCTAAAGGTACTCCATGCGCTCTATCCCATAAAATTTGCATATCCTGAGAGAACAAAGAACTCCAATAACCAAAATTACAATATAACTTCTCTGGAGGGAGGAGATTTACAGATAAAACTGGGAGAGATGAATTCATAGAAATAAATATTTTATAGATAAATTGAATTTAAACTTTGAAATAGCGACAAATAATTTTTAATATTCAAATCTCCCATAAATACAAATTAAATTTAGCGCACAGTACAACACTTAGCAACACTATTTAAGTTCTTTATCTATCAATCATTTCCTGAAATTTAAGAAATAATAAAAACTTTTTATAAGTTTGCAAGTCAAAATCCTCCTGATTTGGTTTATTAAAATGGGTTGATTTATCAGGATTAAAATGATTTCCTAATTTAGTATCAATTGAGAGTTTTGTATTACCTATAAAGTCGCTAGAATTATCAGGTAAGTTTTGCAAATTATAATAAGTCGATTGATATGATTGAGTTACTTTACCATTTTGTTTATTAAATATACCTCTTATAGAAAGAGCTTCCTCTACCAAAATACTTATTATTTTTGAATTACTTAAATTGTTCTCTATGCTCAAATTTTTAATTATTCTCATGACATCATCTCTAGGAATAAAACCAACTCTTTTTTTCTTTGTAGGCATTTATAAGTTAATTAAAGTAAAGCACTTGACTGTAATAAGTGTTGCACTATATTCTTTATAAGTCAATTAATGCTAATGATCTTACCAACAACCTTACTTTTAGGAGCCCTTGGATATCTTTTCTACTCCTCAAAAAGAGAACTTTTAATTGATAACCATGACCCAATAGAGAAACAAAAAAAGAATGATGATTTATACAAAGATTTGGAAGATCTATTTATTTAAAATTTCTGCATAGGTATTTAAGAACTTTGTTTCTTGACTAAAGATATACAAAACCTTAAACAGAATTAGAATAGAACTAAAGATATAAAATCTATGACTGTCCATCAAGATTACGAAATAAAAATCAATCTAAATGAATTGATTGAGAAGAGAATTCCATGTTGTGATTTACTTCATCCAGATCATTGTCTAACAGAACAACAAGTCTCTGAAATCGCACATGATGTTCGAATGGATTTAAACTTGCATGATCTTTACAAGCAAGTGGATCAACACATTATGAATTATGTAAATGCAGCCGGTATTGATAACAAAGATCATTGGGTTGAACCTCATCTTCCAGATTTAGAGAGAGATTTGAAAGAAGAAGTTGGTATAGAATTTGATTAATCTTTTATCCTACAAAATAGATTAATATATGTATTTTTTTTCTAAATCATATATTAATTTATAAATACTTTTAGCCGATCTCTTTCTTTTCTTTAAAATTGTAAAAACTATAATTCCAATCAATATTGCCAAAATAGGTGTGAAAATAATAATTTCATTATTCATAACGATCAAACAGAAGTATATTATTTAAATTATTAAAAAGTCTGCATCAATAAAATAGGTACTTTATACAAAAATCTTTCAATATAAATGATTAAGATATTTTATAAAAAGGTTAAACAATTAAAAATTTTTTATAAATTATGTAGAAATAAATTTTAATTCAATAATGATAATGATTAATTATTTTGCCTTAACATTAAACGAGATGGGTATCGGTAAAATAGAGTTAGCAGTTATTGGGGCAGTAATTTTAATATTTCCAATTTTGTTTGTTTATGCATCTAAAAACCTTGATGCTAAGGGGGTTTTTGAATGGATGATGGAAAAACCCAATGATTGGGTAGGTAAAAAATAAGACTTTAACAATTTACATTTTTCTAGTTAAATTTTAAATTTTCTAAACTACTAATAGCAAAATCATAAACCTGGCAATTATTTTCTAAATCATTAACTATTGAATTTTTTAGTAGAGAATAATCTATCATCTTATTGAGTTTATTATTTTTAAATTCCTTATTAGTCTCTCCAATAGCAAATGCCAAAGCTCCTTCATAAGAAATACCGAATTTGGTAGTATTGCAGTAAGTTTTAGTGAACTTATTAGAAATCTTTTTAGTATACTTTTCAAGAGTTTTAGAGGAAATATCTAATGAGTAAACTGGACTACTAAACATAAGAAGTAATGTTGTAATGAATATTGTAAAAACTCTTTTGATCATAATATTTCTTAAATTCCAAATTTAATATAGTTTAGAATTTAACTTTTCCGAATATGTTTTATTAAAAATATAGAAATAAAAAATTTATTAACCATAACAGCTATTTCATATTTTAGAAGATAAAAATTCTCTAAATGTGTATTTTATATTTTGAATTTTTTTTGGTAGTTTTTTTAAAAAACGCTTAAATGCTTTTGGCATAATGAATAATCCATATCAATAATTAATAGATAACAAATAATACTTGAGTATTCAATAAATAATTATTCAAAAATAAGTAACTTAATTATTAAATATATGGATTGAGCTATGGAAAAGTATTTGAACATGAATTACTGTTTAATTAAGTATTAAATACAAAATTAATATGGCATTACCAGAACTTATTTATGCTCCTATAGATGGTGGAACAATACATAGATACAAAATTAGTGGTGGCAAGAGAAAATTCTTAAGATTTATAGGTTGTTATTTGGGCCAGTGCAATTTTCACAAAAATATTGATGATGCTATTGATTACATTAAAAATTTGAAAGAATCACAAAAGATACAATAAACATGAAATAAAGATACATAGATACGACAGAGACTCAAAATTTTTCAAGAACTACATAATTATTGCTACAAATAATAGAGAATTTTCTTTTTATAAGAAATTGATTATTTACTTGGGTTATAGTTCCGAAAGATAAACAGTCATTTAAAAAAAGAAATTAATTTATGGAAAACAGACAAATTAATTTTTTTAAATCAAAAGACTTTAATACCGTTCTTAAGCCATTTAAAAAAGGAACGGTAGTAAAAATTGACTCGTTTGATATTAGAGAAAATCAAAAAGAATTAAATATAGGTTTATTTGGTTGGTATGCAATTTGTCCCTCAAAAGAACTAAAAAAAAATAAGCTTTATTATTTTTCCCTTTATGATCAGCCCCTTGTTCTTTATAGAGATGAAAATAAAAACGTTAGATGCATTAAAAATATTTGTCCACATAGAGGGGCCTCCTTTTTTGGAGGGACATTATCAGATGGAGTAATAACCTGCCCATATCATGGAGCTAAGTTTTCATCTGGGGGAAGTTGCCAAAATCTAGACAGAATAACATGTCGCTATATAGTTGATAATAACTATGATAACTACGCCAAAAGAATTCATTTATCTCAATACAAAACTTCAGAAAAAAATGGATATATTTTTGTTCATTTTTCTAAAAAATCTGAGACTGATTTAAATAATATAAGTGAAGATACACCTATAAGTAACTACGAATTATATGAAAATGGGTTTTCACATAAGGATTATGTCTTTGAGGAGGTATTAGTTGACTTCAAATGTGATTGGTCAAGGATTATTGAAAATCACCTAGATATCCTTCATATCTTTTGGGTTCATGGCGATACAATCCCTGATAAAGATGTGAATAAAAACGTCCTAGTTAGTTTTAACCAGAAAATTAATATTAATCCCAAATACATTGAAAGTATTTATTATTATAAGAATGAACCTACAAAAGAATTTATCAGGATAAAATACATACCTCCAGGAAGGATATTAATTTACAAAGGCGATGCTTCCTCATCAAGATATTTACAAGTCTTAGATCATATTCCTTTAGGAAACAATAAAGCAAGAGTAATAGTTAGACACTATAGGAAATTTCTACAAAATAAACTACTTAATAACCTCTTATTATTTAAAGAGACTCAAAGAAAGATTTTTTATAAGATATTCGATGAGGATTATATGATTTTAAAAACACAAACATATAATCACGATATGGGATTTATAAGTAAGGATGAAATAAAATTATTGGGAGAAGATAGGATAATAAATTATTTTTGGAAATGGTACAAGAAGTCTGAAGACAAAGATGAACCTTGGAAAAATACTAACAAAATCCAAAATCTTGATGTATATGACAAAGTGATATTGAAATATCCTCCTGAAATAAAGAAGTTAGAAATTGCAAATAATATAGATATTATTAGAAAAACATTTGTAAGATTCGCTGCCCCGCTTATATTTTTTATGTTAATTATATAATTTATGAAAAAAGTAAATAGACCTTCATGGTTGAATTGGCTTTATCTTTTTATATTTATTTTAAGCTCAATTCAATTGATTATATTTTGGAGTAATAAGTTTTAGTGTTCAATAGATTTTGGTTTGACGCAAAAAATATAAATTGTTTTAAAAATGGCTTTAGAGTAATTAAAGATTTAAATTTAAAGATAGCTTATTCAGAGAATGTAATATTAATTGGACCAAATGGTTCAGGGAAATCATCCCTAATTGAAATAATTAATAGAAATATATACCCAGTATTAGCTAATGAATCGAAACTGAAGATATTTGACAAAGAGCTTATAAATTTATGGGAACTAAGAAAAAAAATAAGTACCGTAAATAATGATATAAAAAATAGAATAAATCCAAATTTGCTAGTTTTTGATTTAATTTTAAGTGGACTATATGGAAGATATTGTTACGTAGAAAATAAATCTGAAAGGGATTCTTATAAGGTGGAAAAAATCATGAAGAAAATGAATATATCTAATTTATCTAAAAAGAATTTTTACTATTTATCAGATGGAGAAAAACAAATTTCTCTAATTGCAAGGGCATTAATCAAAAAACCAGAAATTTTAATCCTAGATGAACCAATTGCAAATTTAGATTATAAATCAAAGTATTTTGTAGTTGATAAGGTTAACGAATTATCAAAATTAAATACCAAAATTTTATGCGTCACTCATGATATTTCAACGATTACAGAAATTTATGACCGTGTCATAATGCTAAAAGATGGCAAAATAATCGCTGATGGAGATCAAAATAAGGTTTTAAATAGTAAAAATCTCAATAAGTTATATGGTATTCAAGTAGAGGTAACTAATGCTAATGGACTTTGGCATATAAACAGATTATCTAAATAACAATTATGAAAATAGCTATCGCAATAGCAAGAAATACTAATTTTTTACTTTTTAAAAATGAAGAGGATTTATTTTTAAATGAAGAAGATCCACATTTAGAGCACACAATCTTACCTCCTAAAGATCGATCTGAGACGAATGAAGAACTTCCACAATTAAAACAAACTCTAATTACGCTCATCTATCTTAAATATTTAGCAATTCTATCTAAATTATATTCCTAATAGTATGTAAAGAAAAACTTCAGAAATGTGATGATAATGAGAATCTATTGCAATAAGTAGTCTTATGGTGCATAATTGATAATAATTCTCATTATCATATTCAAATTAATGAATTTCCATAGTTATGGAGAATCTCCGTCAAAATCGGTAAGGATAATAACTGGACAATCCGTATTAATAGATCCTTCATCAAGACCAAAAGGGACCTGCCTAGAAGTTGAAAGTGGAATTGCTAGAGTTTATTGCCCTTGTGAAGAAACTGAAGGAATGACACTCGCATTTTTACAATCAGGAGATCAATTAAGAACGGACCTTTTATGTAGCGAAGGTGTCTGTGTTGAAGCACTAACAGATTTGTCTTTTCACAGCAATGTAAATATTGATGAGAATATTGGTTTCGATGCAGTAAATGAATGGACTTTGCAACTCCTTAGGATTAGACACTTAGGAAATGCAGAACAGCGATTACAAGCGTTGTTATCAATACTAGTAAATCGACTAGGTAGAAGATGTGGTCAATGGTGTGAGTTACCTTTTAGGTTAACTCATGAAAGGATTGGTGAATTAATCGGTTCTACACGAGTAACATCAACAAGATTAATTTCTAAATTAAGATCATCTGAGTTATTAATAGCTCCTATTGGAACCCAAACAGTCAGTGTTGCTCCTTCTTTTATTGAAACATCGCCACTATAAAAACATGAAGGAATCACAATCACTTACTAACAACTTGTTAATGGAAGTTGATGTTTTATCGAATAGACTCAGAAATATCAAGCAATCCTACAAAACCACAGAAAACAAAGCATTGAAGGGAAGGTTATTTTCTGAAAACAAAAATATTTTTAAAAGAGTTAATGAGATTTATAAAATAGCTGAGCTCTTAAATAAAAATAATACTGAGAAAATTAACTTTTCTAATTTACTTGTTGAAATAACCAAAAGAACATTGAATGAAAATAAATTTGAGAGTAATTTATTTTTTCTTTAAATCACTATCTATCAATAAAATTGCAGAAGGTTGATTAGAAGCAAACTTTACTTTTCCAAGTATGTTTGCGAACTCATCTTCTGATTTTGTTTGAGCCTCAATGATTGGATCTAAAAATACGTTGGTTCTTGTATCTGAAATTCTTTCTGAAATAGAATAAAGTTGCTGCAGAGATGAAGTTAAATCAGCCTCCATGTTGAAAGAATAAGAAATCAGATCCTCTATTGAATCCCATGTTTGAACTGGTGCAGGAATTTCATCTAATTTTACGCTTTGTCCTCTTGCGATTAAATAATCTGCAAATTTCTGAGCATGTTCCATTTCACCTTGTGATTCACTTAAAAAATGAGACGCAAATCCATTTAAATCGCGTTCTTGAAACCAGAGGTATATAGAAAAATATTGAACATTGGCATATCTTTCCATTGTTAAATGTTCAAAAATATTATCCAATAAACTTTTGTCAATTGGTTGTGCTACAGCTCTTCCAGATGGACCAAAATTAATTAATTTCTTTACATTTAGATTATTTTCTTTCATAGCTCAATTAGAAACTTCTTAAATAATACAACATTTTGTATAAATTAGTAATTGTTTAATCCTTTAAATTAAATTAAATAATATGATAATGAAAATCAATCGCAATACTATAAATGAATTTAGAATACAGTTTTTCTGAACTGCTATTAACTAATAAAATATATAAAAATAAAAAAAAGAAATGTAAAAAGAAAAAATGCTCTAATTGGAAGGGGGGGAAGTGTAATTGCCTATAAAAAAAACCTATATATATTCCTTATATGCTCCAGGATATAAAAAATAATAACTATTTTTATTAATAGAAAGAGAACATTTATCACCATTATTAAGGAGATTATTAATATCAGTTCTAACCCTTAATATGTTTCCATTAATAGTTACTTTATATATAAGAAATTCTCCAAGAAATTCTTTAGACATAACAATAGCATCACCATATTGTGATCTTTTGATTGAAATAAATTTAGGCGAAATTGACATACTTTTGATATTTGTATTTTTCAAATACTCTGAACTATTTATTTCACCTAAACAAGAAATATATGATTTACCATTTTTTTTGAGATTAATAATATTATTCCCCAAAATAAAACTACTAACAAATATGGTCTTGGGATTATTTAGAAGGTTAATTGGTGTATCAATTTGATGTATTTTTCCCTCATTCATAACGGCGACTTTATCGCAAATTGACATTGCTTCTTCCGGATCATGAGTCACCATCAATCCGCTTGCATTACAACCTTTTAGAATATTAGGGAGTTCACTTCTCAATTTTAGTTTGACATGCATATCAAGACTACAAAAAGGTTCATCTAATAAAATAAAATTTGTACCTGGAGCAAGAGCTCTCGCAATTGCGAGTCTTTGTTTTTGGCCTCCGGACAATTCATGTGGGTACCTTCCAACAAAACTATCAAGACCAACAACATTTAGTAAATAATCAACTCTAGATCTGTCTTTTTTGTTTTTCAAACCAAACATTACATTTTCCAAAACAGTTAAGTGAGGGAAAAGTGCATAGTCTTGAAAAACCATCCCAATATTTCTTTTCTCAGGACTAAGAATTTTATTCCTACTTGAAATTTCCTTATAATTTAGAGAAATTCTCCCTATAGAGGGATATTCGAACCCCGCGATTAATCTTAAAAGAGTAGTTTTTCCGCAACCAGAAGGGCCAAGCAACCCTAACAATTCGCCATTTTCAATTTTGAGGTTAATTTCGTTTAATATCCAATTTGAAGATTCTCGCTTATCATATTTATGATGCAAATCATCAATTATTAACGCATCATTTTTCACTAAGTTCTTCTTATACAAAAATATTAAGTTAGCAGAAAATATTCACCTTAAATACCTCTTGTATAATTTTATACACCATTTAATTTTCAAATTTAATGAGAAAGTCTGAAAGAGCAGAAATAATACGCAAGGAACTCAAAAAGTTATATCCATCGCCTCCAATACCCCTTGATCATACAAATGCATATACACTTCTAGTCGCCGTAGTTTTAAGTGCTCAATCAACAGATAAGAAAGTTAATGAATTAACAAAAAGCTTATTTAAGGTTGCAGATAATCCAGAAAAGATGATGCAGCTAGGTATTAATGGCATTTACGAATACATAAAATTTTTAGGTCTATCTAATCAAAAATCAAAGAACATCTTTAACTTATCTAAACTATTGATTGAGAAGCATAATGGTACAGTCCCAGATTCTTTTGAGAAACTTGAATCTCTTCCAGGGGTAGGCCATAAAACAGCATCAGTTGTAATGTCTCAAGTGTTTAAAATTCCCTCATTCCCAGTCGATACTCACATACACAGGTTGTCACAAAGATGGGGTCTATCAAATGGAGATAGCGTAGTTCAAACAGAAAAAGACCTTAAAAAAATATTTGCTATTAATGATTGGAATACCTTACATTTGCAAATAATCTTTTATGGCAGAGAATACTGCACAGCAAGAGGCTGTGATGGAACAAAATGTTATTTGTGTCGCACGCTTTATCCCAAAAGAAAAAAGAAATTTATATGTAAAAAGCCTTAAGAAATTTATATAATATTTAAATTAGTTTTTTAATCATGAAAATAGCAATTACTGGTGCATCGGGGAAAACAGGTTATAGAATTTCCGAAGAAGCAGTTAAGAAAGGATATAAAGTAAGGCAAATCATTAGAAAGAATTCAAAAGTCTCAGCAGGACTAGAGAGTTTAGAAACAATTAGGGTTTCATTAGACGAAAAAGGAGAACTTGATAAAGCTTTAAAAGATATTGATACTTTGGTAATTGCGACTGGAGCGAGAGCATCATTAGATTTAACTGGTCCTGCAAAGGTTGATGCATTAGGTGTATACAGGCAATTAGAGAGTTGCAAAAGAGTTGGTATTAAAAGAGTTATTTTAGTTAGTTCCCTTTGTACTGGTAAATTATTTCACCCATTAAACTTATTTGGTTTAATTCTTATTTGGAAGAAATTAGGTGAAAACTTTCTACGAAATTCAAATTTCGAATGGACTATTATTAGACCTGGAGGATTAAAGGAAAATGAAGATATTAAATCAGAAAATATAAATTATTCAAAGGAGGATACTCAAATTAATGGATCAATCCCAAGAAGATTAGTTGCGCAATGTTGTATAGATTCTTTAAAAAACAAAGAATCCATAAATAAATTAATAGAAATTACAAGTTCGAATGATAATAAAAAGATATCTTTTAAAAAAGCTATGCAAATGATTTAAAAGATGTAAATATATAAATTAAAACTATGAAAATAAATCCCAAAATTGACGCATTACAATTAATGCTTACTGATTTAAGAACTAGAAATGAGCCAATAAGACATAAAGCTGCATTTAAAGGCTGTCAACCAGAATTTCAAACTCTTGTATCAAGGTTAATAAAGCAGTTAGAGGACGAATTAGTTGCTGAAAAGCTTACTAATCGTGATAGTTAAAAATTTAGATTACTTAAATGAAATTAAGTTATCCAATTTAGCTTGTTCTGAAAGTTCATCATATCCTCCAAAAAATTTATTATCCAAAAATATTTGAGGGAAAGTATTATGGCTACTTTGAGCCATTATTTTTTGAAAGCTCTCATCATTGTCTATTAAAGTAACTTCATGAGGGATAGATAAAGAATTAAGCAACCTAATTGCTCTTTTAGACCAAGGACAATCCTTTAAAATATATGCTTTTACACGTGATTCATTTTTTAATAAATCATTACTTGAGATATTAATAATTTTTTGTTCAAAAGAAAGTAATAATATATCAGTACCTTTTTTTACAATACATCCCTCCTCAAGATGCCCGCCAAAGACATTACATCCCTCATCTGCGAAACTCAAATGTAAATGAACATCTCCTTTATTAAAATGTCCATTTAAAGAAACTATCTCTAGATTTCCCTCAAATTTATTTATCTCTTGATTTCCTGGGCATTGAATACAAACTGTTCTAAGATTACCAACCACTCCAGAAACATAACCGTATAAATTATTCGATAAAGAATATTCTTTAATTGAATTTATCAAATCAGATTCTGGAGATAGCTTTAGGCTATGAGGCTGCATTAGACATAAGGAATAATTTTGTAATATAAATCATCATTAATCATAAAAAGAAGTTGAGTTTATAATATTTAGGATTCAGATTGAAATTAAATTTTAGAATCTAGCATTAAAAACCATTTAAATTTTTACTAAAAATTTAAGCTTGTTGAGAGTGTAATATATTTTTTATATACAAAAACTAATTTGTTATTAAGAAAAAATCTCAAAAATTTGGCATTGAATATTCCCAACTTATTATCGATATCTCGCCTTTTCCTTGTATTTCCATTAATACTTTTTTTAGAAATTAACAAACCTTTTTATGTCTTTACATTGATTATTATTGGAGGTTTAACTGATTATTTTGACGGGTTAATTGCAAGGAAATATAATCTTAAAACCAGATTAGGAGCTATCCTTGATCCCTTAAGCGATAAAGTATTCTATTTAATTCCTTTAACCTTCCTTTGTAAAAATAATTTAATACCCTTCTGGTCTTTTTCATTAATTTTATTTAGAGAATTAATTATCTCTAGCCTGAGGAACTCGACAAAAGACGGTTTGCCAGCATCTATGTTGGGTAAATTTAAAACATTTTTCTTTTTTATTTCAGTAATCACCTTCTTTACACCATTAAAAATAAGCTTTTTAAATAATTTGGCTTTAATTTTTTATTGGTTTGGATTCACCCTGACTTTTGTAACTTTATTAGGCTATTTAAGAATTAAAAAGAATATTATCTGAATTTTCATCAAACTCCTCACTCTTTTTATTATTAAAATCTTTCACAAAACTATCTTTTAAACCATTAAGTAAATCAAAAGTTGGCACCCACTCTAAATCACGTTTTATCTTAGAGATATCAGTCTGATAATGATTTAATCTAATTGGGAATCCCTTTCGAGATTTAGGATCTAATTTTTGATAGTCAAATGTTCTTAAAGAAATCTCATTTTTGTTTAACCCAAGAACATTCGCACAGAAATAAATTAAACCCTTGATTGAAACTCCTTTTTCACCTGAACAGTTGTAAATATTATTTTTAGAATTTTCAAAATTCATGCACCTAATCATTGAATCAGTTAGATCAGAAACATGGCCTAGCTGAGTAATTAAAGATCCATCACCAGGTATTGGTATAGATTTTTTTGTGAATAACCTTTCAAAAAACCAATTTTCAATTTTATTATAATTTCCTGGTCCATAAATATAAGTAGGTCTAAAACTTGTAAAAGGAATTTTTTGGTTTATCAACCAATTTTCTGTCTCAAACTTTCCTTTGTGCCTACTATTTGGATCAATTGGATCCTCTTCAGACAAGGGTAGTTCAAAATTATCTTTATAAACACCTGCAGAGCTGACATATATATATCTATTGAAAGAGTTATCTAAATTTCCTAAAAGAAGTTTAGTTTGCTCTAATTCTCGTCCAGAAATATCATAAACAACATCATACTTTTTATTTCTTAGCTTGACGATATCTTCTGAACTATTTCTATCACCCTTAATTAAATTTGTTTTTTCAGGATTAGCTTTATTACCTCTCGTAAAAATATCAATATCATGATTTTGACTTAATAACTTTCCTACCAAAGACTTGCCAACAAATCTAGTGCCACCCATTACAAGAATTTTCATATTCAAAAAATATTTAACTGAAGTAGTAATCTTAAATAGAATTACATTATTGAATAGTACTACTAAGAAGTAATTAATGAAAAGGATGACTCCATGGAACTAATACCAGCAATTGATTTAATGAATGGTAAGTGTGTAAGGCTTTTTAAGGGAGACTTTAATAAAAGAAAAGACTTCACAAAAGAGCCACATGAGCAGGCTAAATTTTGGGAAAGCGAAGGAGCAAAATATATACATATAGTTGATTTGGATGCTGCAAAAACTGGATCTCCGACAAACGATAAATCAATAAAAAAGATTGCAAAAACAGTTAACATTCCTATTCAAATAGGTGGGGGTATAAGGTCTAAAGAAAGGATAGAACAACTATTTTCTTTTGGTATTGAGAAAGTTATCATGGGAACCTCTGCAATAGAAAATAAAGAATTAGTTAAAGACTTATCAAATCAATTTCCTGGAAGGATAATTGTTGGGATAGATGCAAAAGATGGAAAAGTTAGTACAAGGGGTTGGCTTGAGCAATCTAATATTTTAGCCACAGATTTAGTAAAGGAGTTTTCTTCATTTAAGATCGCTAGTTTTATTGTTACAGATATAAATACAGATGGGACTTTAGAGGGAACAAATGAAGAATTCATAAATAGCATACTTGAAATTACAGATATTCCAGTAATAGCCTCAGGAGGTATTGGTTCAATTTCTGATTTATTATCGTTAATAAAATTTGAAAATTCTGGACTCTTTGGAGTAATTGTAGGTAAAGCTCTATATGAAAATAAATTTACGATAAACGAAGCGAATAATGTATTGTCATCAGAGAGATTAAATGACTTTGATTTAAACAGAAATTACTACGCTTAAAAGATTATAAAAATTGATTTAAGGCTGGTATTTGCAGTAATTGTTAGTTAATTTTGTATAAGAGATAAGAAATCTAATCTTGGAATTAATTTCAAAAAAATCGATATTGATTATTGCTCCAAGCTTAATAGCAGAATCTTTATCGCTTAAGTTAACATCACTAAACCAAAATTTAGACATTTATTTTAATAATGGAACAGGTGATAAAACTCCGGATTTAGTTATATGGAATGTTCTTAATTTCCAATCAGAAGATCTTATAAGGTTAGAATTATTAAAATTAAGAGAAAGATATGATGAGTCAAAGTTTCTTATAATTCTCTCTGGCGAACTTGTTTATGAAGCAAATACCCCTCCATCTTTAAATTCTGAAGGTTTTCTTTTGAATCCCAGTGCAGAAAAAGTTCTTGAATCTATTAATACCATTTCAAATGGAGGAAGAGTATTTGATATTGAAAATAATTCCCGAGTTCAATTAAACAAAAATAAGCCTCTCTCTTTTAGTCAAAAAATTCTAACTTCAGGTCTTAAACAAATAGATTCTGAAATTAATTATATATTCAAATATGTCAACTCTGATTCAACACCAGAATTTTATAAATTCATTTTAAAAGGAAGATTAAGAGAACTTATTACTGCAAAATCTTTTCTAATTTTCTTATGGGGTAATTCACTAGAACTTTATACAGAGGCAGTTTACACTGAAAATAAAATTAATCTTGAAAATAAGAACACTGTATTCATTAAAGATAAAAACACTACAGAAATATGGAATTTAATTTTAGATAGACTAAAAGAAAGGTATAGCTCAACTAACTTACAGGTTGAATTTAATAATTCATCAATAATTCTCTCTGGGATAAAGAAAGAATTTATTTCACGACTAATTTGCAAAATGTTAGATGAGTTAGATAATTTAGTAAAAAATATTAAAGAAAACTATAAGGAGAAAGATTTTAAAGATGATTTAAATTCTCTCATAAAAGAACTTAAAGTTAATACAATTTCAAATATCACAGACAGCTATTTTCGATTAAAAAAAGGAAGCGAATCTATCTCAATAAATGATTTTATCTATAGTGAGGTAAGTTGCGAAGAGATAGATAGAGAATCACATGAATCAATAATGTTTATTGAGCCAATTATTAAAAATGAAGCTCTTGACTATGATGGGAAATTACTCCCTCTATATGAAACAGAATCGTTTTTGATCCTTGAAAATATAATTTCAAATTGGACAATAAGGAACTGTAATTTATTAGCTTCTGAAATCTTTAATATTTGTTCTTCTTGGCCTGAATTAAGAACTGTACTTATAAATCCCGAATTACAATCGACAAGAAATTTTGAAAGATTTAGAAATAATATTAATAACTACAATCGCTGGCATGATTATATTTATATGCCTATCTATTTGTATGAGAGTAAACGAGAATATATTGATATTATCGATAAAAAATTTACCCGTTACTTTAAAAATGAAAATAGGGAGAAAGAATTAGAGAATCTAGAATGGCTACAAAAACAAGTTACATTGTTAGTTGAGATAAGAGATGCCGTAGCACCGCAGTTAGAAGTTGCGGTAAAATATATTGGTAATCTCTTCGTAACTTTCCTTACAAAGGTTGTTGGCAAAGCTATCGGTTTAGTGGGGAAAGGAATCCTTCAAGGATTAGGAAGATCAAGTTCAAAGTAAGTTTTTAAACTTTAATGAAAACAATTCAATGGATCCTAATATTATTAATTTTCTTAAGTCCATATAAAGCAAATGCCTCTAGAGATTCTGATAGTTACGATGGCAACATCTTTCCTATATACGCAGGTAATGGGGCTATAGTTCCTCCCCAGACAACTCTTCAGGAATCATTAAAAAATAAAAGTGTCGCAGTTTTATTTTTTTATCTTGACGATAGCTCAGATAGTAAAGCTATGGCTCCGATAATATCTGGCTTAGATTTGATATGGAGAAATAATATAGATATCATTGCTCTAACTACTGATGAATTACAGGATAAAGAAAAGTCTGATCTTAGAAATGAACCTAATTATTATTGGAACGGATTAATTCCACAAACCATTATTTTAAATAGTGATGGTGAAGTTAAATATGATCAAAATGGAATGATTAATATCGATGAATTAAACAAAGTTATAGGAGAACTAAAAGGAATTGATATAGAAGATACGACATTTTCTGTAGAAAGTTTTAATGAATACAACAGTATAATTTCTGAAAAAAAAGATAAAAACAAAAATTAATTAAAAAATGATATTAATAAATATCCTCTTAGTTCTTTTAATTTTTTTAATTCTTTCAGATTTATATATTAAAAAGTCACCCAAATCAAAGTTAAATCTGGTACCTATAAATTACAAAATCAAAAAAAAGAATGGTTTAAACGAATTAATTATTGATTTAAAAATAATTAATAAAAGTAAAACCAAAGAGACGATGGTATCTAATATTAATTTTGAATTAGATTTTTTTAAAAATAAAGTTAACGAATATTGCCATAATTTTAATTATCAACAAGATATTTATATATATGAAAATAATAAAATTAAGAATTTAAATAATTACTGGCCAACAACAATTATCAATTCAAATGCAGAATTATTTGTAAGAATCATATATAAATTTAGCAATAATAATTTTAGAAAAAAAATAAAATATCTATGGTTAAAAGTATTTTGGGAGAACTATGGACATTTTGGTATTTCAAATAATAAGGATTGTTTTTTAATTAATTTAGATGATCAAAAAAAAAGGCCGAAAGAAGTTTTTGAAATTCCTTTAAATAATAAATACAAAGCTTTTGCTATTAAAACTGATTTACTTGGTTGCTTTGATAACCCTGTAAATACTGTGATTGAATACTGCAAAGGAATTGTAGAAAAAAATGATATTTTAACAATTGGTGAGAGTCCTCTAGCGATTATGCAAAATAGATATATTTCTCCTCAAAATTTAGAATATAGTTTATTTTCGAAAGCTTTATGTTATTTTTTTCACCCTACAAGCAGTCTCGCAACAGCTTGTGGCATGCAATTATTAATAAATAGAATCGGAGTCACAAGAATAACCTTTGCACTATTTGTTGGATTTCTCTTCAAATTAGTTGGTATTAAGGGTATGTTTTATAGGTTAACTAGTTCTGAATCCTCTCTCATTGATGATATAAGCGGTACAGTTACACCTTACGACAAGAGTATAGTTATGGGTCCTCTCAATGCGGATTTATTTTGTAGGGAGGTCTCGAACCATCTAGATATAGATGTTGCAGTAGTAGATGTTAATGATCTTGGAGGTGTGAAAGTCATAGCTAGTTCAAATAAAAAAGTAAATGAAATACTCAAAAGAAACTTAATATCTAATCCAGCTGGCAATGGAGAGGAAAAAACCCCTATAGTATTAATAAGAGAAAAAAAGTAAATGAAAAAAGATACCTCTTATTCTTTTCAATCTAAAAAAGGAATGGAAGTAACTTTTGAAGAACTCCATATAAGGCATATTAATCTTTTAATAGATATAAAAAATAAGGAATTGAATAATTGGTTTTTAAAGATGGCAATTATAAATACCTTTGATGACTTAAAAATTTTTTTAAATAACCTTAAGAAAAATAAAAATAAATGCATAATTGCTATATATGGAAACGTAATTATTGGTTATTTGAATATTTTTCCTCTAAACAAAAAAGAGACTTGCTTAAAAATATCTAAGCCCAAGTTGATTAACAACAAGTGTTCTTTAACAGATAAACAATTAACTTTAGGATTGATAAAAAAATCTATCTCAATAAAAGACATCAAAACGTCAAGTTGGATAATTAACGCTGATATAAATAATGTTGACCTCATATCATCATCAAGAGAATTAGGCTTTCAACCGTTAGGAGAGATAATCCTTTGGGATGGTTATGTTCTAAATAAATCTATAAATCAAAATACCAATGCCTATGCATTAATTGATGAATTCCAAAACATTAATAAACAAAATATATTAAAAATAGTTAATTTCATAAGATCAAATCAACCTCCCTTAATAAGAAATATTTTAGATTTTGATCAAGAAGATATTCTTAAAAGAAATAACTCTAAAAGTGCTGCTTTAATATATGAAAATTCAGTTTTATGTACAATTTTAAAAGATATAAATTTTCAAAACGAAAAAATTTATACTTTAACTATAAGTAGATATTGGGATAAGAGATTCAATGCAATTTTAAAAGAATTTATAAAAAGATTTTTTGAAAAATCTCCTGTGTCATATTTAAAAACCTATAAAGAAAATTCTCAATTAAATCTTTTTCTCGAAGAATGTAATCTCAAACAAAAAAATCAAGAAATAATTCTTATCAGGAACTCAATAGTTAAGAATGAAGCCAAACAAGTAAATATAATAAATCAATCATTGGAATCAATCTTTGAAAAATTAAATCCACAAGGTAATCCATATCCATCTCCTTTTCCATTAAAAACAAAGTGAAATTTTGCAAACCCAAACCCAAGTCAATTTTGAGTTTGGATATAGGTTCCAGAAGAATAGGATTAGCTTATTGTGATCCCCTCTGCATAACATCAAATATACTTCCAGCAGTAAAACGGTTTGAAAATAATCAAGAGATTAAAATCATTAGAAATTATATAAATGAATTTAATTTGACTGGGTTTATTGTGGGTATTCCACTAGATGACGAAGGTCAAATGACCACTCAAGCTAATGACTGTAAAAATTACGGTCAATTGCTTTCAAATAAATTAAAGCTTCCATTTTCTTATGTCAACGAACATAGTTCAACTTGGGAATCTTCAAATAGATTTGGAATAAAAAAAGATAAATCCGGATTGATTGATAGTTTGTCAGCAAAAATAATACTTGAACAATGGATCGAAGAAGGTCCTGAATTAGAAGAAATAGCTGGTAAACGTCAGATAAAATATTAGTATTAAAAAGGATAGATAATTTTTAAATGAAAGAAGCTAATTCAAAAGATAATTATGATGTACAGACACTAATATTAAATGACTCAAATGGAAACGAGCTATTTTGTTATCTTGAACAATTAGTAAGTGTTGAAGGCCAAGAATATGCTTTATTAACGCCAGTTGATACTCCAGTAAGTCTTTTTAAGATAAATGAAAAAGATGAACCTGAACTAATTGAGAAAATAGATAAAAATGAACAAATACTAAAAAACGCAGAAGCAGTTCTTCAAGAACATGATTTAAGACTTATCAGATCAGCAGTTACATTAACAGTATCAGGAGAACTTGAAGAACCAATTTACGATGAATTAGAAGAAGATTACGTCGATGATGATAGTGAGAGTTATGAATTGCTCGTGAACTTTAATCTTTTTGACCAAGAATATGGCTTATATATACCACTAGATCCTTTTTTTATTGTGGGTAAATTAAAAGAAAAAGGTGCCTTATTAGTTGAAGATGATGAGTTCGATAAAATTCAACCTTTGATTGAAACTGAGCTTGAAAAAATGAGTTCTTAAAATAAATGAGATCTATCCTAAAAGTCAATTGGGATTCA
Source organism: Prochlorococcus sp. AG-402-L23 (assembly GCA_003216635.1). Lineage (GTDB taxonomy): Bacteria > Cyanobacteriota > Cyanobacteriia > PCC-6307 > Cyanobiaceae > Prochlorococcus_A. Next base: position 86,641 of record QCIO01000001.1, on the reverse strand, counting down.
AACTTACCAATATATAATATTTCACAATCTGAGTTGCAAAAAAAAGGAATTAATTCCTTATTACTAGACGTGGATGGGACTCTAGTAAATAGAAAATCAAATATCATCCCAAAAGCTGTAAAAAATTGGATCATAGAATCTAAAAAACTTTTCTCCATATATCTAATAAGTAATAATCCATCAAAAAAAAGAATCGCAAAAATAGCGAAAGAATTAAATTTAAGGTATAAATACAATGCATCAAAACCAAGAAAAAAAGTAACTTTGTCTGCTATCAAAGAAATTGGCAGAGAGCCAAAAAATATAGTGATTATTGGCGACAGAATTTTTACAGATATTATTGTTGGGAATAGATGTGATTTAAAAACAATATTAGTTAAGCGGTTAAATAGAGATGGCTTGCCTATAAAATTTAATTTAACTTTGACAATAGAAAAATTAATTTCTCATTTTATAAAATGAAAACTTGGGTTATAAAAATTGGTACTAGTATTTTAAGAGGAACAGAGGAAACATCTACAGAAGAAGTTATTGAAAACCTTTCTAGATCCTTTACAAGTTTTCTTTCAAAAGGAAACAGATTAATTTTAGTAACTAGTGGAGCCGTTGGATTAGGTTGCCAAAAGTTAAATATTAAAACGAGGCCAAATGATTTAAGTACCCTTCAAGCTACTGCTGCAGTAGGTCAAGTTAATTTAATGTCCTTATACGATAAAGTATTTAATAAATTAGGTCATAATATTGCTCAAATTTTAATAACTAAAGCTGATTTCAATTCACGAGAATCCTTTAATAACGCTTCTAAAACTTTAAAAAGATTAATCGATTTGAATGTTATTCCAATAGTAAATGAAAATGATACCGTAGCAAATGAAGAGCTTAAATATGGAGATAATGATACCCTCTCTGCTTTAGTTGCCTTGGCTATAAATGCTAACAAGCTTATTTTATTAACCGATATTGAAAATCTATACTCAAAAGATCCACGCAATAATAAAGATGCGCAACCTATTAAAGAAGTTCATAATAGTGAATTAAAGGAAATTAAAGATAAAAATATTCAAAACTCAAATAATGAATGGGGAACAGGAGGAATTTCTACAAAATTAATTTCTGCAGAAATAGCAACAAAAGGAGGAGTCGAAGTCCAGCTAGTTGATGGAACCAATAAAAAAAACTTAATTGAAATTTTTAATGATAATAAAATTGGAACTTTATTTTACCCAGTAGAAAAACCTATTGGAAATAAAAAAAGTTGGCTTTCACATGCAATTCAAACAGTAGGGAAAATTACTTTAGATGATGGCGCTTCTTTTGCAATTAAAAAAAAAGGTGCCTCACTTTTAGCGGTTGGTGTTAAGAATGTAGAAGGAAACTTTACGATTAATCAGGCAGTTAAAATCGTAAATACAAATGATAAAGAAGTTGCAAAAGGTTTAGTATCAATAAGTAGCGACAAATTAAGAAGTATCTTAAATAATAAAGAAAATAACAATTCCTCCATAATTGTCGTACATAGAGATGTTCTTGCTCTCTCTTAGAAAAAAATTAAAACTGAAAAATGCTTTTAAGTGATTTAGTTGATCTAATAAAAAAAGGAAATTCAAATTTTATTAGTGCCAATATTTTCGAAGATTTAAATATAGATGATGCTGCCTCATTAGATGCTGCAGTTAAACATCAAATATCTTTTTTAGAAGAAAATAATATCCTTAAAGAAAAATTAGATCAAACTAAAGCATCAGCAATAATAACTACTAACAACGATGAAATCGTTAGTGCCCTAAAGAAACTCAATATATCAAACATAATCGTTAAAAATCCAAGAATTGCATTTGCAGAAGTATTGGATTGTTTATATAAAACTATCAATTTCAAACCAGGAATTCACGCTTCAGCAGTTATAGATAAAACAGCAATAATTGGAGCAGATTGCCATATTGGACCTAATGTCTATATTGGAGAAAATACTGTAATTGGAGACAATAATTATATTCTTCCTGGATCATCAATTTTAGGTAATGTTCGAATAGGAAATAATAATATAATTCATCCAAATTGTGTTATTTACGAAAATACCACTCTAAAAAATAATTGTGTAATTAATTCAAATTCTGTTATTGGATCAGAGGGATTTGGTTTTATTCCTAAAAATGGCAAATGGGTAAAGATGCCGCAAAAAGGTGGTGTAAAAATAATGAGTTTTGTAGAAATTGGAACTAATTGTTGTATTGATAGACCCGCGGTTGGATTTACTTTTATTGATGAGGGAACAAAGTTGGATAATTTAATCCAAATAGGTCATGGAGTAAAAATTGGAAAGAATTGTGCATTTGCAGCTCAAGTTGGTATCGCTGGAGGAGCAAATATTGGAGATGGTGTTATTTTGGCAGGGCAAGTAGGAGTCAATAATAGAGTAAAAGTTGGTAATAATGTCATTGCGAGTTCAAAATGCGGAATTCATTGTGATATAGAAGATGGCAAGGTAATTAGTGGTTTCCCCGCGATGGAAAATAAATCATGGCTAAGGAGTTCAAGTATTTTTAAAAAATTACCAGAATTAGCAAAAAAACTTAGACAATTAGACAAGAAATAATTTATTGTTCTATTAAACAAAAATTTAAATGAATAAATATAAGATTGTTTTATTGTCAGGAGACGGAATTGGACCAGAGATTTCAGAAGTTTCAAAAAAAATTTTAAAAAAGCTTTCAAAAAATCATAATTTCGATATTGAGATTATTGAAAAATTATTTGGAGGGATAGCTTATGAAAAATATGGGACTCCTGCTCCAGATGAGACACTAGATCAATGCAAAAAAAGTGATGCAGTACTTTTAGCATGTGTTGGAGATATTAAATATGATTCTCTTGCAAGAGAATTAAGGCCAGAAAGTGGGTTACTAAAGTTAAGATCTGCCCTAAACCTTTTCGCAAATATTAGGCCTGTCAAAATAAGAAAATCTCTCTTGGAAGCAAGTACATTAAAAAAAGAAATCGTTGAGCATGTAGATCTTATTGTTGTAAGAGAATTAATAGGGGGAATTTATTTTGGAAAACCAAGAGGGCATATTACAAATACAAAAATCCCAAAAGCTTTCAATACGATGGTTTATGATTCGACCGAAATAGAGAGAATAACTGAAATAGCTATGAAAATTGCTAACCAAAGAAATAAAAAAATATGTTCTGTTGATAAATCAAACGTTCTTGAGGTTAGCCAATTGTGGAGAGATACAGTTTTAAATATCACTTCAAAAGATAAAAATATATCTCTAAGCAATATGTACGTTGATAATGCAGCAATGCAATTAGTTAGAGATCCTGGTCAATTTGATGTGATTTTAACTAGTAATTTATTTGGTGATATTTTGAGCGATTTAGCCGCCATGTTAACTGGTTCTATTGGTATGCTTCCATCTGCTTCATTAAACAATAATGGTCCAGGAGTTTTTGAACCTGTTCATGGTTCAGCTCCTGATATAGCTGGTAAAAACATAGCAAATCCTATTGCAATGCTTTTATCCGCTTCCATGATGTTAAAAATTGGATTAAATGAAGAAGAAGCCGCAGAAAATTTAGAAACTGCTATTGATAAAGTTTTATCAAACGGATTTAAAACAGCCGATTTAGCTGATGAGTCTTCTGAAGTTTTATCTTGCAGTGAAATCGGAGATAAAATAAAAGATGAAATTTAAATAAAATTAATAAATAAAAAAATATTTTTAAGTAAAACATAAAGTTGGCATATGACCTGTCAGAATCATTAGATATTGTTTTTAAAAAATGTCAAAACGTCATCCAGTAGTCGCTGTAACAGGATCTTCAGGAGCAGGAACAAGTACAGTAAAAAGAGCCTTTGAGCATATTTTTGCCAGAGAAGATATTGTTCCAGCAGTTGTAGAAGGTGATAGTTACCACAGGTTTGAAAGAATGCCTATGAAAAAAGCTATGGCAGAGGCTCTTTCAAAAGGTGAAAATTTCTCTCACTTTGGTCCAGAGGCTAATCTTTTTGACAAGCTAGAAGAACTTTTTAAAATCTATGGTGAAACTGGAGGAGGAAAGAAAAGATATTATCTACATAGTCTTGAAGAAGCAGAAGAGCATAATACAAGACTTGGGACATCCTTAGAACCTGGGCAATTTACTCCATGGGAAGATATTCCTGAGGGAACAGACGTACTTTTTTATGAAGGTTTGCATGGCGGTGTAGAAGGTGATGGATACAATGTGGCATCTTATGCTGATTTACTTGTTGGTGTTGTTCCGATAACAAATTTAGAGTGGATTCAAAAAATCCATAGAGATAACGCGGAAAGAGGTTACTCAGCAGAAACCATTGTGGATACTATATTGAGAAGAATGCCTGATTATATAAATCACATTTGTCCACAATTCAGCAAAACCGATATTAATTTCCAAAGAATTCCCACAATTGACACTTCCAATCCTTTCATATGCAGGAATATCCCAACTCCTGATGAGAGCTTTGTGATAATACATTTCAGAAAAGGGGCAAGAGAGAAGTGGGGGATTGATTTTCAGTACTTGCTTGGAATGATTAACGATTCATTTATGTCAAGTCCAACAAGTATCGTTGTAAATGGAGGAAAAATGGGTTTCGCAATGGAACTAATTCTCACTCCAATAATTCATAAAATGATTGAGGAGAAAAATAAATAATAATTAATTTTCGATTATCAACTCAAATCATTATATTTTTTACTTTGAGTAGTTTTTAATCTAGAGGATCTCAAATTTTTATATATCTTTCTTGATAAAAGTACCTTATTTAGATTTAAATAGAAAAAACAGGAAACGTTGTGTCATTAATCGACTGGTTTGCCGCAAGGCGTAAAGATCAATTTGTTGGGAAAGTTTCGCAAGATACTGATGAGGGAGATGGTTTGTGGGTTAAATGTTCAGAATGTTCGCAAGTAGCCTATAGAAAAGACCTAATTACAAATTTCAATGTTTGTAATAATTGTGGACACCACAATAGGATTAATAGCGATGAAAGGATAAATATAATTGCTGACAAAAATTCATTCGAGGAGTTTGATAGTTCACTAAGTCCTACAGATCCTCTAGGTTTTAAAGATAGAAGAGCGTATGCTGATCGAATTAAAGAAAGTCAAGCAGGTACAGGTTTAAGAGATGGAGTCGTAACAGGTATCTGTTCTGTAAATTCAATGCCTTTAGCATTAGCTGTTATGGATTTTAGATTTATGGGAGGATCCATGGGTTCAGTAGTTGGTGAAAAAATTACAAGGATAATTGAGAGAGCAACTTTAGAAAATTTTCCAATTCTTATTGTTTGCGCATCAGGAGGAGCAAGGATGCAAGAAGGTATGTTAAGTCTAATGCAAATGGCAAAAATATCTGGAGCACTAAAAAAACATAAAGAAAAAAATCTTCTTTATATGCCCTTGTTAACTCATCCAACCACTGGAGGGGTAACAGCAAGCTTTGCAATGTTAGGTGATTTAATTTTGGCGGAACCTAAAGCTCTTATTGGTTTTGCTGGAAGAAGGGTTATAGAACAAACATTAAGAGAAAAATTACCCGATAATTTTCAAACAGCTGAATATCTGCTTGAGCATGGTTTTGTTGATGTAATTGTTAAAAGGAAAGATCTCAAGGATACTCTGACTAAAATTTTAAAAATTCATGGTGTAAAAGAACTTGTAAAAGTAAATATTTAAAATGAGAATTATTTCAAATTTCTTTTATTTTTCTTTAAGTCTTTTATTTTTTATTTTAAATTTTGCTCCATATTCTTTTGGAATAGGAAATGTTGACTGGGTCTTACTAAAAGAGAATAATGAAGGGAAAGAATGGCTTGATAAAGGTAGTATTAAGCAGCTTCCAAATGGTGAAATAAGTGTCTTAACAAAGTTCTTTAAAAATCCAACTAATTTGGATGATGATGGAGAATTATCACTTTATATAATGAGAATTAATTGCTATGAAAAAAAGTTCAAAGATACTTCCATAAATGGAATACCTCAATTCAATTCAAAATGGCAAACTTCTAATAATGATGAACTCATAGATGTTGTTATTGAAGATAGCTGTTCAGATTTTATTAATGGATAAGAATGAATTCTAAAAATAAAAAATTAAAAATAGCAATCGCTGGACTAGGGTTTGGTAAAAAAGTTCATTTAGAGGCATTAAAAGAGTCTGATTACTTAACTCCTGTAGCTATTTATCATTACGAGAAAAAGCAAAAATCGATATTAGAAAAAGAAACGGGCTTAGATTTTTTTCATGATTGGGATAACTTAATTAAATCTCCAGAAATTGATGGGATCATTATTGCTACCCCTCCTGAATCAAGATTTAAATTAGCAAAAACCGCACTTGAGAACAATAAAAATTTGCTACTAGAAAAACCTGTTTCAATATCGTCCCTTGAAATAGAAGAGCTTCAGAGAATATCTTTGATTAATAACTTAAGCGTATGTGTTGATTTTGAATATAGAGCAGTGCCCCTTTTTCTTCAGACAAAAAAACTTCTTGATGAAAATATATTAGGAGAAATATATTTAGTCAAATTAGATTGGTTAATGGGGAGCAGATCTGATCCTAAAAGAGCTTGGAATTGGTATTCTTTGGAAGAAAAAGGTGGTGGAGTTATTGGAGCCTTGGGTACACATGCTTTCGACATGTTGAATTGGTTTTTTGGAGAATCAATAAATGTATCTGGTAAGTTAGCAACATCAATCAAAAAAAGACCTTCACCTAATTCATCTGATTTAAATGATGTTACTAGTGAGGATGTTTGTCTCGCTAATATAGAAATATCAAACTACAGCTCCAATCTTATTCCTTGCCAGATATCGTTATCTTCGATTTCTAAAAACGGTAGAGGATTTAGTTTAGAAATATATGGAAGCGAAGGTTCACTTATTCTTAAAAGCGAAAACCAAAAAGATTATGTTCATGGTTTTAATTTGAAATATTCAAACAACGAAAATAAAATACAAAATCTAACTGCAGATTCAAATTTTAATTTTGAAAAAACATGGACTGATGGGAGAATAGCTCCAGTTTTGAGAATTCAAAATTTATGGGCTCAGAGTATTATTAATAGAACACCTGTAATCCCTGGCTTATGTGAGGGACTTGCAAGTCATAAAGTTTGCGAAGCCATAAGAGAATCTTCGAAAAATGGATTAAGAATCAAAATTTAAGGCTATACATTTATAAGTAGCAATTATCACCCGATAAGGTATTGGATTGATTTTATTTTTTTTTCATATTCTGGAAAAATCAATTGAACTGAATTATTTAAGAATGGCTTTAAATTATTACAAAAATGAGCTTAAAGAGAATGCTCAATTACTAGCTTCTAAAGGAAAAGGGATATTAGCGGTAGATGAATCCACTAAAACAGTAGGTAAACGACTCGCTGGAATTGGCGTTGAGAATACTGAAGACAATAGGAAGGCATATAGAGGAATGCTTTTTACTACAGAAGGTCTTGGTAAATATATAAGTGGAGCAATCCTCTTCGAAGAAACTCTTTATCAGAATCACCAAGATGGGGAGTCAATGGTTAAGAAACTTAATGATTTAGGTATTATTCCAGGTATAAAGGTTGATAAAGGTTTAAATCCACTTCCTGGAGGAGGAGATGTAGAAACTTTTTGCTCTGGACTAGATGGGTTAGTTGAAAGAGCAGCAAAATATTATGAACAAGGTGCAAGATTTGCAAAGTGGAGAGCCGTTCTGCAAATTACAAATGATGGTTGTCCTTCAAAACTATCAATTCAAGAGAATGCTTGGGGATTAGCAAGGTATGCAAGATCAGTTCAAGAATCTGGTTTGGTACCAATTATTGAACCTGAAATTTTAATGGACGGCGACCATACTATTGAAAAGACTGCCGAAGTCCAAGAAGAGGTAATAAAACAGGTTTATATTGCCTGTCAAGCAAATGGAGTTTATCTGGAAGGGACTCTATTAAAACCTTCTATGACTGTAAATGGAGCAGATTGTCCAACAAAGGCTGATCCTATGAAAGTTGCTGAAATGACAATCAGAACTATGGAAAGATGCGTTCCTGCATCTGTTCCCGGAATAGTTTTCTTATCGGGAGGGTTAAGCGAAGAAGCTGCTTCTGTTTATCTAAATAATATGAACACTCTTTACAGAAAAGCTTTATGGAATGTTTCATTCTCCTATGGAAGAGCATTACAGCATTCATGTTTAAAGGCCTGGAAAGGAAGCGACGTTGAAGGAGGTCAAAAAGCATTAATAGCAAGAGCTCAAGCAAACTCTGAAGCTTCAAAAGGTGCTTATGTAGCAGGATCTCAACCTTCATCTGATGAACAATTGTTTGTGGCAGGCTACACTTATTAACTAAAAAAATCCTAAAAATATACTCTGGGTCATAAAATTAGTTTCTTTAATTTAGTATTTTGTATATCTAATGACGTGACATTTGATACCTCTTTATACTAAACTCTCGGAAACATATGCTTTCTATAGCATTTAACTTATTTTAATTATGGCCCTCGTTCCACTAAGACTACTTTTAGATCACGCTGCTGAGAATGGTTACGGTATTCCAGCTTTCAATGTTAATAACCTTGAACAAGTTCAAGCAATCATGGAAGCAGCATATGAAACTGATAGTCCTGTAATCCTCCAAGCTTCAAGAGGGGCAAGAAATTATGCAGGAGAAATTTTCCTACGTCATCTAATCCTTGCTGCTACAGAAACATATCCTAATATTCCCGTGGTAATGCACCAAGACCACGGTAATGAGCCATCAACATGTTATTCAGCAGCAATTAATGGTTTCACATCAGTAATGATGGATGGTTCTCTAGAGGCAGATGCAAAAACACCCGCTAGTTACGAATATAATGTTGCAGTTACAAAAAAAGTAGTAGATTTTGCTCATTCAGTTGGAGTTAGTGTTGAAGGAGAACTAGGTTGCTTAGGTTCATTAGAAACAGGGAAAGGAGAAGCAGAAGATGGTCATGGATTCGAAGGTGAACTTTCTACAGATATGCTTCTGACTGATCCTGAAGAAGCTGCAGATTTTGTTGCGAAAACAAAAGTTGATGCATTAGCTATTGCTATAGGTACAAGTCATGGTGCTTATAAATTTACAAGGAAACCAACAGGAGAAGTTCTTGCAATTAGCAGAATTGCTGAAATTCACAAAGCACTTCCAAATACCCATCTTGTAATGCATGGATCTAGTTCAGTGCCTCAGGAATGGTTAGATATTATTAACAAATATGGTGGTGAAATTCCTCAAACATACGGCGTTCCTGTTGAAGAAATTCAAGAGGGAATAAGAAATGGAGTCAGGAAAGTTAACATTGATACTGATAACAGACTTGCTTTCACTGCCGCGGTTAGAGAGGCAGCATTTGCTGATAAGGCAAACTTTGACCCAAGGCATTTCAACAAACCTGCTAGAAAATACATGAAGCAAGTTTGTCTTGACAGATACAAGCAGTTCTGGTGCGAAGGTCAAGCAAGTAAGATCAAGCAAAACAGCACCAATTACTTTGCTGATCTTTACGCTAAAGGTGATTTAGATCCAAAAGTAAAAGCTACTGTTTAATTAATAACTGAATCAAACAAAAAAAGGCCTCCAAAATTGGGGGTCTTTTTTTTATTTCAATATTAATGATTTTAATGTAAAGAGACCATCAGTCCCACCAATTGTCTGGTCACATGCACGCTCTGGATGAGGCATTAAACCAAGAACATTTCCCTTTTCATTAGTTATGCCTGCGATATCAAATGAAGATCCATTAGGATTATTTTTATATCTCAAAGCGATCAATTCATTATCTACAAGTTTTTTTAAAGTATCAGAATCACAATGATATCTTCCTTCCCCATGCGCTATGGGCAACTTAATAGTTTGTTTTTCACCTCCATTATTAAACCAACTTCCTTTTGAAGAAACAATATCAAGTTCAACATCATCACAGATGAAATTAAGGTTTTTATTTGCAGTAAGGGCACCAGGCAAAAAGCCTGATTCTGTTAAAATTTGAAACCCATTACAGATTCCTAAAACTCTTTTTCCGCTTTTAACAAACTCATCCAAGGCATTTATTAATGGAGAGAATCTAGCAATTGCGCCGCATCTTAAATAATCACCATAGCTAAATCCTCCAGGTAAAACTATTGCATCTACATCACTTAAATCTGAAGACTCATGCCACAAGTATTTTGTTCTTATGTCTAAACAACCTTCCAGTGCCCATGAAACATCACGATCACAATTAGAACCAGGGAAGACAACAACTCCTACAGTAAAATTATCCATCTTATAATTTTTCTAGTGAATACTCATAATCTTCAATAACAGTATTTGCGAATAACCTATCACACAATAAATCAATTTTTTCTCTTACTTCGTTTTCACCATTACCTTCTATTTTTACTTCAATCATTTTTCCTATACGTAATGATTTTATTCCCTCGGCTCCAAGTTTTATAGAAGCAGATTTAGTAGCTTCCCCTGCTGGATCTAAAACTGAAGGTCTTAGTCTTACAAAAACTTTTACAGCAAATTGGTCCAATTAAAAAATAATTTCTACTAGAAGATTAGTTTAAATTCTAATAAAAAGTACTGTTGATTAATAAACAAATATTTTTACCTCAAGGTTTTCTTATTTTTAAATGTTTATGTAGCCTTTACCAAAACAAACTAAGCAAGTTCTTCTTGAATTTTCAGGTGTTTTAAAATTTCCTGCACCACCACATTTGGAACATTTGATTTTATCAATTGATATTACATCGTCAGAGATAATTTCTTTTAAAGCAATTTTTGAATTTTCCATTTAGGACTTTTAACTCTTCTAAGTATCCCGACAGCAACTATAAAATTAAATCCGTATTTTTGGGTCACTTAAAATCTTAAATTTCTCTTTAATTTTTTTATTCAAAATTTTTATCGATTTCTCATCGAAGGAAATAATAACTAATTCAAGACCAGCATTATCTTTTGGTCTCCAACAATGAACTGGAGCCTCTTCAAACCAAGTATTAATTTTTTTTCCAACTATTTGTATTTGTAAAGGCAATAATTTATTTGGTATCCATATTCGTCCTTTTATTCTAAGAATGTTTAATTCATCCAAGATTTTTGACATCTCTTTTTCAAAGTCATTTTTTTCAAGAAAATAATTTAATTTAATTGAATCTGATACAAGCTCAACATGATTATGATCATGTTCTTCATTTAAAAACTCTTTATAAGTCTCTTTTTTAAAATTAAAATCAAAAATGTAATTTAAATCAATTTTGCCATTTTTGGATTTGAGGACTGGGACAAATGAGTTTAGACTTCCCTTGATTTTGTTTTTTACAAAGTCAAATTGATCATCATTTAAGATGTCAGATCTAGAGACTAAAACCATATCAGAGACTTCAAGTTGTTCCTCAAAAAGTTCTTCAATAGAGGCGTTGTGATCAATTTTATCTGTATCATTATATTGTTTTGTTATTTTATTTAGATCATTAATTGGTGAACCATTAAGCATTGACTCTCCATTAACGATACCAACTACAACATCAAGGTAGATGGAAGATCTAATTTCAGGCCAGTTAAGTGCTTGAATTAAGGGAATTGGTAGTGCCAAGCCACTTGTTTCGATAATTATTGATTCAATAGGAGGATTAAATTCGAGAAGAGCTTTTATTGATGGAACAAAATCATCTTGAACAGTACAACATAAACACCCATTATTTAATTCGATTACGCATTCATTTTCAGTTTCATAACATCTATCGCAACTTTTAATCAAATCACCGTCAATTCCAACATCACCAAATTCATTGATTATTAAACCGAATTTTTTATTACTCTCCTTTAACAAATATCTAAGAAGAGTTGTTTTTCCTGAGCCAAGAAAACCGGAAACAACTATTACTGGTATTTTTTTTTTCATCCTTAATGATTAACAACCTAGGCTATATTCTGTACTCTCTCCTGTTAAACTATTTGTGCCATTAGCAATAGCACATAATTGTTTTTGTTGTGTACGACTAAGAACAGCATCAGTAAAATCTGCACCATCTATTTTTGCTCCCTCAAAATTACTCTCCATTAATAAAGCATTTGTAAAATTAACATCCGAAAGATCTGCATCTGTAAAGTCTGTTGCATAAGCTAGTGAATCTCTTAAATTGGCTCCATTAAACTTTGAGTTTTGCAATTTACTATTATTGAATACCGCGCCTTCTAAATTACTTTCACTGAAATTAAAACCATTCAAATCAAACTTAACGTATTCGTTACCGCTTAAATCTTGACCATGCATATCTGGCTCTAAATTAAGGTCTTGTTGGTTTCTAATCTCAGGAGGTCTTTTAGCCCATGCAGAATTTACAGAATTAAAAAATAAAATACCCACGAATAACAAAGTAATTAATGCATTCTTTAGTGAGGGGAAAACAATTGATTTAATCATAATAAGACTGTATTTTAGAACTTAGGTATTTAAAGATTGTAAGACTATTTTATAGGAAAATATATGGCAATGTCACTAAAGGTTATTGTTCCTCCTCATCCATTAATAAAACATTGGCTTTCAATATTGCGAGAAAAAAATACTCCAAATATTTTGTACTCAACAGGATATGAACAATTAGGAAAATGGCTTACATATGAAGCATTACGTAATTGGCTGCCATATAAAAAAGAAATAATAAATACTGATAATGGGGACGCAGATGGATTCTTTATTAATAATGACTATCCAATAAAAGTTATCGCACTTTTGCCAGAAGGGTTATCTCTTTGGTTTGGATCTAAAGAAGTAATTCCTAATTCAACCCTCTCATTAGGAGAACTTCCTAAAACTATTGAATCAAATGAAGGAATTATTTTTTATTCGGAACAAATAACGACAAAATCAGCAACATTAGAAACTTTAATTAAATTAAAGAAATTAGGTGTTGATTCCAATAGGATTTTGTTAATAACTGCTATCAGCTCAAATAAAGGGTTAAATGAAATTGCGAAATTATTCCCTAATCAGGTAATCTACACTTCTTGCATAGATGAGGAAGATGAAAACACAAAATTATTGGTACCAGGTATTGGGAATCCTTTATTGCGTTTGAGTACTATATTTCAAGATAAGAACTAATATAGAATATAGGAGTAAATATTTTACCAATGTCTGAATACAGAGATTCGTCTTCAAATAATCTTTTATCATTAATTAGCGGTGCTTTTATTGGAGCAGCAGGTCTAGCTTGGTGGTTAATATCTGAAGCAGACAAAAGAAAAGAGGAAAAAAAACAAAAAGCAATGATGTATTCCTCCAGAATTCAAGACGGCTCTGAAGCGATTGATTCAAATGAAAATATAAATGAAGTTGAAGGAGAGAATCTGGAGAAGAAAGTTGAGCAACTAAATTCTGCAATTGCTGATGTGAGGAAGCAACTTGAAGAGTTGGGGCAATAGAATAAAAAAGGTTCTCAAATAATATGAATAAACTAAGATCATCTGCAATAACCCAGGGTGTGCAAAGATCTCCTAACAGATCGATGTTAAGAGCTGTTGGATTTAATGATGAAGATTTTAATAAACCTATTGTTGGAGTTGCAAATGGATATAGCACCATAACACCATGCAATATAGGTTTAAATAAGCTAGCTCTAAAAGCTGAAGAGTCAATAAAAAGATCAGGTGGGATGCCTCAGATGTTTGGAACGATAACAGTAAGTGATGGCATTTCTATGGGAACAGAGGGCATGAAATATTCCCTAGTTTCAAGAGAAGTTATTGCCGATTCAATTGAAACAGCATGCAATGCTCAGAGTATGGATGGAGTGCTTGCTATAGGTGGATGTGACAAAAATATGCCCGGTGCCATGATAGCAATTGCAAGAATGAATATTCCCTCAATTTTCATTTATGGAGGGACAATAAAACCTGGAAAGTTGCATGGAGAAGATCTTACTGTTGTTAGTGCATTTGAAGCTGTTGGACAATTAACATCAGGCAAAATTAATGAAGAAAGGCTAATCCAAGTTGAGAAAAATTGTATTCCTGGTGCTGGTAGCTGTGGAGGGATGTTTACAGCTAATACAATGTCTGCAGTCATTGAAGTATTAGGGTTAAGTCTTCCTCACAGTTCCACTATGGCTGCTGAAGATCTTGAAAAAGAACTAAGTGCAGATAAAAGTGCTGAGATATTAGTCTCTGCAATAGAAAAAGATATAAGACCTCTAGACCTAATGACTAAGAAAGCATTTGAAAATGCAATATCAGTAATTATGGCAATTGGAGGGTCAACAAATGCGGTATTGCACATCTTAGCCATTGCAAATACTGCAGGAATAGATATCAACATTAATGATTTTGAAAGAATCAGACAAAAGGTACCCGTTATTTGTGACCTTAAACCGAGTGGTAAATATGTGACGGTGGATCTTCATAATGCAGGTGGGATTCCACAAGTAATGAAAATACTTTTTAATGCAGGATTAATTCATGGCGATTGCAAAAATATTGAAGGGAAAACCATCTCAGAATACATAGAGAATATTCCAGATAAGCCTCCAACAAATCAAAATGTCATAAGAGCCATAGATAACCCTCTTTATAAAAAGGGACACCTAGCGATATTAAAAGGTAACTTAGCGAGCGAAGGTTCCGTAGCCAAAATTAGCGGAGTAAAAAACCCTGTATTAACAGGTCCAGCAAAGATTTTTGAAAGTGAAGAGGATTGTTTAAAATCGATATTGAATAATGATATAAAAGCTGGTGATGTTGTTGTTATTAGAAACGAAGGGCCTGTAGGAGGACCAGGCATGAGAGAGATGTTAGCTCCAACATCTGCAATTGTTGGTCAAGGCCTCGGAGAGAAGGTAGCTTTAATTACCGATGGCAGATTTAGTGGTGGTACCTATGGTCTGGTTGTGGGTCATATAGCCCCAGAGGCTGCTGTTGGGGGAAATATTGCTCTAATAAAACAAGGTGATTTAATTACAGTAGATGCTGTAAAGCAACTTATTGAAGTTGATTTATCTGACGAAGAATTAGAAAAAAGAAAAAAGGATTGGGTAAAGCCTACACCAAAATACAAAAGAGGGATACTTTCAAAATATTCGAAAATCGTAAGCACATCAAGTTTAGGGGCTGTTACTGATTTATAGATCAGCTCAAAGTTTATGTTCTTAATCAATAAAGCTTTTTATCCTATTTGCTAAGTTTTCCAATCTAGCGCTGTATTTTGGTGAGTTGCATTTTTTTCCATTATTGCTGTTCATCCACAATGTTTTAACTCCACACCACAATATTGGTTCATCAGGAAAATTAAGCTTAGAGATAACTAAAACTAACTCTTTATTTGATTTAAAAAGTTCTAATTCAAGATCGTAAATTTCTAATCTTTTACCTTCTTTATCTCGACATAAGATATTAACCGTCAAATCAATATCTTCTTCTTCGATTTCGTATTCACCATTTATTTTTACGACAGAATGCACAAAAGGTTTATTTGTTAAATCTGCTGACTTAGCGATTAAGCTCTCTATATTTTTAGATGGATTTTCAAATAACACTTATTGATTTAATTAAAACTTTTATGGAACCCTGTTTAAACTTATTATTAAGTAATCCATCATCACCAAACTTAGAGTGTAGTAGTTGCAATCTTTTAATTTTAGAAGGCTTGAATTTAAATGGGAACCTTACCTTATTAGCTCTTACTGAAGGTTTTAGCTCACTAAACGGAATTTGAACATTTGTTGTTCCGAATTTTTTTGTTGGGAATGATTTAATCCATCTAAGACCACCAGGAATAAATTCGGTTAGTCCAAGTAGATCATCTTCACAAGCGACAGCAAATTTAAAAGTTCTTCCTTGTCCATCAATATTTAATTCGAAGGATGAATATTCAGATACTTTTATAGAGGGTTTATAAATAGGTGATCTACAACTAACAAATCCTCCTGCTTTCTCGACAATATTACCCTTTAATAACAAACCAGAATTTGAAATTTCACAAAAAGCTGAACTTGATCCGCCCATAACAGTATCATTTAATGTTGTCCAACCATCGAACTC
Organism: Prochlorococcus sp. AG-402-L23; assembly: GCA_003216635.1. GTDB lineage: Bacteria > Cyanobacteriota > Cyanobacteriia > PCC-6307 > Cyanobiaceae > Prochlorococcus_A. The sequence continues at coordinate 70,572 of QCIO01000001.1, read as the reverse complement.
CTTTTTCTGGAATAAAAATTTTTTCTTACTCATTAAATAATTTAAATTATTAATAGACTTTAACTAAATTTCTAATTCTTTTGCTGAATCCTGATCACAAAATATTGAAATTTGATTAATAGATTTTATTAATTTTGATGGTGTTCTATCTGGTGGCTCTTTTTCATCTAGTAACCTCTCAAGAGCAATTCTTTTGGAAGCTCCACTAACCAAAAATAATATCCTTGATGAGGCTGAAAGGACTTTTGGCGTTAATGAAATTCTTTTTAATCCTTTGCCTTCATTAAAAATCACAAAATCATCTGCATTATTATTTTTTTGATAAGGAAATAGTGAAGCTGTATGACCATCGTCTCCAAGACCTAATAATGTTAAATCAAAGGAGGGAGGGTTTGATCCGCATTTTTCAAATAATTTAGAAATAAATTGATTTTTTGTAGCTTCATCATCAGCGTTTAAATCATTAAAAATTTCATAAAAATAAGCTTTAGATCCAAAATTAGTTAATAATGAATTTTTCAACATTAACGAGTTACTTGATTCTGAATTTGGATCAACACACCTTTCATCTCCTAAAAAGACATCAACCATATCCCATCTAAGATCGCTTATTGATAGAAGCTGATAAACATATTTAGGAGTTGAACCACCACTCACACAAAATTTGAATCTGTCTTTCTTTTTTAAAATATGAATAATATGACTTTCAATAAACTTAAAAACCGCTGTTGAAAGCTCTAACTTGTCTTTGTAAATGTTTAGGGTATATCCATTTTTAACCTTTTCAATCATTTCATCCATTCAGTATGAAAACTACCTTCCTTATCAGTTCTTTCATATGTATGAGAGCCAAAACAGTCTCTCATTGCCTGAACAAGATTCTGAGGGAGTCTATTGGTTCTATAACTATTCAAATAATCTAAAGTACTGGATAGACATGGGACTGGTATACCAGCTTTTGTGGATAAAGAAACAACTTTAGCTAAGTTATCTAATCTTGTCGCAATTTCATTATTGAACCAATCATCAAAAATTAAATTTTTTAGATAAGGATCTTTATTATAAGCATCTTGAATTTTACTTAATAATTTTGATCTAATTATGCAACCACCCTTCCATATTTGAGCAATTGAAGGCATATTCAAACCATATTTATATACTGCAGATGCTTCTCTTAAAATGTCCATACCTTGGGCATAACTAGCTATTGTAGCAAGGACTACAGCATCAAATAATGGTTTCATTCCATCAGATATATTTCCTAAATCAAAATCCTCTATCTCTTTAGATGGAATAGTTTTTTCAATCTCACTACGTTGCTCTTTTAAAGAACTCATTACTCTTGCATTTAAAGATGCATAAATAGTTGGGACTGATACCCCAAGTTCTAAAGCACTTACAACAGTCCATAACCCAGTACCTTTTTGGCCAGCTTTATCTAATATTTTCTCCACGACATCATCTCCAGTTATCTCATCTTTTGTATTTAGACAAATCTCTGTTATCTCAACAAGATAAGAAGCTAATTCATCAGTATTATTCCAAGTACCAAATACCTCTGACATTTGCTGACCGTTCATACCTTTGACTCTCTTCATAAGGTCATAAGCTTCTGCAAGTATTTGTTCAATTCCATATTCAATTCCGTTATGAACAGTTTTTACAAAATGACCAGAGCCTCCTGGTCCAACATATGCAACACATGGTCCGTCTTCAACTTTGGCAGCCATTTTTGTTAATAAGCTTTCTATTTCATCATATGAAGCCTTAGTACCGCCGGGCATCATACTTGGGCCCTCTAGAGCTCCTTTGGCGCCTCCAGAAACTCCCATTCCAATGTATCCAAAACTTTTACTTTCAAGAGTATTTACCCTTCTTTCTGTATCTTTAAATTGAGAGTTGCCGCCATCTATTAATAAATCTCCTTCTTCGAGATATCCAGAAATATTATCAATGACAGCATCTGTTGCTGGACCAGCTTTTACCATCATTAGAATTCTTCTAGGTCTTTCTAGCTTATTAACAAATTCTTGTAGAGTTTCAGCTCCCTCTATATTCTTCCCAAATCCACGACCTTGTAAAAAATCTTCAGTTTTTGAGTAAGTTCTATTAAAAACTACACTAGAAAACCCATTTCTCTCTGCGTTAAGAACTAAATTTTCGCCCATAACACCAAGACCTATTAAACCAAAATGTGCCTTGGACATAAAAAATTAAAAAACTCAATAAATATAGTGTGCCTGCAACTCAACAAAATTGCTCAAAAAAAATACTTATGTCAGCGAAAAATGATGGAAAAGATTTAAATAACAGTTCCGTTTGCAATAGTTGCATTTTTAACTACTACAACAATTCCATTTCTAATATAAAAGCCTAATTCTGGCTTATCTGCTTCTTCTACGCGATCCTTATTAATGATCACGACATTATCACCAATTCTTGTATTCTTATCAAGAATTGCTCTTTTTACAGTAGTTCCTTCACCTACTCCAAGAGACGTTCCGCCTCCTTTTCTTAATTCAATCCTCTCTTCAGGCGATTCAAAGAAATCTGCACCCATAACAAGAGTATCCTCAAGAACCGAATCACTCTCAATCCTGCTTCTTACACCTAAAACACAATGTAAAATACTGCATGACTTTAATATTGTACCTTCACAAACTATTGAATCAGTAATTTGTGCATCTACAAGCTTGGAAGGGGGGAGAAATCTAGGTCTTGTATAAATTGGAAACTTTTCATCATAAAAACTAAATGGCGGTTTTGGTTGCTCAGTCAATGCAAGGTTTGACTCAAAGAATGCCCCAATGGTACCGATATCTTCCCAATAATCATCGAATACATAACTTTTAAGAGTATCGCCCCTATTTAGGGCTTCAGGAATTATGTCCTTACCAAAATCCGTATAACTAGGAAATTTATTTAGAAGATCGAAAAGAGTATTTCTGCTAAAAACGTAAATACCCATTGAGGCTAGATATGGTTTTTCTGCAGCTGACTCCTTACTTAAACCAAATTTCGAAGTATCTACTGCCATTGCCTTCAACTTCTCTCCAGTAGGCTTTTCACTGAATTCTTTTATATTTCCTACATCATCGGTCCTCATGAGGCCAAAACCTTCTGCTTGAGCTTCATCAACTGGCAAAGCTGCAACGGTTAAATCAGCACCATTATCTCTATGATGTTGAACAAATAAACTGTAGTCCATTCTGTACAGTTGATCACCTGACAATATTAAATATTCATCAACATCCCATTCTTGAAATAACCATTGGTATTTTCTTACAGCATCAGCAGTACCTTCAAACCATTTTGGACTATCAGGAGTCTGTTGCGCGGCTAAAACCTCCACAAATCCTTGGCCAAATGGGCCATTTAAGTTATAGGTTCTTCCGATATGTCTATTTAGAGATGCACTATTGAACTGGGTCAATACGTACATTTTTTCAATGCCTGAATTTATACAATTACTAATTGGAATATCTATTAAACGATACTTACCTGCCAATGGCACAGCAGGTTTAGCCCTCATTTTTGTTAGGGGGTAAAGTCTAGAACCTTTTCCTCCGCCGAGGATTATAGCCAACACACGCTTCATTCAATCTAATGGAGGTATATACAACTATTTAAAGTAACTGATTATGGGCATATTTAGAAATAAAAATGGTCAGTTTACAAAGGTATTTCGATAAATCACTGGAAAAACTTAATATAAATAGAGAAAAATTAGTTATTTTTATCCTCCTCCACCAAAGAAAACAGTTTTTCAACGATTTTCAAAGAAACTTGTCTTTCTTCTCTTGATTGAGGACTTCTCAACTTGGTAACAGGCGTATGAAGTATTTTATTAATAATTCCTTTAGTCAGAGCTTCTACAACTTTTCTTTCTCTAGCAGAAAAATCTGGGCCCATTCTGCTAAGTGCTTTTTGCAATTCCTCTTTTCTAATCAACTCCAAATCTGATCTGAGTTTATTAATTACTGGAACCGCCTCTAAACTTGCCCACCATTCTAGAAAAATGATCCTTTCTTCTTCTACTAAAGATTCCGCTTCCTTTGCTATTTTCTGTCTAAACTCTTGATTTCTTGAAACGACCTCTTGTAAGTCATCCACATCAAATGATTTTATAAATTCATGTTGTTTGACATCATTAGATATATTTCTCGGTACACCAATATCAATAAATTTAAGTTTATTACTCAAATTTAATTTTTCAATTTTAGCAAGATTAATTATTGGCTCTTCAGACGCTGTACTAGTGAAAACAAGAGAAGATAATGAAATATTTTCATCTAACTCGTTTAACCCTCTACAAACAATCCCTAAGTCAGGGAAGTCTAGAGCAAGATTTAATGCTCTATCAATATTTCTATTTACAAGAATGAGTTTATGACATCCTTTTGATTTTAAATGAGTTATTAAAAGCCTACTCATTCGTCCGGCGCCAACTACAAGAACGTTCTCTGATTCCAAACTGACAAGAGTATCAAAACCCTTTTCTTGTCCAATTTTTAATTGCGCAAGTTCTACTGCTGCTGAACTTATTGATACGGCTCCAGTTCCTAAATTGGTCTCGGATCTTACTTTTTTACCTGTACTAACTGATTGGGTTAATAATCTATTAAGAATTGGTCCAGTAGATTGATTCTCTTGACCTAATCTCATCATTTTTTTTACCTGCGAAAGAATTTGTCCTTCCCCTAAAACGAGGCTATCTAGTCCTGCCGAGACTTTCATCAAATGCAAAACTGCTTCTTCTTGTCTAAAGCAAAAAAGATGTGGATTTAAATCTTCAAAAATAATTCCAGAATATTCTGATATGAATTCTTTAATAGATGAGATTCCAGTGTTTTTATCCTTTACAAGCGCATAGATTTCAAGCCTATTACAAGTACTTAAAATTGACACCTCTAATACATCAGAAAAAGCTTTTAATGCTTTCAATGATTCTGTTATGGATTGGTCAGGAATACTTAACTTCTCACGGACTTCAACAGGTGCCGTGCGATGACTCAGTCCGACGACAACAATATGCATAAAATCAAAAGAGACTTTTTAAAGGCTGATACTCTTAGCACCATCTTTAATATGGACAGTATTTGTGAATCTTGCAGTACTATCTAATGTACTAATAACTAGACTGCTTGTTCTAACACAATCCCTTTCAAACTTAACTCCATCAAATAGTAATCCATCAGTTATTCCACTTCCCGCGAAAACAACATTTTCTCCCGATGCCAATTCGTTAGCTTCATAGATTTTATCTATATCGGTTATGCCCATTTCATTAAGACGTTTTATATTTCCTTCTTTTGTGTAATCAGCCCATTCAGAAGTTTGAGCGATTGCTGGATCATAAACTAGTTGTCCTTGAAAGTGTCCGCCTAAAGCTCTCATTGCAGCAGCTGAAATAACACCCTCAGGAGCTGCACCTATACCCATCAAGCAATGTGTTCCAGTTCCTGCAAAACCACAGGCAATAGCAGCTTGAACATCACCATCAGAAATCGGTTGTACTTTAGCACCACATCCTCGAATCTCTTTAATTAAATCTTTATGCCTAGTTCTATCCATTACAACAACAGTAAGCTCGTCAATAGAAAGACCCAAGCAATCACTAAGTATCTTCAAGTTTTCAGTAGCTGAATTTCTAATATCTACTTTTCCTTTGGCCGAAGGAGGAGCTGCTAATTTGTTCATATAAAAATCAGGAGCATTGAAAAGACCACCCGTATCAGAGGCAGCTAAAACCGCCATAGAACCTCTTTGATTATTCGCACAAAGATTAGTTCCTTCACAAGGATCTACGGCAAAGTCAACCCCTGGGCCACTTCCACTACCAACTTCTTCACCTATATAAAGCATAGGGGCTTCATCTCTTTCACCTTCTCCAATAACAATTTTCCCTTTCATTTCAATTTTGCCCATTCGCAATCTCATTGCTTCCACAGCTGCAGCATCAGCTTCATCTTTTTGACCAAGTCCTGTTAGTTTTGCTGAAGCAATAGCTGCTTGCTCGACAACTTCGAGAATTTCTTGAATTAAAGTTTGATTCACAATTAAATTTTGAGGATTTTCTAAAAGGTTTTGAGTATGATCTCATAAAAAATGCCATTTTTTATGAGAATTATTATGCTAGTAAGCTTTTTTTAACTCTTTACAGCTGTTACTTTATCAGGCCGTGACTTGAAATTAGGAATAAAGAACTAAATATAGTATCTTTATTAAATATTTAAAAATTAAATGACTGAGTCAAATCAAGCAAATTTAACTGGTGCTAATAGACCAATTCAAATAATTCCTTCAGTTTTACCAGCAGATTGGGCAAATATGGGGGCATGTGTGAAAGAGCTCGAGGAAGCTGGGGTAGATAGAATTCAATTTGATGTAATGGATGGAAATTTCGTACCAAATCTTACATTTGGTCCTGAAATGATTGCTGCATGCAGGAAATATTGCAATGTCCCTTTTGAAACTCAATTAATGGTTAGCCAGTACAACTGTGAAACCATGCTTGAATCTTATGTAAACGCTACAAAAGGGGCAAATGATGAGCCAGGAGTAGTAATAGCTCATGCCGAAGCAAATATTCATTTGCATAGAGTTCTCGGAAGAATAAGAGATTTAGGAGGATCTCCTTCTGTTGCATTAAACCCTCATACTCCTTTTGAAATGATTAAAAACATTATGGATATGGTTGATCATGTTTTGGTTATGACAGTTAATCCAGGCTTTGGAGGACAAGCTTATATACCAACAATGCTTAATAAAATCAGAGAAATAAGAAACTTTGTCATCGAAAAAAACTTAAATGTTGACATTGAAGTTGATGGAGGGATAAAAGCAAATTGGACTATTTCACAATGTGCCGATGCTGGTGCCAATTGTTTTATTGCAGGTAGTGGAATGTTTGCTTACCCAACATTAAAAGAGGGATGTGATGACTTGAGAAAAGTTGCACAAGAAGCACAAAAGGGGAATGTTCTTTCAGAACCTTAATAAATATTCTTTATGATTAACAAATCATCCAAAGATCCAGCCATAACTATGCAACCCTATTCCTAAAAAATTAACTCCTAAATAACATACTAAAACAACTAAAAAGCCTGTAGATGCTAATATTGCTGGTCTGCGTCCTTGCCAACCCTTGCTTATTCTCATATGCAGATAAGCGGCATAAAACAACCATGAGATAAATGCCCATGTTTCTTTTGGATCCCAACTCCACCATGTGCCCCAGGCTTCATTAGCCCAAACTGCACCAGAAATTAAACCGAGAGTCAAAAGAACAAAGCCGATTAAAATGGAACGATAACTTAATGTATCTAATTCTTCAGAATGAGAAAATTCAATAGGTTCAACTAAATCATTTGTAGAATACTTGTTGGAAATTTTAAACCCTCCAATACCTGTAGAGCTACTTCTGATTTGAAGCGGCTTATTTTTATTAATGAACAAAACAGAAACTGAAAGTAAAGAACCTATTATTAATGCCGCATAACTAAGCATTACGACACTAACATGCATTACTAACCAACTAGATCTTAAAGCGGGTACCAAGTTGGATGATAATTTCAAATCTTCAGGCAACACAAAACAAGCGAAGGCCACAGTCAGTAACTCAATAGTTATGGCAATTGAGGGAATTATTGGAGATTGGTATTCCCTTTCAATCAATAGTTGTCCCATTGTGATCCCCCAAGTAAGGAAATAAAGAGATTCATACAAATTACTAATAGGAAAGTGTCCAGATATTGACCACCTAAAAAGTAATTGTAATGTTATTAATAAATTCGCTAAAATAGTTAGGAGTCTTACAGTAGAAGAAGGTTTTTTTTTGAAAACAGCACCTAAAGATATTGGAAAATTAATTAATAAAAAATAAAAGATTAAAAGACCTAAGAGTGAAACTGGGTCATATAATAAATTTTTAAAAAGATTATCTTGTATCATCCAAATAATTTATTCGATTTTTAATATTCTATGACAACCAAATAATAATTTAAATCATTTATTTATGAGTAAATCTTTAATAATAAAGTTTTACTTTATTTTGTAAAATCATTTCAAAGTTTGAAATTATCTCCTAGATAGTACTTCTTGACTATTGAATTATCAGCTAATTCACCTGATGATCCGTTAGCTAAAATTTTTCCTTCACTTAATACATATGATTTGTTGGTAATTAAAAGGGTTTCCCTTACATTATGGTCTGTAATAAGAATTCCTACCCCGTCACTACTTAATTTAAAAATTAGTTTCTTTAAATCATTAACCGCCAGAGGATCGATTCCAGCAAACGGTTCGTCTAATAACAAATATTTCGGTCCTTTTCTACCTACACTAAGAGCCCTTGCTATTTCGCACCTCCTCCTCTCTCCTCCTGAAAGTTGATAACCATAATTATCTACAAAATTATTCAAATTAAATTCATTAATTAATTGTTCTCTTCTATTTCTGATTGCAGCTCTACTATAAGATGAATTCTGCAAAGCCAAATCTATATTATCCTTAACAGTGAGGTCTCTAAATATACTCGCTTCTTGAGTTAAATAACCCAACCCAAGTCTTGATCTAATTGGGAGAGGAAGATTGGTTATATTTTTACCATTCATAAAAATTTCACCTTTATCAGGTTTAATATTCCCAACTGCAAGATTAAAAGTGGTAGTTTTCCCAGCACCATTAGGTCCCATCAAACCTATAATTTCCCCTGGATTTACAGTTATGGAGACATCATTTACGATTAATCTTCCTTGAATTGAAAGGGATACATTATGAATTTTTAGATTCATTGTTCTTGAGATCGATTAGTTTTCTTGTTTTCTTGAAAAAAAAATAAATAATAATTTCATTGAAGATAAAGATATATTCATATGCATTAAAGAGTTTTCAAAAAAGGCTTATCGTTATCATTTAATAGCTCTTTATATTGTAATTTCCTCAATAAATCTTCCAAAGATTGGCAGAAGGATTCAAGATCAATTCCTAAATTAATCTTGGTTCTAGTTTTTATTCTACCTAAACCCTCTCCAAGCAAAATAGTAGCTCCATTTAAATTACCCTTACTTAAGTGAAACTGAGAAACAGATATTTGTAAAATTCCCTGGATAACTTGTCTTTCGTCACCATCAACGGAATTCCATATTTCTTCAAAAGCATCATGAGCCTCATACCATTGATGATTGTTAAAAAGATTTAAAGCAGTAAAAAGAGAATCTTTAAAACTTTTTGTACTTTCTTCTTTCATGAAACTAATTATTAATTTCTTTTCTTTTTATTTATTTTTCTCATTCTTATTGAATCTGGTGTTACCTCTAGCATTTCATCTGGACCGATATATTCGAGTGCTCTTTCAAGGGTAATATCAACAGGAGACTGCAAAGTATCAAGTTCTTCTGCCCCTGCCGACCTCATATTAGTCAACTGCTTAGTTTTACAAATATTCAACTCAAGATCTTGAGGTCGATTATTCTCTCCAATTATCATTCCCTTATAAACTTTAACTCCAGGTTTAATGAAATAGACTCCCCTATCTTCAGCATTCTTTAAGGCATAAAATGTCGCCACACCTTCCTCAAAAGCTATAAGGACTCCATTTCTTCTAGTTTCAAAATCTCCTGTTTTAGGTTTATATTCATAAAATGAGTGACTCATGATACCTTCACCTCTTGTTATTCGAACAAATTCACCACGAAATCCAATAAGTCCTCTTGATGGGACAAGAAACTCTAATTGAGTTCTCCCATCTGAACTTGTCTGCATGTTTTTCATCTCTGCCTTTCTCGATCCAAGTTTTTCTATACAAGAACCAACGGATACTTCAGGCACATCTAGGACCAAAGTCTCTATAGGCTCACATTCAACATTATCAATCTCTCTAAAAATCACTTGAGGTTGTGATATTTGAAACTCGAATCCTTCTCTTCTCATCGTTTCAATCAAAATACCTAAATGTAATTCTCCTCTTCCTGAAACTGAGAACCTATCAGGAGAATCAGTTTCTTCGACCCTTAGCGCAACATTTGTTAAAAGTTCCCTCTCCAATCTATTTTTTAATTGTCTACTAGTAACAAATTTCCCTTCTTTACCTGCAAATGGAGAATCGTTAACAACAAAAGTCATATTTAAAGTGGGTTCATCAACTTTGATTAATGGAAGTGGATGGGGAGAATCGGGACATGCTATGGTCTCTCCAATATTGACGTCATCGAAACCAGAAACGGCAACGATATCTCCTGCAAATGCTTCATTTATATCAATCCTTTGTAATCCTTCGAATCCAAGTAATTTACTAACCTTTCCTTTAATAGTTTTACCATTTTCTTTAATTAAACTAGCTTGTTGACCATTTTTTATAGTTCCATTATGAATTTTTCCAATTACAATTCTGCCTAAGAAATCAGAATAGTCCAAAGTAGTTATTTGTAGCTGAAGAGGCTCATTGGCATCACCTACTGGAGGTGGAACATGTCTAATAATAGCTTCAAAAAGAGGCATCATATTTTCACTATTAGATTCCATCTCTTCTTTTGCAAAACCAGAAAGGCCGCTTCCAAAAAGATAAGGGAAATCACATTGATCATCATCTGCTCCTAATTCTAAAAACAAATCCAAGACCTTATCAATTGCTATTTCTGGGACTACTCTTGGCCTATCAATTTTATTTACAAAAACTATAGGCCTAAGTCCTTTTTCTAATGCTTTTTTCAAAACAAATCTTGTTTGAGGCATCGGTCCCTCATTTGCATCAACGATAAGCAGACAACCATCAACCATTCCCAAAACCCTCTCTACTTCTCCTCCAAAATCTGCATGTCCTGGAGTATCTATAATGTTAATTCTGGTATCTTTATAGTTCACTGCAGTATTTTTTGAGAGTATTGTTATTCCTCTTTCTCTTTCTAGATCATTCGAATCCATTACGCATGTAGGAATGACTTCATTGTCTCTAAATATTCCTGATTGAGATAACAATGCGTCCACAAGAGTTGTCTTACCATGATCTACGTGGGCAATAATTGCAACATTCCTAATTTCTTTTATCGAAGATGACATTTATAAATTTTATATAGATAGTAGATTAACTCTATTAAGGCTAACTCAAAGAATGCTTATTATGAGAATTTTCTCTTTAAGACTTTGAAAAACATAATCATATTGAATAATTTAATTAATGAATCAGATTTATGATTTTCTATTTGAACTTTCAAAAACTTTTAATGCTTCAATTGACCCCTCATATCTCCAATGCCAGGGTTCGTAATCTATATATTTATTATCTTTGTTGAACGATAACTTAAAGTGAAACTTAGCTGCATTTTTTATTAGCCATCTAAAGGCGTCAGTATTTTCGAAGTCGGATTCGAAGTCTGTCTCTCTTTGAGTAGCATCACCAATATCGATTGCGAAACCTGTACTATGTTCAGAATAACCTGGAGGGGCTGAAACTCTAGCTCTTTCTGCCGCTTCTTGATTTCTAATAGATTTTAAAGAATAAAAGATATCGTTTTGCAAATTTATTGATCTAAAACCACTCAAGAAGACCAAATATATCCCATCCTTTTTAGCTTCTTCTCTCATCTTTAGTAGAGAATCGCGCATATCCATATGAACTTCAATATTAGACTCAATTAAAACTAGTTTCTCTTTAGGAGTTTCGTTATAGGGAAGATGGCCTAAAATTCTGGCATCATGATTTCTTTCAACCTGAAATTTGAGATTATTAAGAGGTATTAATTCTACATTTCTAATAAATCGCAATGCAGCGAAAGAAACTATAAGAAGAAGAAATGGAGAAAATATTAATAATTTTTTTAATAATGCTGAATTTGAGTTATTTAGGTAAGTTCTTTTGGCAAGTGGTATATCAAATTGATCGATATCTTTGTTTAATTCCAATATTTAGAAGTGAATTTGGAAAAGATATTTCGATATTAACTATTATTTTAAGAAATGCACTTTTATAAGCAAAAAAGATGTAGTTTTTATATACAGTAATATTTTTTTTCATATGTTGAGGGTAGCTGTTATTGGTGGAGGTCCAAGTGGTTCATGTGCGGCAGAAATACTTGCTAAAGCTGGAATAAAAACTTGGCTCTTCGAGAGAAAATTAGATAATGCGAAACCATGTGGAGGTGCAATTCCACTTTGCATGGTCGAAGAATTTGATTTACCTGAGTCAATTATTGATAGAAAAGTAAGGCATATGAGAATGATATCTCCATCAAATAGAGAGGTAGATATAAGTTTAGATAGAGTTTACGGGAAAAGTGATAATGAGTTTATTGGGATGTGTAGAAGAGAAGTTATGGATGCCTTTATGCGCAACAGAGCATCAGATCTTGGTGCTACATTAATAAATGGATTAGTTACTTCTATTGATACCGGCGATAATAATCAAGGGCCATATAAGCTTTCCTACTCAGATTTTACGAATGGAGATAAAAAAGGTGAACTCAAAGAGCTTACTGTCGATCTTTTGATCGGAGCTGATGGAGCCAATAGCAGAGTCGCAAAAGCAATGGATGCAGGAGACTACAAAGTTGCTATAGCATTTCAGGAAAGAATTAAATTGCCTAAAGAAGAAATGAGTTACTACGAAGATCTTGCTGAAATGTATGTCGGAACTGATGTTTCTCCTGATTTTTATGGGTGGGTATTTCCTAAATATGATCATGTTGCGGTGGGCACTGGAACCATGCAAAAGAATCAGTCATTAATTAAAGGACTTCAAGAGGGTGTAAGAAACAGGGCAAAGAAAAGACTTGTTAATGGTGAAGTAATAAAGGTAGAAGCTCACCCTATTCCAGAGCATCCAAGGCCAAGAAGAGTAGTTGGGAGAATGGCATTGGTCGGTGATGCAGCTGGTTATGTTACAAAAAGTTCTGGAGAGGGTATTTATTTTGCTGCAAAAAGCGGAAGAATGTGTGCTGAAGAAATTGTTGAAGCATCAAAAAACGGTCAAGAAATTCCATCAGAAAAAGATTTAAAAAACTATCTTAAAAAATGGGATAAAAAATATGGCACAACTTATAAGGTGCTGGAAATCCTTCAAAATATTTTCTACAGAAATGATTCTGCTAGAGAAGCCTTTGTTGAGATGTGTGATGACATGGATGTACAAAGACTTACTTTTGATAGTTACTTATACAAAAGAGTAGTCTCCATGCGACCATTACAGCAAATTAAAATTACAATGCTTACACTTGGTTCGATTTTAAGAGGGAAAGCCCTAGCACCTCTAAAATATAAACCCGTTGATAGTGCTGTTAGGGAAAATAAAGAAGTAGAAAAAATGCTAGAAAATTATTCAATAAAGGGAGGCATTAAAGTTAAGAGTTCAAAAGTGTAAAGTCGGCTATTTGTAGAGAATAATTTCTAATTAAGCTCAACAAATTGAGTCTATTATTTCTTATTTTTAAATCCTCTGACATTATTAGGACTCCCTTTTCATTATCAAATAAATCCTCAATAGTGTTTACATTAATCTCAAACAAATTTAGAAGTTCCAAATAATTGCAATAATCTTCCGAAAAAAGTTTTTCTAGTTCTCCAATAAATTCAAAAACTTTCAATTCACAATCTTTTTCAAAAAGTTTTGTGTTTACATAATCTCTTGTTGAGAGAACGTCTCTTGAAAGATCACTATTATTTGCTAATTTGCTTACCCTAGTGATTACCTTCTGGATTTCAACAAAATTATCCTTTTCGTTAAAATTCACAATAGATTTAATCCTATTTTTAAGATCAACAATATTCAATACTCTTATTTGAGATAATTCATCAGAAGAGCAAACGGCCTTTATTAATTCTTTACTTAGTGATATTTCTTCTAGATGACTAACAATTCTTTGAATTAAAAAATCATTTAAATCATTAAATACTGTTTCTCTTGAGAAGTTTAAATTCGGAAATAGGATTTTCCAAAAATCAATAAGTTTGTTGAATAATTTATCTAAAGGCAAATCAAGTTCATAATCCCAAATTATTTTAATCACTCCATTCAAATTTCTTCTTAATGCATAAGGATCAGATGATCCACTGGGACGTTTACCAGAAATAAATATACTTATTAAAGTTTCGACCTTATCTGCTATGGAAACTATTGCACCATATTTTGTGGAGGGCAAAGCATCTTTATAAAAAGAAGGTAAATAATGTTCAGCGACAGCCAAGCAAACATCCTCACTAAATCCCTCATATTTAAGATATTTACCACCCATTATTCCTTGCAGCTCAGGGAATTCGAAAACAATTTCGCTACATAAATCGTTTTTACAGTATTTAGCAGCTTCTATTATTTTTTTTTCTTCTAAAGACTTATCATTTAAAAATTTAAGAATTTTTTTAGTAACTTCCTCTATCCTTTCTACCCTCTGAAATATATTTCCAAGTCCTTTCAAATATGAAACAGATTTAAGCTTTTCATTTCTTTCGATTGAAGCAACCTTTTTGTCACTTTCTACGAAAAACTTTGCATCTGAAAACCTTGCCCTTAATACTTTCTCATTACCTTTGGCAATATTATTATTTGATTCTTCAAGACCATTTGAAATAACGCAGAAAGTTGTACTAATATTTTTTTCAGAGCTTAAATCTAGTTTAGAAAAACTTTTGTTTTTCAATAAAAGAGGAACGTATCTCTGATGATTTTTCATGACTGTTGAGAGAACTTCAACCGGAAGATCAAGAAATTCATCACTAAATTTGCCAATAACTAAGTCTGGCCATTCAACTAAATCAGTTAGTTCATTTAGTAATCCTTCTGAAAGGTCAGGTTTCAGATTTAAAGATTTAGATGCTTGATTTATTAAACTTTCAATTTTTTCTTTTCTTTCTTTTCGAATAGCTATTACTCTATTTCGTTTCAATAATTCAAAAAAATCATCAGGATTCTGAACTTCTAAAACTTCATTGATTAGCCTATGACTTTTTGTTTTGTTACTTATTTTGATCTTTGGATCACATTCATCAAATTCAAAATCAAGAATTTCATCATTATAAATAGAGGCAATCCACCTAATAGGTCTTGAAAATTTTATGTTCCCAGTCCCCCATTTCATAAATCGAGGGCCTTGAAGACTCTTTACTAATTTTGGGATAATCGAAGACAAAGTAATTTTTGTTGATAATCCTTTCTCAATTTTCTTTCCAAATACAAAATCACCCTTTTCTGTGTTTTTTATTTTTAGCTCACCTACATCTATATCTAAGCTATTAGCAAATCCTAAAGCAGCATTAGTAGGACATCCATTTAAATAAGCTGAGTTTGCTTTAGGCCCTTTTCTTTCTATTATCTTATCTTCTGCATAATCAACTAAACCTTCGAGAAGTAGAACTATCCTCCTTGGTGTGGAGGTAACAACTATATATTCGAATTTGATTAACTTTTTATCCAATTCAAATTCTATTAGAGATTTAAATTGCTCTAGAACAGAATGAGAAAATTTTGCGGGCAACTCTTCTGTTCCTATCTCAAGTAAATATTTAGACAAGAAAAAAATATGACTTCACTTACTATAATTTACTACCAGTTAAATAAGCTTTTCGCTAATGTATAAAAAGAGATATTTTTAGGTCCTTTGATCAAGGTTGAGAAAGTAAAAAAGAAAAAAGATCCAACCAAGGAAGAAACTGTTTGTTTAGCAAATGGACTAGAAGTTTCTAAATTTGAAAATTTTAAAAAAAGTAGTCAATTTCTTAAAGAACCACTTGCTACGGAATTAGTCAATGAGAGCGATCATTTTACCAATGATGCAGTTCAGTTATTAAAATTTCATGGTAGTTATCAACAAGATAACAGGGAAAATAGAAGGCCGGGCAAAAGTAAAGATTGGCAAATGATGCTTAGGTTAAGAAATCCCGGCGGTGAAGTCCCTGGGAAATTATTTTTAGCATTAGATGAATTATCTGACAAACTAGGCAATGGAACACTTAGGGCCACTACAAGACAAGCCTTTCAAATGCATGGGATTAGAAAGGAGAACCTAAAGGAAGTAATTCAAACAATAGTAAATTCAATGGGCTCCACATTAGCTGCATGTGGAGACATAAATAGAAACGTTATGGCCCCTGCTGCTCCATTTGCTTCGCCAGACTATAAAATTGCAAGAGCATTGGCAAAAAAAGTTGCAGATCTTCTCACCCCAATGGCTGGCCAAGGTACTTTTTTAGAGCTTTGGGCTGATGGGGATTTAGAGTACACCATAAAACCTGACAAAGATATTGAAGCAATAAGGAAGCTCCAATTCAAAGATAATGTTTTTAGTGGAATAAAAGATGAACCTCTTTATGGTTCAACTTATTTACCGAGAAAATTCAAATGTGCTGTGACAGTTCCTGGGGACAATTCCGTTGATCTTCTTACCAATGACATAGGAATAGTGGCCTTTACTTCTAAAGATGGAAACTTAGAAGGGTGCAACTTCTATGTTGGAGGTGGTATGGGTCGTACACATAATAATGAAGAGACCTTTGCTAGAATTGCAGATCCACTTGGATATGTTGAAGAACCTGATATTTATGAATTAATACAAAGTATTGTTGCTATTCAAAGAGATTATGGTGATAGAAAATCAAGAAAAAATTCGAGAATGAAATATCTTCTTCATAGAAAAGGTATTAAATGGTTCAAAAAGATACTTTTTGATAAGTATTTCAAAAAAGAAATTAAAAAAATTAGAAAAGAACCAGATAAGGTTCTTATTGATTATCTAGGTTGGCATAAACAAAATAAAACCTCCTATTTCGTAGGTTTACCATTATTATCAGGGAGATTATCTGGAGAGAAGAAAAATACCATATCAAGTATCGTTAGAAAATATAATTTAGATTTAAGACTTACACCTAATCAAGATATTTTACTTTGTAATATCGCCAATAAAAACAAAGGTGAAATTCAAAAATCTCTATCAAAAATTGGATACAAAAATTTAGAAAACATTAATGAAATACAAAGACACGCTTTAGCTTGTCCTGCCTTACCACTTTGTGGTCTTGCGATGACTGAAGCCGAAAGAATATTACCTGATGTATTAAAAAGGATTGAAAATTTACTTTTAGATCTAAAAATACAAAAAACAATATTATTTAGAATGACAGGATGTCCGAATGGATGTACCAGGCCTTATATGGCCGAATTAGCACTTGTTGGGAGTGGTCAAAACAAATACCAATTATGGTTGGGGGGAAGTAAAAATCTACAAAGGCTTGCTAAACCATTCTTACAAAGAATGGAACTTAACGATTTAGAAAAAACTCTTCAACCATTATTTGATAATTGGAAGGGTAATTTGGATTTGGATTTCGGAGATTTTATAAATACTCAAGATGAAAATTATATATTGAATTTACTAAATAAAAATCAATAGAATTTAAATTTTTCCATAAAGAGCATTTGCTTTTTTATTTTTCCAAGCCCATAATTGATCACCATAACTAAAATGCCACCATTCATTAGGATGTTGAGCAAATCCGAATTTAGTCATAATTTCCCTTAATAAATTTCTTCTACTATTCCAAATAATTGCTTCTTCATTCTTTATGTTTGCATAAAAATTAGGATTTGAGGTCTCATCCATTTGATCAACCATGCTTCCCATTTCAACAAGAATTCCTTCTTTATCTGATAAACAAACATCCAATGCACCCCCAGTCGAATGAGGTGGAGGACATCTAGAGTCATAAGAAGGATATGCCCAAAATTTTTCAACTTTTTTTAAAATGGATGGATAAGATTTTCTATTTTTAAAAGAAGCATAAATATCGGATTTTTCACACTCTAATAAAAATGCTCTTTTAAACATAAATTCCTGGACTTCTAGAGGTCGCCAACTGTCATAAATCAAAAGGTAAAAACTACTCTTAGATATCAAATAATCATTTACTTTTACTAATCTATCTACGACCTCCTCTCTTAATTTCCAAATAGAAGTTTTATCTTTGTAAGGTGCTCCCAAATGAAAGTAAGGGTGGGGATCCAAAAACTTTAAGCAGCTAGGTATATCTATTAATTTATCTCCATTGTCTTTAATTGGTATTTTATTCCAAATTTTCAATTGAAATTTGCAATTGATTTATAGTGGCATATATATCATAAATTACAATGACAGTTTTCAATTTAAGAAATCATGAATGAATTTATTGTCAGAATTATCAATAAGTATATTCCTTAAAACAATATTTTCTTTAAAATCAGGATCATAACTAACAATCTTAATAGCCTCTTCACGCGCCTTATCAATAAGAAATTTATTGTTAGGTAAATTATCCAGTACAAAATCAGGCAATCCGGATTGTCTATACCCTAAAATCTGGCCTGGTCCTCTAAGCTCCAAGTCTTTTTCAGCAATATAAAAGCCATCATTAGATTTTTGCAACACACAAAGTCGTTTATTTTCTAATCCATTTTTATCGGAGGTTACCAGATAACAAAAAGATTTTGTTGATCCTCTACCAACTCTCCCCCTTAATTGATGTAGCTGGGACAATCCAAATCTGTCCGAATTATAAATAATCATAATTGTGGCGTTAGGCACATCAATGCCAACCTCAATTACTGTGGTTGAAACCAATATATTAATTTCATTCTTTAAAAAAGAATTAATTACTTCATTCTTTTCTTGTGAACTTAATTTGCCATGTAATAATCCAACTTTTTTGTTAAAAAAGACCTCTTCTGATAAATGTTTGAATGTTTTCTTGGCGGAGCTTAAATTCATTTTTTCTGAATCTTCTATAAGTGGCAAAATCACATAAGCTTGCTTTCCCTTATTGATCTCATCTTCAACAATCTTGAACAAGTTAGTTAAATCATCTTCTGAAATTATTTTTGTAGTTATAGGAACTCTTCCAGGAGGAAGTTCTGTAATTTGACTCACATCTAAATCACCATAAATAGAGAGCGCAAGAGTTCTTGGAATTGGTGTTGCTGTCATTGATAACAAGTTAGTATTTTCTCCTTTATTTAGTAATCTATTTCTTTGAGTAACTCCAAATCTATGTTGTTCATCAATTACGACCATCCCTAATGCATTAAAGATGACTTTATCCTCAAGTAATGCATGAGTACCTACGAGGATATCAACTAATCCATTATTCAAATTAGAGAAAATTTCTTTTCTCTTTTTTTGAGGAGTATTCCCAGTAAGTAGTTCAACAGAAACTAAAAGGGGGTTCAAATATTTCAATAAATTTTTATAATGCTGTTCTGCCAATACTTCAGTTGGAACCATAAATGCACCTTGCAGGTTTTTTTCAATGACAAGTAAAAGAGACGCTATTGCAATTATGGTTTTACCGCTTCCCACATCTCCCTGAAGCAATCTAGACATTGGTTCGGGATTAGATAAATCTTTCTTAATTTCATTTAAAACATTTTCTTGAGATTTTGTTAATTCAAAAGGAAAAGTATTTAAAAATTCTTTTAATAAAGATTTCTTTTGAGGTAATTGTTGGGAAGTTACATTTTTATTCGTCTTCCTTTTTCTTAGTAGAAACTTTATTTGCAGTAGGAACAACTCATCAAAAACCAAACGTTTTTTTGACTCAATTAGTGACTGTTGAGTTGGTGGAAAATGAATATTAATCAACGACTCTCCTTTTGATAATAGAGATAATGAATCAAGTTGCTTTTTATTTAAAATTTCTGGATATTGCTTTGCATAAATTAGTACCTTTTTCATAAGTTTTATAAAACTCATATTTGATAATGCTTCACCTAATGAATACAAGGGTAATATTTTGCCTGAGAAATTAAAATTATCATTGTTATCCTTAAGAATTTCAATCTGCGGATCTACAAAAGTTTTGCCATACTCTGTCAATTTAACCTTACCGGAAATTGCTAATTTGGTACCAATAGTATACAAAGACTTTTGAGAGGTGAAAAAGGAGTAAGATCTAAATCTTCTTCCTAAAAAAAATTTTGTAACCTTTATTGAAGACGTCTCATCAGAAACTACTATATTCATTATTGATAAATTATTATTTTTTTTACTCTTATGAATATAAAATCTTTTAACGTTTGCGATGCACGTGTATAAATTATCTGGTTTTAAATTTATTATCTTGACTCTATTCGTATAGTCAAGATACGTTCGTGGGAAATAATTAATTAGATCTTTTATATGAAATATCCCTAATTCATTAAGCTTATTTTTATAAACTTTTCCTACATTTTTTATTAATGAAATATCTGAATCAAAAGACAAACTTGAATCAGCTTTATTTAGAAAAACATTATTAGAAATATTATTAGAACTTTCTATTTCTAGCGTTTTACTTAGTTTATAAAGATTTTTTCTTGTATCTATAATTAACCTTTTTCTTTGATTTTCATCTAATTTATTATATTCATTATATTTTTTAGAAAATTCATAAAATATCCTTAAATATTCGTCTGAGAGATTTAGATTACCTAGTTTTTTCAATGATTCATGCAGATAATCATTAAAATATTTTTCTCTTCCTAAAGTATTAATAAATTTGTTTTCAGTTTCAATAGTAAGAGACTTTTGAAGCGGTCTTATCCAATCTTTAATAAATTTATTATTATTCCCGCTAATAGTCACATTTGAAAAAAGAATTATTTTTTCAACGTATCTTATTCAAAGTTATTTCTTTTTGCCTCCAGTATGTCTCTTTTTTAATCAAATGCTGAAATTGATTTTTCAGATCATTTATTTTATTCCTTTGAATAGAAAGATTTAAATTTTTAAACTCTAACTCAACAGTAGATATATTAAAGAAAATAATACTTGGAAGATTATTGCCGCTTAATGATGACCGATTTAAGTTAAATTCGAAATTAATTACAAAAGGATATGGGTGTTTTATCAACAATTTTTTGCCTACTAAGTACTCAAAGGAATCTCTAGATATCATCTTTTTTATTAGATTGGCCTTAAATAATTCTTGGTTAATCTTGTATGAAAGGTTTAATAGTAAATTTTCCAATGACTTGTCTAATAAATCAAAATTTTCAAGGCTATGATATTTGGGCGAAATATGCATTTGATTGATATTGTCTTTTTCTGAATGACTTGGTTTTTCAACCTTTACTTCCTCAATTAATTCAAGTAAAGAAGAAATAAATTGTTTATCAACTCCTAAATTTTCAAAAATATTTTTATTAGTTAGATAATTTTTATGGTCGTTATTATCTATTTCAAGTGATACGTATTTCTCATAATTATCAACTTGATAATATTCAGAAGTATTTGAAATATCATTACTAATCTCGAACTGAATGGGTTCTTCTAATTGAAAACCATCTTCATATTTCAATTTTTCTTTTTCGTCATCCTTTGTTTTTATGGAATTATCAACACTATTAATATTAATTTCCTTATTTATCTGTTTTTCAATTTCATTTATTTTTAATTGTTCTACTGTTAATAAAGGCAAATTCGTATAAATAAGTTCACATATTTTCTTTTCAAAGAGACCACAAAATTCATTTTCATTTAAGAAATTATCATTAATTGTTGGATAACTATAAATTTGGTTAAGCCCTTTTTCTACAGAAATATAAAGTAAATCTCTAACTATATTAAGATAAAATTCATATTCCCTATAAATATTTCTAATTAATATTCTTTTTTGTATTTCTGCTCTCTCTAATTGAGAATTAATTTTATCTACATCTAGGTAATTATTGAAATTATTCAAATCATTCAAGTGACTAGTTTGATTGCATTGATGCAACCTCTTCAGCGAAGTCCATCTGATTTTTTTCGATACCTTCACCCAATGTATATCTTGTGAATCGTCTTACTTTGATATTTTCCCCAATTTTTGCAGCGGCTTGTTTAATGAGATCCTCGACAGTAAGAGAACTATCTTTAATATAAGGTTGTGAAAGCAAAACTAGCTCATTAAGTCTTTTTGCTATTCTCCCTTCAACTATTTTTTCTTTAATTTGTTCTGGTTTTCCAGATAAATCATCTCTCCCCATCTCAATCTGCTTTTCTTTTTTCACGACATCTTCTGGTATTTCATCAATTGCGACATACTCAACATTTGGGCACGCTGCCACTTGCATTGAGACATCTTTCAACAGAGATTGGAAAATATCACCTCTAGCAACAAAATCAGTTTCACAATTTAATTCAAGTAGAACACCCACTCTTGATCCAGTATGTATATAACTACCAATTGAGCCTTCAGCCGCAACTCTTCCCGATTTTTTTTCAGCACTGGCTATGCCTTTCTTTCTTAACCATTCTAAAGCTTTATCAATATTTCCATCAGTTTCCTTAAGTGCTTTTTTGCAATCCATCATTCCTGCGCCAGTTTTGTCTCTAAGATCTTTTACAAGTTTTGCTGTAATGTTTCCCATTTGAAGTAATAAAAAAGTAATTAGTAAGTTTTAAATTAGAATTTAATTTTTTCTTTCAGTATTAGAACCCTTTCTGCCCTCATTTATAGCATCTGCAAGTCTTCCTAAAATAAGTTGCACAGATCTAACGGCATCATCATTACACGGAATAGGGATCTCACACAAATCAGGATCACAGTTTGTATCCAACATTGACACTAATGAGATATCTAATTTCCTAGCTTCTAGTACTGCATTAGATTCTCTTCTCTGATCAACTAAAACAACAACATCTGGTAATCTTCTCATGCCCTTAAGTCCGCCTAAGTATTTTTGTAATCTTTCAAGTTCTCTCCTTAAAACTGCAGCTTCTTTTTTAGGCCTCATTGCAATTGAACCACTACTTTCCATTCTTTCTAGATCTTTTAATCTTTCAATCCTAGCTTTCATTGTTGTCCAATTAGTCAACATCCCTCCAAGCCATCTTTGATTTACATATGCAGCTCCACATCTATTAGCTTCCTGAGCCACTACATCTGATGCCTGTTTTTTTGTACCGACGAATAGGAAGCGTTTACCACTTTTTGCTGCGTTTCTTGTCCATTTATAAGCATTGTTCATACACAATGCTGTTTTTACAAGATCAATAATATGTACTCCATTTCTAGCGCAATATATATACTTAGACATCTTGGGATTCCAACGTCTAGTTTGATGCCCAAAATGGGCACCAGCTTCCATCATTTCAGATAGGGATACAACAGCCATAATTTAAAAGGGTTTCGGGTTAGCCTCCATCTGACGGGGAATTATTTTAGTAAATCACCCGAAACTGTCAGATGTGTGGATTTAATTTCAACAATTCTAGCAAGTGATGTGTATTTCTAAAAGTTTTTTATCTTGATTTAGATAACTGTTTAATGTAAATCATATTCAGAGGGATCCTAAGTATCTCAAGTGCAAGTCTATTTCTCCTTATATTTACTAGAAATTTTAATAAAGGAAGGATTCTATCAATATTGATTAGTCCTCCTAAGCAAAGAATTTGCCAAAGTAAATTATGAAGAGGAGTTAACTGAATCATAAATCTAACCCTTAAATTTGGATGTTTCTTATAAAACACTAAAGCCATTTTTGCCCTTTCTTTTTCTTGAGCTATTAATGAATCTATTTGTTCGCAATTAAATGGTGGATGCCAATGAAAACCTACTGCATTTGGGCATTTAATTAATTTTGTTCCAATTTTTTTTAATCTTTCTCCAAGTTCTAAATCCTCCCATCCGTAAAGACTAAAAGAAGTATCAAATAACCCGACTCTTAAAATCAATTCTTTTGATATCGCAACATTCCCAGTAGCGAAGTAAGCAAAAGAAGTGTCCATTATTTTATGTTTTTCACTCTGAGGATTTAGAAAATTAGATGTATTGACCACCGACCCATAGGTAAAACATTTTTTATTATTTTTTCTCCAAGAGACAAGTAATTTTTCTACGTGGCAATTTATAAAATTATCTAAAACAATAAGATCACTATCAATAAATATAATAATTTCATATTTTGATTTAATTACTCCCAGATTTCTTCCAAGTGCAGGTCCTCCATGTTCTTGCTGAAATAGAATAACGTGTGGGAGATTAGCTTTGTTTTTATTTATCCATGAGGTTGTCCCATCAGTTGATCCATCATCAACTACTATTACTTCATAATTACTGATATTTGTATTTAATTTTTGATTCTCAAGCGCAAAGAGACATTTCTCTAATATAGGTAATCTATTGTAAGTCGGTATAACAATACTTACATTCATGATTATGTCTTAAATATGCATAATATATTGAACTCCAAAAGATAAAAATAAAAGATATTCCCTAATCAGCAGCACCGCCATTATTTGCTGTACCTGTAACGTTTCCACCATCAGGTCTTCCATCAGTTCTTAATTTCCTTTTTTTGAATTTTCTAGCATAGGCTCGATTACGTTCCTGCTTTTCTTTTTTTAGATTCCTTCTCTTAGACATGAAATTTTTAACTTTTAATTATATTAGCTCACTATGAGCACTATATATTTTACCATCTTCCATATTTAATATCCTATCCGCCATATCAGAAATTCTTGGATCATGAGTCACCATAAGTACAGAACAATTTTGCTCTTTTGCTAGTTTTCTTAAAAGGGTTACAATTTCTCTTCCTGTGACGCTATCTAAAGCAGAAGTGGGCTCATCAGCTAATAAAAGTTTTGGGTTAGCAGATAAAGCTCTAGCAATTGCTACTCTCTGTTTCTGCCCACCAGATAAGTCATTTGGCAACTTTTTATGATGTTCTTCTAATCCTACTGCTGACAACCAATTCCTTGCTATTTCACGTCTTTGCAAATATGTTAAACCTTTTATTAAATCGGCGCCCATCTGAACATTTTGTTCTGCTGTTAAACATCTCAGAAGATTGTGACCTTGAAAAATCATTCCAATGCTTCTTCTTAGAATCTGACGAGTTTTCCTTGATGCTCCATTTAATTGATTATTTAAAACAGTTAAATCTCCACTTTGACAGGTTCTCAAGGCACCAATTAATGTTAGAAGAGTCGTTTTACCACATCCAGAAGGTCCTTTTAAAAGAACCAACTCTCCTTTATCAATATTTAAATTAACGTCATTAAGAACTTGTTTTTTATTCTCATTTTTTCCATAAAAGTGACTCAAATTATTTATTGATACTGTTTTAAGGTTTTTAACATTATTTTTTGATTTATTAGCTTTAACCATTTATCTTTAATTGTTAAAAAATTTCGGCAGGATCAGCGTCAACTAATTTTCGCATCGCAACAGCGGCGGACCCCATACACATTACTAAAACTAATACGAAAATTAAAAGTGTTTTATCTGCATCCATTATTATTGGGAGTTTGGTAGATTTCCTTATAACTGAGTAAAGTAATTGACCAGAGAGATAAGCAGGTAAATAACCAAATAATGCCAACAAAAACCCCTCTCTAGCTACGACAAAGAAAAGGGACTTAAGTCTATAACCCATTGCCAATAAGGTGGCATACTCTGGGAGGTGGTCTGTAACGTCACTATAAAGAATTTGATAAACGACCACACACCCTACAACGAAACCCATCAATGCTCCCAAACTAAATATAAAACCTATTGCAGTACTATTTTTCCAATAATTCTTTTCAAATTCTATAAACTGTTTTTTTGTAAGAACCCTAACATCATTTGGGAGTGAGTTATTTAATATCCTTGAAATCAATTCAGGATCAGATCCTTTTTTTAGCTTTACCAAACCAATTTCTATACTGCCAGTAGGATTAGCAGGAAAAAGTCTTAAGAAGGTTTCTCGACTAGTTATCAAATTACCATCTGCACCAAAAGATGGTCCCAACTCCACAAGGCCCTCTACAATTACTCTTTTTCCAGCAACCTCAGTCTCAACTTTTTTTTCAGATAAGAACCATTCTTCAATTGGTCCAAATTCAGGTCTAGATAGTTTGTCAAAAAGAACTCTTGATGGATTTCTCAATTTATAAGCTTTCTTTGAGAATCCCTCATCTAAAAGAAGTGAATCGGAGGGATTAAAACCTAATGCAAGTATTGATCTAGTTTTAAGATTTTCGGGATTTCTCCAAAGTAAATAATTTAGATTAACGGGAGTAGTTTTTTCAACATCTTCTACTGCGAGAGTTTGAATTAACCTTCTTTTTGGGAATCCACTCATGCTTATAGAACTTTTTGATCTGGGACTTATCAAAACAAGATCGGCATCTAGAAGTTTATGAATAGTTACGCTTGTATCAAATAAACCATCTCTAAAACCTAATTGCATAAACATCAAAATCCCTGCAAAACTGATTCCAGCTATGGCAACTGCTAGCCTTAATGGTTGTCTAGTTAATAACAACCAAGCTAATGGAATTTTTCTAAATTTTAAAAAAGAAAAACTCATTAGGGAATAAATTTTGCAATCACTTTCATTCCTGCATAGTTTTGAACGATATCTATAGAATCTTGCTCTAGTTTTACTAGTACCTCGATAATTCGTGAATCAGCATCCCCTGTCGGATCAGTCGATAAAACTTTTCGTTGTTTTACCTGAGGACTAATCATAATCACCTTTCCCTTAAGATTTTTTTGGAAACCGCCATTCTCACTGCTCAATTCAACATTCTGAGAGATAAAGACTCTATCAATGTCAGATTCATAAACCTCTATCAAAGCTTCCATTTTTTGACTAGCACCAATATCCAAAATCCCTGCATTTTGAGGCCTCTCACCAACTCTCGTATTTATTCCAAGGATAAAACCATCAATTGGACTCCTTAGTTTTGAATTAAATAGATCTATCTTGATATTTTTTTGGTCTCCAATAAGGTTTATTTTCTGTTTTTGCAATTTTAATAATTCATCTTTTCTCTTTGAAAACTCTACAAAAGAATATACATCTTTGCTCAAAGCTAACTCATAACTTTGAATTTGATCTTTCTTTAGGGTAATTTCTTCGTTAATAGTATTAATTAGATTTTCATTTCTTTCAAGGTCAACAATTAAATTTTCTCTATTTTCAAAGACTGCTAGGATATCACCTTTCTTTACGAAATCTCCTTCGTTTACTAAAATCTCGACAATTCGGGGGGAAGAGCCAAACTGACTTATTGGAGCTGCCAATTGCCTAATCTCTCCCGAAGGAGAAAGTTGACCTAGTGCTGCAACAGCCGTAATAGGAGGTATGAAATCTGAAGTTAATTCCTCGTTAAATTTTGAACTATATTTATTATTTCCAGAACAGGAAACAACACCAAGAGATATTGGTGTAAATAATAAAAAATAAATAAATATATTTTTTAATATTTTTAATTTCATTAAAAATCGAAGAGTACCTTTTTTATATAGTTATTGACCCATTTTTCATCAAAATATTTTAGAAGCACCATACTAGTCTTTTCATTTTTCATTTGTTGAACACAATAATTTTTTTGAAAATCTATTCTATCTTGGATAATTTCCTCATTAACTTCCGGTTTAGCTTTCTTACTTAATTTGATCAAAATAGAGAGGTATTGATCCACAACTCTACAAAAATCATTTTTTTCAGATTTACTTTTTAAGGAAGCAAAAAATACATTATTAGAAAAAATCCCTCCCCATTTAGGAATCTCTCTCAAAGAGGTAAAAGAACTTTTATCAACTTCAGAGAGTAATTTTTCGTATTTCAAACCTTGATTTTTAGATGCCGGTGATAAATCAACAATGGCAGCAGAAACATTATCATTTATTTTTACCAAATCCATCCCAAAAATTGGAATATCAAACTTTGGATCAGGAAAAAAAACGCAGTGTAATATTTTAAGATTCTTTGAAAATTCTGCTACTTCAATATGTAACTTTCTAAATCCTTTTGCTTTATGAAATTCATTTTCAATATAGAGTTCTCTTCCTATTTCTTTAGATATTATGTTAGTTAGTTCTGGATCGATTTTTATACTCTTAAGGTCCTCAAGCATGGATCTATGCTCTCTAATATTTTGTAATAACTCCAAAATAAGAGGGTCAGTTAATTTTGTTTTAGTTAAAGATTCAGACAACAAGGCTAAAAAGTACCAAAATAGAATTTAAAGAGAGAACCAAAATGAACGTAGGAGATGTTAAATACTACACCCATTCAAGCAAAACTAGATGTGTGTTTGTGGATAATAAAGAATTGCCGCTTATAAGCATTGATATTTGGTGCAAAGCAGGTTCTTCCTTTGAGGATGTTGATAAAAATGGCACTGCTCATTTTCTAGAACATATGATTTTTAAAGGATCTAACAAAATAATGCCAGGTGAGTTTGACCATAAAATTGAATCACTAGGCGGAATAAGTAACGCTTCAACAGGTTATGATGATGTACATTACCATGTCTTAGTTCCACCAAGTAACTTTAAAGAATCACTTGCTCTTTTGACAAATATTGTCGTTGCTCCAGATTTTAATCCTGATGAATTTATAAAAGAAAAAGGGGTAGTTATTGATGAAATAAAACAACAAAATGATCAGCCTGAAGAAAGATTATTTAATTATTTTTTGAAAAGGGTTTGGTTAAGTCCGAATTATGCCAATTCGATTCTGGGAACTGAACATAGTATTAAAAACTTAGAGATAAATGACCTTTTAAAATTTCATAGCAAACATTACACTACCGAAAAAATTTGCATTGCAATTGCTGGGAATCTCTCTGAAGAAATTTATAAAATTTTTGACAATAGTGATCTATCTGGCATAAAAAAAAGTCCAAATTTAATAAATCTAAAAAACAAACCCTCTTTAAAAATTAGGAATGGTAGAGAGTCAGTTAAGTTTGATAATTTAGAGTTTTCAAGAATTTTTATGGCTTGGTTTATCCCAAACCTAAATTATCAAAAAAATATTATTGGACTAGAGATATTAGCATCAATACTCTCTGTTGGAAGAAATAGCAGATTAGTTAAAATTTTAAAAGAAGATAGTAATCTTGTTGAATCGGTATATGTAGATGTAAATGCTGGAGAATTAGGCGGATTATTTATAATGGAAGCAAGTTGTGAGTCCAAAGATATTGATTTAGTAGAAAAGCAAATTAATAAAACTATTGATGAGATCTCAAATTGTAAAGCCTTAGCTTTGGATGAAATAAAAAAAGCAATAAATATTGTGAAAAGTAATTATATCTTTAATTTAGAGACATCTACACAACTCTCTTCATTCTTTGGAAATGAACTTCTTTGGGGGAGAAAATCATCAATCAATAATTTAGAGAGTCATTTAAAATATTGGAATGACTTGGATAACTTCAAAGAGATCACAGAATATATCCGTGGAGAAAAATATACTTTAGTTGCATCCCCTGGTAAATGTTAAAAAAATACTATTTAAATTACAAAAAAAGAAATTTTTCAATTGCTTCAATTTGGATTAAAGGGGGTAGTGATATGGATACTATCAGCAAAAAAGGGGTAAACAAGATCCTTTGTTCATTACTTACCAGAGGATGTGAAGGTTTTAATAATTTCACTCTCTCTGAGTATATTGAGTCTTATGGAGCAGAATTAAATCAAGAAGTATTTGAAGATGGTATTTCAATAAGCATTAAATCCATAAATGAACATTTCAGTAAATTATTCCCCTTATTAGATTTAATAATTAATAAGCCAACTCTCTCGGAAATTGAATTTAAAAAAGTAAAAAAATCTTCTATTAATTACATTAAAAAAGATAAAGAGAATCCATTTAATATCTGTTTTGAAAAATGGAGAAAAATCGTTTACTCAAATCATCCTTATGCTTTTAACACAATTGGAAATGCAAATGATGTCCCAAAGATTACCTATGAAGATGTTTTGCTTGAGTTTAAAAATTTCAAAAATAGAGAAAAGTATTTAATTTCAAATAATCTCGAAATAAATGGAGAAAATTTTGGAACATTAGAAAAAAAAATCCTAAAAGAAAAATCAGAAAGTGTAAATCATAATTTAAGTCCTTTGAATAGATTTGATTACATTAATAATGATTCAAATCAAACAATAATAATGATGGGAGACCAAACTTGCTCGCGAAAAAGTAGTGAATATTTACCACTTAAGATTTTGGAGTCATATTTATCTTATGGAATGAGCGCTGCTTTATTTAAACTTTTTAGAGAAAAACATGGTATAACATACGATTTAGGCGTTTATTATCCTATGAGGAGTGGGAACGCCCCATTTTTAATTTATTTATCAGTATCTAATAAACGAGCCCTTTTCGCTTTTGAACTTTTAACAACATTATGGGGAAATTTACTTTCTAATCCTCTGACTGACGCTGAAATATTTTTAGCAAAAGAAAAACTAAAAGGTTCTTTTCTATTAGGAAATCAATCATTAGATGAAATTTTACAGAGAAAGATACAATTATTTAGTTATGGTATTTCACCAATTTCTGAGACCGATTTAAATTCAAAAACAGCGGAAATATCTTCTTTAGATATTCTCAAAATAACTAATAAGTATTTTTCAAAACCTTTTCTGAGTATTTCTGGCAATGAAAAAATATGTCTAGAAATTTCTAAAAGGTGGAAGAAAAATTTTTAAGTTAGTTTTTTCTCAATCTTATCAATATCGATTAAAAACGAACCTCTTCTAAATTTCACTTCAACAGTATATGGGGATTTGATTGATAGGATTTCTCC
This sequence comes from Prochlorococcus sp. AG-402-L23, assembly GCA_003216635.1. Taxonomy (GTDB): domain Bacteria; phylum Cyanobacteriota; class Cyanobacteriia; order PCC-6307; family Cyanobiaceae; genus Prochlorococcus_A. The sequence goes on along the minus strand of QCIO01000001.1, from coordinate 40,060 downwards.
AATTTCATCAATTGCCACTAGATCAGGTGGTCTTAACATCGGCATATTATCTGAAGTCTTAAAGTAAGAGACTGGCGCAATCAACTTAACCTTATCGTTAATCTCAAATTTCATTTATAAATTGGATACACTCAAGAGTAGTATAAGCATAAAGTTAAATAAAGCATCAACGAAATGAATTGATTCAGTCTAGAATCGTAGAATTAACTTTCTACAAATTAATGAATCATAAATTTAAAACATTAATTTTATGGGCTTTACCTATACTTTTAGTAATAGCGCTTTCTTACCAATTTTTATCTTCAAGTAATGTTGATTCACTGAAATCAAATGGGACCACTGTAGCGCCAAGAAATTCTGCGGTAGCAAGAGTTAGTTACGGCAGATTTTTAGATTACATTAATTCAGGAAGGGTTACATCTGTTGATATTTTTGATGGAGGCAGAAATGCAGTTATAGAAACAATAGATTCGGATTTAGATAATAAAGTTCAAAGGTTGCGTGTAGATCTTCCCGGCTTAACACCTGAACTTATAAACATTTTAAAAAATGAGGGAATCAGTTTTGATGTTCATCCAGTTAAAACAGCCCCACCCGCATTAGGAATTTTGGGTAATTTACTCTTCCCGGCTATCTTAATTGGAGGTTTAATTTTGTTAGCGAGGAGGTCTAATGGTATGCCTGGAGGTCCTGGTCAAGCAATGCAGTTTGGGAAATCAAAGGCAAGATTTGCCATGGAAGCTGAAACAGGAGTAGTTTTTGATGATGTTGCAGGTGTTAATGAAGCCAAGCAGGATTTGCAAGAAGTTGTCACTTTTCTGAAAAAACCAGAAAAATTTACTTCTGTAGGAGCAAGGATTCCGAAAGGCGTTCTATTAGTAGGACCTCCTGGCACTGGTAAAACCCTATTAGCAAAAGCAATTGCAGGTGAGGCAGGTGTACCATTCTTCTCATTATCTGGTTCTGAATTTGTTGAAATGTTTGTTGGTGTTGGAGCTAGTAGAGTTAGAGACCTTTTCAAAAGAGCCAAAGAGAATAGTCCTTGTTTAATTTTTATTGATGAAATCGATGCTGTCGGAAGGCAAAGAGGTGCAGGTATTGGTGGAGGTAATGATGAGAGAGAACAAACTCTCAACCAATTACTTACTGAAATGGATGGCTTCGAAGGTAATAGTGGCATAATAATAATTGCAGCCACAAACAGGCCCGATGTTCTAGACTCAGCTCTAATGAGACCTGGAAGATTTGATAGACAGGTAACTGTAGACGCACCTGATATAAAGGGCAGACTATCAATTTTGGAAGTTCATGCTAGGAATAAGAAACTTCAAGAGGATTTAACACTTGAAAGCATTGCGAGAAGAACACCAGGATTTACTGGAGCAGATTTAGCAAATTTATTAAATGAGGCTGCCATACTAACTGCCAGAAGGAGAAAAGACTCTATAAGTATTTCAGAAATTGATGACTCTGTAGATAGGATTGTCGCAGGAATGGAAGGTTCTCCATTAACAGATGGTAGAAGCAAGAGATTAATTGCTTATCACGAAGTTGGCCATGCTCTTATAGGTTCACTAGTAAAAGCTCATGATCCTGTTCAAAAAGTGACTGTAATTCCAAGAGGACAGGCTAAAGGATTAACCTGGTTTACTCCAGACGATGAACAAACTCTCGTTAGCAGAGCTCAACTAAAAGCGAGAATAATGGGCGCTTTAGGAGGAAGAGCTGCTGAGGATGTAGTTTTTGGAAAAGGTGAGATTACAACAGGAGCTGGAGGTGACTTCCAACAGGTTGCTTCCATGGCTCGTCAAATGGTTACAAGATTTGGAATGAGTAATTTAGGTCCGATTGCTTTAGAAAGTGGTAATCAAGAAGTATTTGTTGGTAGAGATTTAATGACTAGAAGTGAAATTTCAGATTCAATCTCTAAACAAATAGATGAAAGTGTAAGGGTAATGGTCAAGGAATGTTATAAAGAAACTTACGCTATAGTCAACAAGAATAGAGAAGCTATGGACAAAATAGTAGATTTACTAATAGAAAAAGAAACATTAGACGGTGAAGAATTTGTAAGAATTCTTTCCAAATTCACCGAAATACCTACGAAAGAGAGAACTCCTCAATTATTAACTTAGACTTTTATAGGTTTCTTATCTAATACCAGATCAATTAATCCATACTCAACAGCCTCATTTGGAGACATATAAAAATCTCTATCGGTATCTTCTTTGATAGTGTCATAATCTTTTCCAGTTCTTTCTGATAATTCAGTATTAAGTCGCTCTTTTAAGAACAAAATTTCATCTGCTTGAATTCTTATGTCACTGGCTTGACCTCTAGCTCCTCCGAGTGGCTGATGAATCATTATTCTTGAATGTCTAAGGCTGCTTCTTTTACCTTTAGTACCTGCTGCAAGCAAAAATGCACCCATACTAGCTGCCAAACCTACACAAACTGTGTGTATGTCAGGCTTAACATGTTGCATTGTGTCAAAGATACCCAACCCGTCATAGACAGATCCTCCTGGAGAATTTATATACATATATATATCTTTGTCGGGATCCTCTGCTTCAAGGAATAATAATTGAGCAACGATTCTATTAGCAGTTTCACTAGTAACTTGTTCTCCCAAAAAGATTATTCTTTCTCTTAATAATCTAGAGTAAATATCAAAGACTCTTTCACTGCCGCCAGATTCTTCTAAAACTAAAGGGATCATAATAATATTTATCTTGTTTATTAGATATTAACGATATTGAGTCAACATACGCTAACCTTATTAAGGTTTACATATAAAAAATTGAAAGAAAAATTGACTGTTTCAGATAGCAAAAAGTTATTTCATGAAAAATTCCCTTACGTTATTCCTGGTTTATATAAAAGAATAGTTGATGAAATGCTTGTCGAACTCAATCTTCTAAATCATCAAAATGAATTTACTCAGGATTATCTCTTTTGTGTTGGTCTCACTGAAACATTCAAGGAATTAATGAAAGGATATAAACCTGAGAAACATTTGGATCTTCTTTTTGAATCAATATGCAGTTCTACAAATTTTGAAGCGAAGGACATCAATGAAATATCTCAAAAATCACAAAAGGAATTCAATGATAAAACATCTATAGATATTTTGAAATTATTAAAAGAGAAAAGCAATTCTAAACTATATCCTTCAAGGATCTTGAACTTAGGAATATATATATTAATTTCAAACTCCCAAGATCTCAAAGAGAAAAATGAATCAGATATAAATAAGATTACTTCTGACATTTTTGAGGATTTAAGCTTATCTACTAATAAAGCAGAAAAAGATATTGGAATTTATAAAAGCAGCATATCAAAAATGGAACAAGCGAAAGAATTAATTGAAGAGCTCAGAATTAAGGATAAGAAAAAGGAACAAAAATAATAATATCTATTTGTTTAATCTTTTTTTATCTTTCCAAGAGACATAGGATATATAAACTACAGCGAAAGTTATGAATATGAGTAAAACGAAAGACGTTAAGATGAGAAATTTACTTAAATATACTTCATAAGTCAAAAATGAAATCATATATCAATGGATCCGTCACCATTTCTTCCCCAAACAACCATGGCAATTGAAAAAGTAAAAATCGCAGCCAATGCTGCCCAACCTATTTGAAAGATCATCAGATGTAAATCGCTTCTATAAATATAACAGAACCTCAAAATTTTTTATTCATTTTAAAGCTAAAGTTAATTTCTCAGAAACATAATTTTCTCAATAGAATAAAGATAAATCTAAATTGGGAAGGTTAGTTTTAAATCATAGTACATATATAGAAGGTTTAATTCCAATACTCCAAAAGTTAGCACTGGACATTAATATCAAAACAATAACTCCAGCTGTTATTTCAAGAGCAAGGGGAAGATCTTCTAAATTGATAATTAGATTGTCAGTGAAAACTATAAACGGATATAAAGCAATAGCAAGAAAGGGTAAAACAGCCCAAGAAGTTTTTATTTCAACAGACTTAAGTAAAGATGAATTAAAAAAAATTATTGATATTTATAATATAAAGTAATTTAATTAAAGAGAATTAGAAAATAGTCAGGAGAGAACAAATGAAATTGGTATTAAATTATTCTATGTTTTTATTGTTTTTTTTTTCATTTAGTACTGAATCATTATCGCTTACTGACTATCAAATAAAAAGATATTGCACAAAAAAGAAAAGGGTATCCTTATGTATAAAAGATTTACAAGAGAAAAGATCTAATCTCCATAAAGGAAAGTTTATTGAGATACCTGTAGAACCTTACAAACGATAATTAGAAAGTAAATTTAAATTTCAAATTCTGATTCAAAAAGATTAAAAGCATTTTTATAGCTTGTGAGAAGTTCTTCTGAATTATCAGAAAATCCTTGTCGTTCATAATCTTCTTTTAATTCATCATATAAGTTAACCACTCTGTTAAAAGCACTCATATATTCTTTTTGTATTTCTTCATCATCGATATCATAGATTTTTGCCAATACTAATTCTACATTTTTTTTTGATGAATATATTATTTTCTCAAAATCTTTATTTAACTTCCTTCTTTTTTTTGCCATTTAAATTTTTAAATACAAATTAACAATACTCAAATTCATAGATAAATTAAATTAAAACTTATAAAATAAAAATATAGTTTCCAAATCAAAATAAAACCTCTACATTCCAAATAAATCATTCGATGATATGAGTAAAAAAGAAACAACTAATCCCAAAGAGGTTAGAGACCAAAACTATGAAGCTAAGAAAATGAATACTTACGAAAACTCAAAGAAAAAGAAAGATAAGGATCTTCCATGGTGGGTAGAGTTATTATTTGTTCAACTAGGATTACCAGATAAATTACTAATAAAAATATTAAAAGCTAAAAAAACATCTAAAGAATTTATTAAAAATGATAAAAAATCATTAATAATATTACTCTTTATAATTACAACATTGGCATATTTTTATCCAGTTATTAAACATGCAAAAAACAAATTAGATTGTGAAGCGATTGCTAAAAATTATATTATTAAGAATAAAAATACAATCGGAATTAATAATAGGGAAATAAAAATGTTATCTACAAATTTTTGTTATGGTGGCGAAGAAATCTATGAAATAGAAAATTTAAAAAATTAAATTTTTAATTATTCTCTAAAAATAACCATCTCAATATTATGATAGTGACTTTAACTTTAATAAAGTTTAAATTTTATTCTTATGACTGATATAAAACAAAAAAAAGAAATTGTAAAAATGCATTTAAAAGATTTGAGGCAAAACTTAAAGAAGATACATTTAGAAGTTACGGAAGAATTAATATTACCGAAGCCAGATGATGTAAAAAACTTGATGAATAAAATGGATAAACTATTAAAATTAATAGAATCAAAATAAACTATAATTTAAATAATTTGGAATTATCAAAAGTTAAGAAAATGAAAATAATAAAACAATTTCCACAAATAATTTTAATTGCAATTTTCTTAAGTTCTTGTAGGACATCAATCAATAAAGAGTTTCCCATAAATAATCTAAAAAAAAATATTAATGAGAAACCTAATTCAGAAAAGAAAAGAATGGAAATAAAGTTTTCTTGTCGAGAGGATGGTATTTCTGAATACTTAGATGATGGATGGAATATTTTAAAACAAGATTCCCAAGAAAAAATTTGCACCTGGAAATCTGTTCCTGCCACAAAAGATTGTAATATGGAAAAAGATAAAGGATGTAAAATAACAAAGCCTGATAAAATAGGTGAAGAGAAAATTTATTTATTGGAAAAATAAATTTAATATATGACTCCAAAATCAGAACACTTAGTTGATTTAATTTTTAAGAAATTAAAAACCTATAAGAATAAAAAAATATTTTTAGAAAAGAAAAGTTTGAATAAATTTATTCTTTCTCTTTTCAAAGAGAACTTAATGTAAGAGGTATTTAATCTAACTGCTATAGTTAAAATAATATTTTAAATGGATATAATATGGATAATTTTTCTTCATTAACTGTTATCCTGTCAATCATTTTTATTGCAAGCCTTTATTTTTTATTTTGGGTTACTTCGAATAAAAGGAATTAGAAAATTTTCATTTAATTTTAAATGATCGGATCATCTCTTAGCAGTAAAACTGTATGTTTATTTAAACCATCATTAATCCATTCCTTATATTCTTCTATGACGCACTTTTTATTAGAATTTTCTAGTAGATTAATTCTTTTTTTTGCATTATCTAAAGCTAACTTAATGCAGAATTTATAATCATTGGAGTTTTCTTGCATAAGTTTTTATTAAATATTAGTAAAAATAATTACTTATTCTGTATTGAAAATTACAATAATAAGCGTTGATTTGATAAGAGTATCAAACAATACGGAAGAATTTTCAATATATTAGAGATAATTATTTTTTATAAAAATCCCATGTCATACGAAGCAGGCAGTAAAGAATGTAGACATTTAATTGAAGCCAAGGAGAGTCTTTTATCAGCATTAGATGCGTTAAGCAATATAAATTCAACCGATCTAATAGAAATCCAAATTAAAGAAATTTACAATAAATTAGAACAAATGCACGATAATCGAAAAAAAATAGAATCAGCTACAAATTATCTTTAACATATTCAAATTAACCAAAGTTTGAAAATTGGCTTTTTATCTTATTGACTCTTTTTTCTAATAATAAATCCAATAAAGCATCAAGCTGTGCATGAACTTCCTTTGCTTCATTAAGATCTGGCAACAAATCTTCTTTAATAAGCATTTGATGCATTTCTCTGAGCTCTAACCTTATGTATCTAAGGTGAGAACATACCTCCTCTCTCTTGGTTGCACTCATATTTGCTTTATTGTCATTACATTATACAACACGGTCTTTTTACTCTTATATTAAAACTGTTAAATTTAAAAATTATTTCAAACTCCATAACATATAAAAATCTTTTAAAGTTGCGTTATAGAAATGTATCCTTCATGAAAAAGAAAAAATCAAAAAAAAATCAAACTAATTCAAATTTAAAAGATCATAAATTAGGTCAAACAAAAAATTCTGCAAAATTAATACTTTTTGTTTTTGGGATAGGTCCAATTATTGGCATAATAATATTTTTATACAGTAAGGGATTTTTTTAATTCACCAACTATTTAAATCTTAAGTAATGAAGATTAAATTTAAAAATAATTATTTAAATTTTTTTAATGAAAATACCCTAAATTCTGCCATTTTTCTAGCATTTTCTGGATTAGATATTAAAAAAGGGTGGTCTGATAAAAGTTCAAATACCTTATCTATCTTTAATCGTATATCATCACAATCAATATTTTCCCATTCCTCATCAAATGACATTGCAAAGCTATCAGCATTATCATATAGTTTATCTTTCATAATATTTGGAATTTTAATTAAGAAAACTTCAGAAATCCGACCCAATCTGAAAGAGTAATTTGAAGAACCATATAAAACTATCCTCATGACTATTTGAGAAATAACTTTGTATGAATGTTCTTTAAAATTATACTTTAATCTCATTATTTAAATTTATAAATAAGTGCTACTAATCAAAATCCGATTTAATTTGACAGAAGTGTTACAATATTGACATATGTAAAGACTCATGGAAAATAAAGTTAAAAGAATAGGATATCTCCCTAGAAAAAGGGTACTTGAAATTATTGATGAAATATCCAAGAGCGAATCTATAAGTAGATCTAAGGTAGTTGGAATATTAGTTGAGGAAGCATTAGATGCCAGAGGAATTGCGAATTTTGGATATAGTAATATCAGTAAGTCAAATATATACAATTCGGATAATATTAAAGATCTACAAAACGAGAATGTTCACTTAAAAGATGCTGAACACGAATTTGTTGATGATAGTGGTTACACAGTTTCATCTCACAAAACTTTAGACCGCTCAATATCTTCCGCAGATATTGAATTAGCAAATAAAATAAATATCCTTAAGGAATCAGGATTAATATGACTTTTATTGAGTAATTATTTTATTTTTTAATGCATAACATTGGATCATTGTTTATTCTTAGTCAAGAATAATATTCTTTTTAAATAATTCGAATATTAAATCCTTTCTAATCTTAATTTTGTAATTAAAAATGAAAGATATAAAATGTCCTTCATGCGGCAAAACTTTCCGAATTGATCCCAGCAGCTTTGAAGAAATACTTCTTCAGATAAAAGACGAAGAATTTAACAAACAAATAAAAGAAAGACTTATTTTGGCTGAAGAAGATAATAAAAAAGCTTTGGAAATTTTAAAACGTGAGTTAAAAATACAGTTAATAGAGCAAAATCGCATTAAAGAGTCTGAAATCCAAACTCTTGAATCTAAATTAAAAATAGCTGAAGAAAAGAAAACAAATTCCCTTAATGATTTAAAAAATCAAGCAACAAATAAAATTAATTCATTGAATAATGAATTAATCCAGTTGAAGGATGAAATAAAAAACCAGTCTTTAATTTCAGAATTGTCTTTAAAAAACAAAGTTAGTGAAGCTGTTACTAATTTAGAAAAAGAGAACTCAACGTTAACAAATTCCATTGAAAAGATGAGGCTTGAACATTCAATTAATGAAAAATTAATTGAAGAAAAGTTTAAAAGCAAAATTAGTGAAAGGGACCTGACTATTCAGGAGTTAAGAGAAATGAAATCTAGATTATCTACAAAGATGATAGGAGAAACATTAGAAATTCATTGTGAAACCCAATTTAATCTGCATCGTGCCTCTGCGTTTAAAAACTCATATTTCGAAAAGGATAATGATGCAACTTCTGGAAGTAAAGGTGACTACATTTTTAGAGAATTTGATGCAAATAAAACTGAAATCATATCTATAATGTTTGAGATGAAGAACGAAAGTTTAAATGGAACTAATAAAAGAAAAAACGAAGATTTTTTAAAAGAATTAGATAAAGATAGAAGGCAAAAATCATGTGAATACGCAGTACTCGTTTCTCTGTTAGAACCAGATAGTGAACTATATAATGCAGGCATAGTAGATGTTTCACATAGATTCCCAAAGATGTATGTCATAAGACCACAATTTTTCTTGCCCATTATTTCTCTACTAAGAAATGCATCTATGGAAACATTAAAATACAAATCACAAATTGATCTAATGAAACGCGAGAATTATGACATAACTAACTTTGAGAGTAATCTTGAACAATTTAAGAATGCAGTTGGTAAAAATGTTTCACTTGCCCACGATAGATTTAATGATGCAATTTCAGAAATTGATAAATCAATAACCCATTTACAAAAAACTAAGGAGGCTTTAATTCTTTCCAAAAAACATCTTTTATCCGCTGACAGCAAATCCCAAGATTTAACAGTAAAGAAATTAACTAGAAATAACCCGACCATGAAAGAAAAGTTTAATGCTTTAAATAATTTCGAAGATGAAGTGGCCTAATTAAACAATAAATTTTGTAATTAATAATAGTTAAAAATATATTTAAATTCTAATTTATAAATATATTATTAATAATAAATTCCATAGTAAAAAATAATGTCTATCAACACTCCTATTTTCAGTATTGCCAAAGATCTTAATGTCGAAAGTAATAGAATATTACTAGCGTGCAAGAAACTTGGAATCAACGCAAAAGGTGCGGCAAAAAGATTAAATGAAGAAGAATTAGAAAAAATTAAAAGTTATTTTGAAACGGGCAAAAATGTGTCAGATGAAGTGATCAATTTAAATAAAGTTAAAACCAAAAGCAGTTCTAAAAAAATTGCAGAAAAGGTTAAGATAAAATATTTTACAAACAGACTTATTCGTAAATCTTAAATAAAAATAATTTTTTCTAATTACTTAAAGGAATAAGCCACAGAAGAAAAAAACAATAATTTATCATAAGTAAAAATACTTAAAATGAGCATAAGTAAAATTTTAAATTCTCTTGAAAAATCCTGGGAAAGAGATTATATTCTTTTAAATATAAAAAATGGATTAGGAACAGATGAGATAGTTAATGAATTTCTTGTGAAAAACGAAAGACAAATTAAAGAATTAAATTCTTTATTAAGACCAGAAGATATTGATTTATTAAATCAAGTAGAACAACTCTCAACTTGCGAATCTAAATTAATAAATGAGATTAAAAATTTAAATTACTTAAAAAATAATGAAAATCATCACATTCTGAATCAGAAAAATATTGTGCCATCTAATAGAGTTTCTTTTAACAAAATCAGTTCATTCATGATTAATTGGAGTAACAAATTTGTAGTTATTGCTTTACTAACAATTTCAGCCATAGCTTTATCAAAACAAGCGTGGGCATAATTAGCTAAATTATCTTCATTGTAAGTGATGTAGTTTTGAGAACTAAACAAGAATATTTAATTAGATATAAAGATGGAAATCTTTATTGTGAACTTGCTGATATTTGGATTGATCCAAGCAAGCCAGTAAAAAAGGCATTAATAACTCATGCTCATTTTGATCACTTTACATTTGGCTGTGAAGAATACCTTTCTACTAAGGAAACTGCGATACTTCTTAAAGAAAGAGTTGGAGATAATATCAAAATTAAGACTTTTGAATATGGAGAAGAATTTAAGATAAATGGCATTAATATTTCTTTTCATCCATCCGGTCACATCCTTGGATCTAGTCAAATAAGGTTTATTTTTGCCGAAGAAAAATGGCTAATTTCAGGTGACTTTAAGCTTCAAAAAGATGAGACTTGCAAACAATATGAAATAGTAAAAACTGATTATTTAATAAGCGAATGTACTTTTGGTTTGCCAATATTTAAGTGGGATGAATCAAATAAAATAGCAAATGATATTTCAAAATGGATAACTAATTCACCAGAAAAAACTTCTTTACTTTTCTGCTATTCACTTGGAAAAGCTCAGAGATTGTTAAACGAAATTAGTAAAACAAATTTTAAAGGAAATATTTATTCCAATGGCAGTATTCATAAAATAAACAATAGTTATAGGGAACTTGGAATTGATATTAAAGATACTATAAAAATTGAAAATAAAAAAAAGATAGATGAACTTAAAGGAAGTCTAATATTATTACCGCCATCTTTAAGTAAGGGCTATTATCTAAAAAATTTCAAAAATATTCAAACAGCTTTCGCAAGTGGATGGATGTCAATAAGAGCTCTAAGAAAAAGATCAGGATATGATAAAGGATTCCCAATCTCTGATCATGCCGATTGGGATGGAATTCTGGAAGTAGTAAAAAAGTCTGAAGCAAAAAATGTATTTTTTCATCATGGAGATAGTGAAGCCTTAACTAAATATTTAGTTGAAGAGGAATCAATAAATGTCCTTTTATTCGATAAATAAATATGAGCTTAAAAAAGTTTTCAGAATTATTTGGCGATCTAGATTCAATTAATAGTACAAATAATAAAATTGAAGTTTTAAAAAGATATTTTTTATCAAATGAACCAATAGATAATTCATGGGCAATATATTTACTTACTGGAAAAAGTAATAAGAGATTTATTAGTGGAAGATATTTAAAAAATATTTTTTCTCAAATATATGAATATCCTCAATGGTTAATTGATACCTGTTATTTAAAAGTTGGTGATTCTGCTGAGGTAATAACGTTATTACTTAAAAATAAAACTACTTCAAGAAATAAAAAATTATCAAATATAAGTCTTAATGAATTACTAAGCAAAACAATACCTGAGTTATCAAAACTTAATGAGGAGGAGAAAAATTTACAAATTAAAAATATTTGGGAAAGATTACCTGAAGATTACCATTTAATTTTCAATAAAATTCTTACAGGCACTTTTAGAGTAGGAGTCTCTATCGGATTAATTACAAAATCAATATCAAAACTAATTAATATTGATGAAGAAATTATTTCTCATAGATTGATGGGTAATTTCAATCCATCAATTGATTCATATGAATTTTTAATTAATAAGAATATCAATCTTCAAGAGTTAAATTCCAAACCATTTCCATTTCTTTTAGCAAATAATATTGAAGATAAAATCTTTAATCATTCAATAAATGAATTTCAATTTGAGTGGAAATACGACGGTATAAGGATGCAATTAATTAAAAGATCAGGCAATGTTTCGTTATGGACAAGAGGGCAAGAATTAGTCAATGAATCTTTTCCAGAATTAGTAGAGAAAATGTCTCATATAAAAGATGATTTTGTTCTTGATGGGGAATTATTAGTTTGGAATTATAAAGAACAAATTGCCTTTGATTTTTCTTTACTTCAAAAAAGAATTAATAGAAAGTCTCCTACTATATCAATCCAAATAAAATATCCAATTATTTTTATTGCTTATGATCTTTTAGAGATTAATGGAAGAGATATAAGAGAAATTAAATTAGAAAATAGAAGAATTGAGTTAGAAAAATATTTTTCAAAATGGCAAAATAACACTGAGAAAAATATCTCTGATATTTTCAAAATATGTGATTTAATCTTTCCTAAAGATTGGCCTAATGCTTTAACTTATAAAGAAAAATCTCGAGAAAATAATACTGAAGGATTAATAATTAAGAAAAAGACTTCTATATACTCCTCTGGGCGGAGAAAAGGTATTTGGTGGAAATATAAAGTTGATCCTATGCAACTGGATGCTGTTCTAATTTACGCTAAGGGCGGTAGCGGTAGAAGAGCTGGTCTGTATACAGATTATAGTTTTGCATTATGGAAAGACCAAGAATTAATTAAATTTGCAAGTGCATATTCTGGTTTAACGAATATTGAGATTAAAGAGCTAGATAAATGGATAAGGAAAAATACAATAGAAAAATTTGGTCCTGTTCGATCGTTAAAACCAGAAATGGTTTTCGAAATATCTTTTGAGAAAATACAAATTTCAAAACGTCATAAGTCTGGCATAGCAGTAAGATTTCCAAGAATAACAAAATGGAGAAAAGATAAAAAAATCAATGATGCTGATAGCCTAGAGAATGCTTATGAACTAATGAAAAAAATATCATGAAAAATATTACGCAAAATAATAAGCAAAATAGTAAGCAAAATTATTTAATTTCTAAAATTAAACATTTTTTCTTATCAAATGGATGGGAGCCATTACCCTATCAAATAGAATCTTGGAAAGCATTTTTAAATGGGAAAAATGGAATAATACAAGTTCCTACTGGATGCGGCAAAACTTACGCTGCATTAATGGGACCTTTATCAAAGATAGACGATCCCAAAAATAATAAAAGTGTGCAAATATTATTAATAACGCCTTTAAAAGCACTAAGTAGAGATCTAAAAAATTCCATACAATTAGCAGCTTTACATTTTAATAAAGAAATCACTGTTGAAATTAGGAATGGGGATACAACCCCATATGAAAAGAAAAAGCAAATAGCTAAACCACCTCATATTCTTATTACCACTCCAGAGTCTTTATCTCTTTTACTTTCTAATAAAGAATCTAATAATCTGTTCAAGGAGTTGACATCAATAATAATTGACGAATGGCATGAATTAATGGGTAGTAAAAGAGGAAACCAGTGCGAGTTATCTTTAAGTTGGCTAAGAGGTAATATAAAAAATTTACAAATTTGGGCAATGTCTGCAACTATTGGAAATATTGAAGAAGCATCAAGAGCAATAGTTGGTATGAGCGCTATTAAACCCAAAATTATAAGTACAAATATTCAAAAAGAGATAGAAATTATAAGCGTTTTGCCAGAGGAGGAAACGACCTTTCCATGGAGTGGCCATCTTGGAATCAGAAGTCATTCTTCACTTTTAAAAATCCTAGATAAAAATAAAAGCACCTTATTATTCACTAATACAAGAAACCAATCTGAAAGATGGTATCAATGTCTTAAATTTTTGCTGCCAGAGATGGAAAACAAAATCGCACTTCATCACGGCTCCCTCGATAAAGAAGATAGAAAAAGAGTTGAAGAAGGGGTTAAAGACGGATTAATAAAATGGGTAGTCTGCACCAGCTCGTTAGATTTGGGAGTTGACTTCCAACCTGTAGATCAAATAGTTCAAATTGGTAGTGCAAAGAATTTAGCAAGACTTATCCAAAGAGCGGGAAGAAGTGCTCATAGACCAGGCGGAAAATCAAAAATAATTTTTATGCCTACTAATTCTTTAGAGTTATTAGAGATCAGTGCAATGAGAAGAATAATAAAAAGTGGTATATCTGAGGAAATTAGACTTCCTGAATTATCTTATGATGTGCTTCTACAACATCTAATAAGTTTGGCATGCGGAAATGGCTTTGATCCGAAAATTGAGAAAGAAAGAATTAAAAATTGTTGGAGTTATAGAAACTTAAAAGATCAAGATTGGAATTGGTGTCTTGACTTTTTAGAATATGGAGGAAAATGTCTTAAAGCATACCCAAAATATAAAAAGATAATTAAAGAAGAATCACAAAATAATAATGAAAACTTTAAATATTTTGTAAAAGACAAATCTTTAATAAGAATGCATAAGTTCAATATTGGGACAATTACAAGTGACAAATTTGTGAATGTCAAATATATAAAAGGTAGATCCTTAGGTAATTTAGAGGAGAATTTTGCTTCAAAATTAAATCCCGGAGATACATTTTACTTTGCCGGCAAAATGATTCAATTTGTAAGAATAAGAGATATGATTTTATACGTTAAAAAATCAACAAAAAAAAGCTCTCTAATTCCTGCATGGGTTGGAGGTCAAATGGCAATTTCTGATTTACTTTGTGAGAGTTTGAGAAAAGAAATAAATATATGCAACGAACTAGAAAATTATGATTGCTTAAATCCTGAACTCAATTCATTACTCCCAATATTTAAGAAACAAAAAGTTCTTTCAAATATTCCAAAGAAAGATGAATTCCTTATAGAAATATATAAAACCAAGGATTTATCAAATCTTTTTGTTTTTACAATTGATGGCAAATTTGTAAATGAAGGAATTGCATTTTTATGGGCTTTGAGATTAGCAAAATTAAAGCAATCTACATTTAGTATTACTGCTAATGATTTTGGATTCAGCTTAACTACTGCAGAAGACTATGATTTTTCCATAATTAAAAAAGAAGCTGATTATTTTTTGGATAACAAAAAATTAGAGGAAGATCTAGAAAATGCAATTAATTTTTCAGAATTAACAAAACGTAGATTTAAAAATATTGCCCAGATAAGTGGACTAGTAAATCAAAATAATCCAAACAAAACAAAAACTTCTTCTCAACTTCAAATAAGTTCAAGTGTTTTCTACGATGTCTTTACTAAATATGAAGAAGGCCATCTTTTGATAAAACAATCTCATCAAGAAGTTAAAGAATATCAATTAGAAAATAAAAGAATATCTAGATCATTAGAAAGATTAAAAAATTTTAAAATGCTATTAAACGAGATAAAAACTCCAACTCCTTTTGCTTTCCCTTTATTAGTTGAAAGACTTAAAAATACTTTAAGCAATGAACCAATAGAAAAAAGAGTAGAAAAACTTATAAAAAAATATAGTGATTAAATGAAAAAAAGTTCTTTTAAATTTTGTTGGGAAGATACATTGTTAGAGATGCTTCCTTCAAGAGCGTTATTTCTACCGGAATCAAAAGAGTTGTTAATATGCGATATTCATCTTGGCAAAGCTGATTATTTTCAGCAAAATGGTATACCTCTTACTAATAATTCAGATAAATACAATTTCGCAAGAATAAAAACAATAGTAAAAAAATATAGTCCTGAAAAGTTAATAATATTAGGAGATTTATTCCACAGCAAATATTCAATAGATAAAACTCTTCAAAAAAAAGTTGAGGATCTTCCTGAACTACTAAAAACTAACGTTGAACTAGTCCTAGGAAATCATGATGTAGGTTGTGATATTAAAAATATAAAAATTTTTGATATTAGAAAAACTAAAAATATTACTTTTAGCCATGAGCCAGTTAATTCAGAAAACAAAAAAATCTTGAATGTTTGTGGACATTATCATCCAAAAATAATTATAAAAAACAATGGAGATAAATTATCATTTAGGTGCTTTGCAATGGATAAGAATAAAAATACTTTATTTTTACCTGCATTTGGAGACTTAACAGGAGGATATCCCTGCAAAAAGGCATTTAAAAAATGGGCAATTGTTTCTGAAGAAGAAATTATCGAAATGAAATCTTAAGAAAAATCCTATTGAAGTGACTTAAATTGTTCATTTATATATACCAATTTATACTTAAAAGTCTCGTTTAGTTTTTTTATCAATTAATTTAAATTCAATAAATCTATTTTCTACTAGTAAAAATAGATAATAAAAAATTTATATAGCTAATGACCCTTTCTTTAGCAGACAATACACGTTATAAAAAAAATAAACACATTTTATAGAAATGAAAAAATTAATAGCCTTGATTTTATTTCCATTTCTTGTGATCCCATTTGGAGCAAAAGCAAATGATAATTTTTCCGTTGAGATAGAAGCACTTACACTAGTAATGGAGCAATATAAGGAAGAAACTGAATCAAGTGTTGAATTAGACATGGAAAATAAAAAGCCAAGTTACATGGCTCTTAAACAAGACGAATGCAATGCGACTGTTGAAGTTACAGAAAAAACAGGATTAGAAGTTGTAAATACTGAATCTTTCGATGTAAATGTCTGCTTGAAAGAAATCTATAAAGTAATAAACTAAATAAGAAGGTTATAAAAATATAATAAAAACAAACAAATTAAAGAGGTCTTTTACTTAAAGAAGGTAAGACCTCGAGACCTAACAGAAAACTTTGGAACGGGTTCTGCATACACAATTAATAACTACAATGGAATTGTAGAGGTGTAATTAAAAGTACAAAAACTAAAATTATTTTTTAAATAATTATTTCTTCTTTGATAATGTTTGTGATTCTTCTCTAGACATTAAAGCTTCTATTTGAGCAAGAACTTTTTGAAGTTCATCCGTTTTTGTAAGAGAGGCTTCTGCTACTTCTCTTAATTTTTCTAACTGTTCTTTAGTTTTATCCATGATAAATAAATTAGAAATTAACCACTTTTAAAAATGGTTTTAATACAGATTTTTTACTCCCACACAGATTCATATTCTCTCTTTTTTTTGTAAAGTCAAATAAATTTCCTTTTGTTAAGGTTTTATGAGGACTTCCAATTAATTCTTTATTTATTATTGAAACCATAAGATTACCTGAATTAGAAATACTTTTAAATTATGAAGTAAATACTGGTAATCCTATTGTTGCAGTTGTTATTAGAGCCCCTGCAAAAATCAAGAAAGGTAAAATGGGATAGTTTTTCAAAGACAAACTTACTAATTCGAAACAACTATATAGGTATTTATACTGTTTGTCTACCCCTTGCCTTTCTTAAGGGTAAAAATTTAACTTTTAAAAGTAAAAATTAAACATCAGCCAAATTTACCTGATATGTATTCCTGAGTAGTTTTTTCTTTGGGAGAATTAAAAATTTTATTTGTCGAATTAAATTCTGCAAGATAACCAACTTTCCCTCCATCACCATCTTCATACTCAATTGCATTAAAAAATGCAGTCATATCACTGACTCTTAATGCCTGTTGCATATTATGAGTAACGATTATTATTGTGTAATTCTTCTTAAGTGCGTGCATCGTCTCCTCAATTTTTAATGTAGAAATTGGATCTAAGGCTGAGCATGGCTCATCCATTAGAATTATTTCAGGTTCAATTGCGATGGTTCTTGCTATACATAGTCTTTGTTGTTGTCCGCCAGATAAAGAGTAACCACTATCATTTAATTTATCCTTACATTCGTCCCACAAGGCAGCTTTTCTAAGTGAACTTTCCACTAATTCATCCATATCTCCAGTAAAGCCATTAATTCTTGCCCCAAATGCAATATTTTCGTAAATAGATTTCGGGAAAGGATTTGGTTGTTGAAAAACCATTCCAATTCTTCTTCTTACTTCGACTGGATCTACTCTTTTGTCATAAATATTAGTTCCATCAAACAGGACAGTCCCTTTTAACGAACAATTAGGAATTAAATCGTTCATCCTATTTAAAGATCTAAGAACAGTTGATTTACCACAACCTGAAGGACCAATAAGGGATGTTATATTTCCTTTTTTAAAATTACAAAAAACATTTCTTACTGCTTCAAAAGTTCCATAGCTAATAGAAACATTCTCAAGAGATAAAATGATATTCTTTGGTATTTTTTTATTAGTTTTAATCATTTATACTCTCTTAGTTTTCTCTGTAAAAGCTGCCAAAATCCTTGAAAATATATTTACTGATAGTATCGACAAAACAAGAATAAAGGAAGCTGCCCAGGCTAATTTATTCTGTGCATCATAAGGTTCAAGAGCAAAGTTATATATCAATACAGCCAAAGAACCCATCTCATAAAACAAGTCTTCAAAGCCTGTTATGTAGTAGTAAGAAAATAAAGCCGTAAATATCAAAGGTGCTGTTTCACCTGCAGCTCTTGCGATTCCAAGTACAACTCCAGTAGCAATAGACCTAAAGGCAGAGGGCAAAGTAACTTTCAATATGGTTGTATACATACTTGCTCCAACACCAAGAGACGCATATCTTAATTCGTTAGGAACTAACTTTAAACCTTCGTCAGTGGTCTTAATCACAGTAGGCAACATCAATATTGAGAGTGCCATACCACCGGCCAAGCCACTGTACATACTTCCAAATAAGATCTTTGTTGAAACAATTAAGGCATAAATAAATACACCGGCAATTATTGAGGGGACTCCCGCTAAAACATTTACCCCAAATCTAATAAACCTTGGGAAAGAACCACCTTTAGAATATTCAGCTAGATATATGCCACCGCCAACACCTACTGGTATCGAAATAATTGAAGCAATGCTAGTAATTATTAATGTCCCTATTAATGCAGGATTAATACCTCCTGCATCTAAATCATCTCCAGGAGGATTTGGTTCCAAAGTAAATAATTCTGTTGTAATTTGAGATCCACCTTTGTAAAGGATATAAGTCACCAGAAAAATCAAAGGAAGTATTGCTATCAGCGCACAAATTACTGATAAATAAGTAAAGAATTTATCTCCTATATTTCTTGATAATCTTTTCTGGTAATAGAGTGAATTCATAATTATCTAATATTTGAGACTAAATTTCTTAACTAGCCATTGAGCAAAGATATTGACCACTAAAGATAGGATCATCAGTACAAAAGCTGCATAAAATAGTGATGAAACCTGACTTCCATCAGCCTCTCCAAATTGGTTTGCAAGCATGGAGGAAATGGTATATCCAGGAGACAAAATAGACCAACTAAATGCATTTGAATTACCAATAATCATTGTGACTGCCATGGTTTCACCCATTGCCCTGCCTAAAGCCAATAGAACTCCTGCCATAATTCCTGATAATGCTGCTGGCAAAATTACTGAAAATATTGTTTTCCATCTACTTGCTCCAATTCCATAAGCTGCATTTCTTAACTTTTTAGGAACCTGATTCAGTGAATCTCTAGCGATGGAAGTCACTATTGGCAAAAGCATTACTACTAAAATCAATATTGCAAGCAAGGAATTCCTGCCTGTGGGTTCTGTACTGAATAAAGGTATCCAACCAAAGAAATTATTTAAGAAGACAAAAAATGCTCTAAAAAAAGGCTCCATAACAAATATTGCCCAAAGCCCCAACACAACAGATGGTATAGCTGCTAGTAATTCGACAAACGAACCTATTATTTCTCTAACAACTTTAGGCACAAAGTCTTCGGTAATAAATATTGCAGTCCCAACTCCTAAAGGAATAGTTATTAATAATGAAAGAAATGACGTTACCAATGTCCCATATATTGCGGTAAAAGCTCCGTATTCATCTTTTACTGGATTCCATTCAGAGGTCACTAGAAACTTCAATCCATACCTTGAAAAGGATTCAAATGACTGAAAAAAGACTACTAAAATAATTCCTAAAAGTATTATTGCTACGAAACTAGACAAGACTAGGGCAGTATTCTTGAAGATAATATCTATATTTTTTTCGATACCGAATCTTTTACGATTCTTGAAAAGAGTTAATTTCTCTTCCATTAAAAAAAGAATATCTCTATAAATCTACTACTAAATGCTGTAAAAGACTTTAAGAGGACTTAAAGGTATATGAAAGTCATGATAATTTGACATCAATGAAAAAATTTAACTACCTATTTTTTCAATGGCAGCTCTAGATTTCAAAAGGATATTCCCTTTTAAGGGGATAAAGCCAAGGGATGAAGCCTTATCTTGATACTCATCACTTAACAATGTATTAAAGGCTTGTTTGATAGCTTTAGTGTTTCTACCATTACCCTCTTCATAAGCAAGTATCCATGTTAATGAAGCTATAGGATATGCTCCTTTTGCTGTTGGATTAGGATTTTTACCCGCAAGATTTTCATCTAAAGTAATACCATTAAGAGCTTTTGCTCCTGCCTCAACAGTAGGCTTTACATATTCTCCAGAAAGATTTTGAAGTGCTGCAGCTTTGACATTACCTTTTATGTAAGACTGGTTAACATAACCAATTGCACCAGGAGTATTTTGAATAACACCTGCGACACCAGAATTACCTTTAGCACCAACACCTGCCGGCCATTTTACAGACTTACCTGTGCCTAATGTCCAGGTTTTTGAAAACGCTTCCATAGAGTTTGTGAAAGCCTTAGTAGTTCCTGATCCATCAGAACGATGAGTCCAAGTCAATTTCCCTGGTTTACAACCTAATTCTTTCCAATCTTTAATCATTCCCATAGCAACTTGTACTGCTTTCTCTTGGGAAAGTTTTAAATCGCAATCATAGTTATAACCAAATGCAATAGTTCCTCCAACCATAGGTATCTGTACTAATCCTCTAGTAACTTTTGCAATATCTTTATCTTTCATTGGATCATCTGAAGCACCGAAGTTAACAGTCTGATCAATAAATGCTTTTCTTCCAGAACCAGAACCAACTGCTTGGTAATTAACTCTTGGTCCACCTGATTTTGCTAGATCAAAAAACCATCGAGTGTAGATTTTGGCAGGGAATGATGCTCCAGCACCACTTAATCTTGTTCTTGCCGAAACACTTGTGCCAGCAGCAATGGCAACTACAGATGTAAAGACCAAAGCTTTCTTAGCTATGTTCATTGATTTCATGAATTAACGAAAGACAACACATTTATAGCACTTAATTTCAACACAAATACTCTTTAATTAAAAGTTTATCTTTTAATTAATTAGTTCTTAACCCTCTCTTAAACTAAATCTTGATTAGAGCTTTTTTCGTTTGGATTTAAAAATATATAAATCAAATTATTTTGATATAAAAAATTATTATGAATATATCGGCATTAAGAGCTCAGCTAGAAATTAAAATTTTCAATTAAATATTAACACTTTATTTAGAATTTAATTTTTGTTTTTACTCTGTTTTTATTTTGAGATTTGAATTCAAAAATTCCTGTATCAGTAAATATGGTCAACTCATCTCCAGATGTTTCATCAATTAAAATTCCTTCAGACTCTAAATTTTTAACATACACATTACCAAAAAGTTTTAGAGATTTATCATCCTTGTCAAAAGAAAGCTTGTCCGAGTAAGCTTCAAAATTACCACCATTACTTTTAATAACTACATTTCCCATAGCCTCCAAATCACCTTCTAAAGTATTAACTTGAGAATCAGATGTAATTGTGTAATTAATTAATTCCTCAGCAAAACAAAATTCAGCTAATAGAAATAAAAAAGATGTAAGAAATAAGCTTTTCATCTACTCCCAACCTTTTTGTGCATTTTGAACAATCCATAGTGCAAGAATCTTATCCTCCCCTTCCTTTAATTTATGTTTATAACCTTTCATAAAACCAATCCCTTCATTTGCAATTTTTGCTATTGAATCTACATCTGCTATTCCTCTTTTTTCAAGGTCGGAAAGTTTTAATGATTTAGATCCTTTAAGAACAACTGATCCACCCCTTATATGGCAACCTGCACAAACATTTTTAAAAACTGTTCCTCCATCTCTCATATCAAAAGCCAAAAGATATCTACTTTGCAGGGTTGTCTGAAAAAAAATTATTAACGTTATGAAAGGAACTAAAAATAGAAATTTAAATATATTCATTTGATATAGTTGACCTAGAACTAATTTAATTTGTAATTAGTCTTGATTGTTTTGACTATCGATTTTTTTGGATCTTCATTTGGATAACAATTAACAATTCTATATTTGCCTCCTTTTCTATCTGTCTCTACAATTGTAAATTGAACTAATTTTTCTTTTCCACTACTTGAAGAATCTTTAATTTCTAACTTGATGATTTCTTCATTTTTACTTTCAATTAATCTGGATTTACCTCCACAAACAATCAAAGCATTATCTTTAGTAACAGAAAATAATTCATTTTCATTAGTAATTGATAGTTTATCTTTTGTACTGCAAGAAGTAATAAAAAGAATGAGAAAAACTAATAGCTTTTTCATGATTTTTAAATGGTAAATTTACTAATAATTTTTAATTTACTTTTTTTAGTTTAGCGTGATTGTTCTTATTTTCTCTTCTTTACAATCTACCTTAACTTACTTACTTTGAAAAATTCAAAGGACGATTAAGTCAATAAGGTGTTTATAGTCAATAGATATTTTAAAATACCTTTTATTAAATCTAATTTTTAGATATTTATTTTAAGAGCTCAACTGCCACAACAAGATTACCTAATAAACCGTTCAAGATATTAAGTTGTTCTTTACTACCAAAGGCTATTAATACCTGACCTGGTTGAAGAATAAATCCACCCCCAGGATTAGTGAACAACTTTTCGTTTTCCTTAATGGCTAATATTTTTGCACCACTCTTTTTACCTATTCCTAGTTCAGAAAGTGATCTTTTCTCTGCAGTTTCAAAAAGACTTATATCATTACTTAATTCAAATTCTTCAATTTCACATTCACTTCCTGCTAGAAGATCTAGAAAATCAATGGCAATTGGTCTTAAAGCCATTGATGCCATTGCTCTTCCAGCAGCTATATAAGGGCTTACAACTATACTTGCACCAGCTAATCTCAATTTACTTGCAGCTTCTTCAGTTCCAGCTCTTGCGATTACTCTTATGGAACTTCTTATCCCTTTAGCACTTAAAACAACATATAAATTTGCAGCATCATTAGGTAAGGTAACGACCAAACTTTTGCATTTTTCTAATCCTGCCAGTTTTAAAGTCTCGTCAAGAGTTGCATCAGCGCAAAGCACTTCTAAACCATTTTCTTCAGCAATCTTTTTTCTATCTTCATCACTTTCAACGACGATAATTGGAATATTTTGTGTTTTAATTTGATTAGATATTTCCTGACCTACCCTCCCATATCCGCACAAAATTACATGATTTTCCATTTTTCTAAGAATTCTTTTAAAACGTAATTCATTTACTCTTTGAAAATAGCCGGATTCGAATAATCTAACAGCTTTTTGAAAGGTAAATTGAATAAAGATCAATCCGCCTACGATTACTAAAACAGTTACGATCCTGCCTTCAGGACTTAAAGGTTGAACTTCTCCAAAACCAATTGTGGTTATTGTGATCAGAACCATCCATAAGCAATCACTCCATTCCCATCCCTCTGTTATTCGATAGCCAATTGCACCTAAAAAAAACAGAAAGAATAAAGAATAAATAAGACCAAACCAAGGCCTTAAGTAGTCTTTAATAAAATAGAACTCAAATAATCTAAGCTTCATATCCCTTATTATCGTTAACTATTCAAAAATTTCAAAAAAATTTTCTATTATGTTCCTAAAACTATTTATTTGTTTAAGTGAAATATATATATAGCAGGATAATAATATTTATTTTCGTAGCTGTTTGCATCAAACAAATGATTACAGTTTCAGGTCTTAACTAGTGCTTTATTAAAAATTAATTCAAGGTTTTACTTGCACTGATTCAATAAGAAAATCAGAAGCTGCTTTTAACCAATCAGCGACTGTAAGACGAAGGTCAGGTTGAGAATATACAAGAGCGACAATAATTCCAACTAAGATTATCTTTACCATGGCAATTCAAATATTCTTATGAATTAAAGCACAACTATTTAGTAAAAAGAACCTTAAATTTATAAAAAACAGATTAATTAAATTTTCTCTAATTGATTAAATAAGTATTCCACTCTTCTGAGATTAACTCCTAAATCTGATTGACCTAATCTTGCTGCAGATCTTATTTGGATTATTCCTTTTGATCTATCTAGGTAACTTCTTACATCAAGCTTTAAAATTTCAAGGTCATCAGGGAATCTAAAAATCAAGCTCCTACAAACACCTCTCCAATAATTCCTTCCACTTTCAATAACTTCTGTACGAGGTAACCCTTCTGCAAGAGAAATGAGTTGAATGAACTTTTGATCAACATTTATTAGTTTCTTTTCTATTAAGACACTATTTAATGGATTGGTTATTGGAGCAAGACCTTGGATAGAGAAAACCATATTTTTAATAACGATGTTGATGTTCTAACCGATTTCATAGACAAAGTGAGAGGGGAAAAGTAAAAATTTTTCCATAAAAGTGATCTCTTTATAAAGATGCCTTATTTTGTGATCAAAATTCTAAATTTTGAGATTTTTTATTATTTTTTTTGATAAAGATGATTGCCTACTTTGTTTACTATTTAGTTTCTTAACCCATAAAAAAACTCCCACAAACATAAAAATTTCAACAATAATTCCAACCTTTATTAAACTCATTTTTTATCCTCTTTTTTCTTGTCGGTACCCTCTATGTATGGAACAAGAATATTTAAAAACCAATTTTTTAAATAAACTTAACAGTTTCATAATCTATTTACTTTCCTTTTCTCCACAAACTCCTCCCTTTGATGAGATCCTCTATATTTGGCCAAGCTGCTATTAATTCTTTAAGTGCCTTTCTATTAGGAGTATAGAAAACACATGACAATGCACTCATTACATAAAGTATGAACCATAACTTACTTGCTGAAAAAGCTAACAACAAAGAGAAAAGAAAGCTTCCAATAAAGAAAAAGAAAAATAATCTATTTACAATCTCTAATGGAGTTCTTTTTAATCTGTAAAATTTATTTTTTTTACTATCTTGTAAAGTATCTTTCTGCAATTTACTTTCGTATGAATTAATTATTTCTTCTTCTAGAACTTTTTCATACTCTAAATTATTAATTGGATCACTATTGTCTTTTTTATTTTTCATTCGTATCCCTAAAGTATAAATATGGTAACTAATTTAAGGTATTTTAAAAAGTATCAAATTTTATATGTTAACTGGAGCTATACGAACAGATCATGGTTTTGAAAATACTTCAAGATTGTCTTATTTATAAAAGAAAAATTAGTCAAAATATTCTTTTTAATTTTCCCAAATCTTTCGGTCATTTAAAAAATCACTTCTATAAACTTCATAGCATTAATTAGATTGGGAGGCAATATCTAAATCTAGAGTTAAAATAGTTTAGAGATTTTAATAATAATCTATATGCAAAGGTATTTAATTTCCTACGAATTTACAGATGGCGAGGATCAAGAAGAAGGGGCAGAAATGCTAATTAATTGGTATGAATCAGGTGGTCCCCAAAACAGACCTGAAAACTATGAGGTTCATTCTTGGATTTTTATGGTTCAAAATGGGATTGGACATTCTGTAGTGAGTGCAGATTCTCTTGAGACAATTTGGAAACAATGGCATCCGTGGAGAAGGTTAATGGATATAAGTATTCAGCCTTGTATGGATCTTGATGAGACAGTAGGATTATTCAAAAAGCAAAAAATGAATACGAGGATAGTCTAAAAGTATTTATAACTTCTAAATATAAATTTCTTTTTAGTAGCACCTAATACTACATACATATTTCGCTGCGTTAAAAAGGATAAGATTAATTTTCCACTATGAATGATTCTTATCACATTTACTTCAAAGGAGAAATTCTTTTCAAGAATTTAAGTAAAGATGAATTTGAATTTGTTTGGGGAAAACTTTATACATCCTATATAAATGCCCTAAATAAAGAGCTCACATACGAATTAATTAGCGAAAATAATATTAAAGAGCCTACTTTTAACCTTGAGCCCTCTTACTAATTCGAAAATGATCATAACTTATGAATAAAACAAGAAAAGTTGTTTCTCTTTTATTTTGAGATACTCTTTTTCTTCTTTAGTTATATCCAAAGCTATTTTATTAGCCTCAATTTCGACATTCGAACTATAAGTTTCAAAGTTCTCCTCTCTTTTAAATAAGGCAACAATGCCAATATCTGTTATGAACCAAATAAAATAATCAGTTTCTCCAATTGGCTCCTCTTTCAAAGAGTCAATAATTAAATCACTTGCTGAATCCATTTAATTTATTTGTGTTGGACTTTTAATTGCCCCCATTGCAATACCTTACTGCCTCAGAATTGGTACCCCCATCTTCAATAATTTCGACAACGCATTTATTGAAAAATTTAGACTCTTTTTTTACTGAACAGAACCCAAAAGCAATTGCAGCTAAAGCTATTGCAGATACGAAACTAGAACCAAGTTTTATAAAACCATAAGCAAACATGATGTTTTTCTTTCCAGAATATTTTTTTGAATCCTTTTTTTCTTCTGTCATTTTAAATTTTTAACTTAATCAAACCTATTTGATTAATTTCAGGTTTGAGAAATATTGCCATAGAGAAAACCGAATCAAGACTTAATTTAAACAGTTGAGACAATTTTTCAAAAATTCAAGTTTCCTTTTATTTTTCTTAACTTTATTTGTCAATTTGATACATCATACAAATATAAATTTTTTGATTATTTTCTCAACACTAATTTGTAGAAAAAATCCTTTTTATAAATATAAAAGTAATGATCCCACAGTTATAACAATAGATTATGATGTATTTTAAACTATATTTAAACTTCCCTTGATGAAGTATAAATACTTAAAAATTATCCGAGAAAAGCTTGTTTTGAACATGCTCCCCGAGAGTTATCCACTTTTTTAGTGTTTTTCAACAGGGTTTTCCACAATATGTTGATTAAATTAAAGCTTCTATGTGCAAAATAAAATATTTTCTCATTTTAAAAAAATATATCCACATTTTATTTTCGTGATCAGTAAGATTTAGTTTGTATGTTTTTTTAAATTGATTTTTAAAACTTATGAATCCCAACAAAATAAAAAAACATTCGACTACTGAAATCAAAGAAAAACTTAAGAAATCAAAGTTTGATGTACTTACTAACGAAAATGATTTTTTAGTTAAAAATTTAAAAAAGGCTGGATAATTTCCTGGTTTACCAAAATTATATTTTTTTCAAGAAACCTCTTAAATTTAAAATTAGTTCATCAAATATAAATTTTCTATTAAAAATAAAAAAATAGTACTCCTCAAATAAACATAAAAAAAAAATATCCGTTATATTATCTTAATCTCAACATGAGATCAGATTAGGAATATAAACGGTAAATTCATAGTTCTTATTTTAATTATTTATTGATTCCTTTTACCTATATTTTAAAAATTGTTCAAGTTAAAAGATGAATACCCAAGAACTCAAAGTCAACTACAAAAACCTCTTAAACAAAGCTGCTAAAGCAAACGGACGTAAAGAAACAGTTTCTTACTTAAATCGTGCTGCTAAAATCAAGTCAAAACTCTATTCAAATACTAAAGTAAACTGCTTTAGATGTAATGGAGCAGGTTTTCTAAGAATTTCATTAGATGAGACTAAAACGTGTCTATCTTGCTATGGGAAGGGTTTTTTAGTTAAGGAAATTCAGCAGGTTTAAAACAAATTAAATTATTGATGAACGATCTCATTCAAGCTCACAAAAAATTGATTAAAACAGTCAAAGAACAAATGGGGTTTTCAGATTATGGCATGTACTGGCTAGCTTTTTTAGAAGGGGGACTAACTATTTGGTTACTCGATAGAATTTTCTTTCACTGGTTAAAGTTTTAATTTAGACTTAAAGAAAAATGATTCTATCAGTATTAAATCAATTAATTTATCGAAACCATTTAAAAGGTTGTAGCATAGTTTAAAAACTAATATGCAATTACTGGGATTAATTATTCTTCTAGCTAGTAGCTGGTATTTATGGAAATTGACATCAAACTTTCTTGATGAACCAACAAAGAAAGAGCTTTCAGATAGTTTTAATAATCTCAAAAATAAGTTTTCTGAGGGGAAACAAAACTTCTCTAAATCAAAAATAAGTGAAGCTTGGGAAAAATACAAAGAAGAAGGTGGAGCCTTATCTAATAAAGACAAAAGCTAGTGGAATTTTTCATTATTACTAGTCTTACTAAAGATATTTCTAGAATTGATCTAATTGGTATTTTGACTGGTCATTTAATTTTTGGTGTCGCATTGACACAGCTTTTAAATTGGAATTGGTTGAAGAACCTTATGAGTGAACAAGATAAGGCAAAGATGCTAAAAAGTTATACATGGAAAGACTTATTAGTTGATGGAGCAATTGTTACGATAGTTCTAGGAATAATCTTTTTGATAATTAGCATTTTTTTATAAATGAACGTAACCTACATCCTTTTAGTTTTTTTAATGATATCAATTATGATTTTCTCTCAAATAATCAATTCTTCCGACAAAAATCAAAATAAATGACAGAAGTAACTAGCAACTCCTCAACTGGGTGGTATTTAATCGCTTTGGTAAGCACTTTATCTTTTTTAGCCTTAATTTACTTCGGACAAAAAAGATAGAATACGCTTTAAATAATTTTTTAAATTCATAAAAAAAAACTCTACAAATACTTGAGATGCAGAGTTTTTAATTATTAAGAGACTGATTTATATAAATCTATTGATGATAAAACCTTTCTTCTTAATTAAAGAAAAAGAGACCGATGAATGTGATGAAGATACTGAATTCACGGCCCCTTTGATAACCGCATTTTTCGGTAGATACGACAATGAATCACCTCCTTTACTAATATTTATTTTAAAGATAACTAATAGAATTGAACAAGGAAAGAAATTCGTTAAAAATTTAAAAGTTTTTTAACAAATTAACGATATAAATCTCTTCAATACAAAGGTAAAGATACTACCAGGGCAAAACTTCTCCGTTGGCATGCCAAAATGTACCCGAGTTATTTTTATTTAAAGAATCAATACGTTTTAAAAGGCCATTTGCTGATTCTTCAGGACTAATTCCATTTCTTGTAAAGCCAGTCATTCTTGTACTCACTAACCCAGGA
Source organism: Prochlorococcus sp. AG-402-L23 (assembly GCA_003216635.1). Lineage (GTDB taxonomy): Bacteria > Cyanobacteriota > Cyanobacteriia > PCC-6307 > Cyanobiaceae > Prochlorococcus_A. The sequence goes on along the minus strand of QCIO01000001.1, from coordinate 10,886 downwards.
TGCAAAATAGCTACATAAATATCTTCTCTTGATAAATCTATAGAAAGTGACTTTGCTGCCATGGACAAGGCGACTTTAGACATCCTGTAACCATAAGAACTTCCAGATCTATTATCTTCAATAGATCCCATTCTACTTGTGACAAAAGCAACTTTAGAAGATCTTTTTAAAAGATGTTTAAGCGATCGAGTCATACATATTGGGCTCAATGCATTGACTTCAAATTGCCGCAAAATACTTTTTTTATCTAAGCTTTCAAAAGAATTCAATTCATAAATTCCTGCATTATGAATTAAGCAATCTAAATTAACTCCAGATAGTTTTTCACACAAATTTGTTATCGACTCATCAGAAGAAATTTCTATATTCTCTTCAATTCTCACTCCTAAATCTCTAAGTTCTTTTGAAGCTTTCCTACACGTTGCAATTACATTATCTCCCCTCTTATGAATTTGCCTACATAGTTCTAATCCAATACCCCTATTTGATCCTGTTATTAGATAAGTCGACATCTCTAAACTAAAAAATAAAAAATTAATCTAAATTCAAATATAAAGATAACAAACTAGAAAAAGAAAAAATTTATAAAATTCCTTATAAAATTTTTTAAGGTTATAATAAAATTTAACATTTAAAAGATTTTATAAAAGAAAGCAAAGATATTTTATCATCAAAAAGTATGGAATTTTTCAGTCAAGAATTTATACAAGAGATTATTAGGTTAACGTGGAGAAATCCTGCTTTCATGGCTATAGCTATTGCATTAGTTTGGCTTATCCCACAATTATTTATCAGAAAAATAATGGCAAAAAAATATGAACGAAGAAAAATAGAAATTCAGAAAAATAAAATTCAGAAGCTTTACCCAACTAATGCTCCTAAATAAGTTTTTTATTTACAAGTTGATCTAATGAATCAAAAAAAAATACTTTTTGCATCCAATTAAATATGAGCTACAAAATAATTAGAGTTGATGGGAAAGACGACGAATTAACCGCTCAAAGTTTTGATAAGTATTCAGATGCATACGATTTGTTAGAAGAACTATATGGTGATTTATGTTGTTCAGATGCTGATTATGGAGATATACCCTATTACGATATCGTGGAAAATAATTTAAACCGTAAAAATGGATAAAAAAGAATGGGCTCCCTCGCAAGAAGAAAATATTGGGGTAATAACGAGTGTATATAAATCCATTAAAGAAGAACTTTCAGAACTTCAAAAAGAAACTGGATGTCCCGATTCATTTATTTATGATTTCATTGGCAAGATTCAAAATGAATGGCATCCTGAATCTTGTCACTCCATAGTTAGAAATAAAAAAATGGGAAATTAGAAAATTTTGAATCTTCAACTCAAATATATAAAAATTTAAAGATTTTTTTTAAATAAAATTTCTTTAATATAATTTGGAATTAAAATTATTAAATCATGATTATTAGAATACTAGGTATTGTACTTATTCTTGGTACGATTGCATATTATGGTTTAGTTTTGACTGGGCAAAGCAACCTTTAGCTTTTTTAACTATTTAAAATTTCTCATGAAATGGCCTCCTACTCTTTGTTGGACAGCACCAAAGACTTTAAATGGTAATAGGCATTTTCAAGTTAAAGCTTATGGTGGTAAAAATGAAGATAGATGGGTTGATATTTTTCCTACCAAAAATAAAAAAGATATTAAAAGGATCTCATGGGCAAAACTAAAATCAGAATGGACTACAGGATGGTTGAGGCTACCAAAAGATAAAGATTAATTAGTTTATGTAAACAAATATTATTAACCAGAAAACTGTAAAAAATAATACCTAGTACGAAAAAAATAACTTCTAATATTTTTAAAAAGTTTTTAAATATGAAGCCTGAACCAAAGAAAAAACTACCCAATAAAAAAGTTATAACATCAGCAAAATTTGAGGCTAAAGAACAATTTACAAAATCTGCATTAGAAAATTTGAAAACAGAAAATGAAAGACTTGTAAATTCACTAAAAAAATCTGGTGAAATTAAAGAATAAAAAAAAATAGACTTACAAAATTAAAAATTTTTTATTATTATGTTCTTTTATAGATTGAGAAATGATTGAAAAAATCTCTCTTGCAAATTCTCATTTACCTCAACTTCTTGGGTTCGTACTTATGTCAATTGGTTATACATTAGGCAATAAATTCTACCTTCCAGAAATTAAACAAAAGTAATAATTTCTAGTTATTAAAAATTTTTTAAATAAATAACATTGAAAATATATTTCTTTAAAAAAAAGTTTTCAATACTATACTTTAGTGAATATAAAAAAATTTAAAGCTAATTCTTAAGTTAAATTAAGATTACTCTTTAGATATACCTGACACATAAATGTAACATTTAAGTCCTTCTTAAATGTGAAATCAAAAGAAAAAGTAAGAATTCATACTATTTTTTTTTAAATATGTTACATTTTATTAATAATTCAAGTTAAGATTTCCTCTGTAAATAAAGCAGAAATAAGGAATGATTTGATACATACAAATGTCATTTACTCTTTGGCATACTTAATCACATATGAAATCTAAAAATGGATGCTCTTACTAGTTTTATAGTTGTTATCATCGCAATTACAATCCAATTCTCTTTATATGCGATCAAAAGGTTACAGGAACCCTTAGAACCGAATTATTTGATAGACAAAAATTCGAAAAAAATAAAAAACTATATAGGTAAATTCTGGAAAAATGCCGAAATAACAAATGGGAGATTAGCTATGGTTGGGTTTTTAGCATTAATAATAAACTATGGTTTTTTTGGGTGGATAATCCCTGGTTTTATTTAAACTATAAATATCTTTAAGTTTTAGGAAAAATAAATTTCTCGTTCAAAACAAACTCTCCTTTTAAAAAAAAAATTTTTTATTATAAGTAAAAAAGGAAATTGAGTAATTCTGATTTTGATAAAAATGGAGTCGACAGCTATGGAATACATTGGCTTCAATATGCTGCTTTTGCTGTCTCTGGTTTTGCAATATTTACAACTTGGGCATTTTTTTATGATGAAAGATTCCACGACTTTATAATGAATATTTTTAGGGTTATTAACTGCAGTGGATTTAACTGTAATGGAGCTTTTTAAAATTTAATGGCTAATCTAGATCAAAAAACAATATTAATAGATAATGATTATGAGGAAATAAAAAACATTTGTATAAATCTGCAAAAAGATACTGTAGCTTCGAATTTAGAAGTTAAAAGTTTACTAAAACTAATTATGAAAGAATGGGAAGGAAAGGGAGAACAAAAAACTGGCTTTGGATTCAGATGAATTTAGCAACTATCCAGAAGTGCCTGTGATATTAAATAATTTAATATGAATAGATTTTTTTACTTAAAAATTTAATATTCATAATTTCACATTTTTTTAGAAAGAAATTAAAAAGGAATGAATTTCCAATAGAAGATTCATTCCAGATTTAGCATTAGTTTTATTTAGATATAAATTTTATAATCTAACTCCTCTGGTGGACTGTCAATCATTAGATCCCTCCGATTCAACAAGTTAAAAGTAGGACTTAATTATAAACAAAGTAAATCAGTAAAAATACTGATTTATTATTTTCTAAAATGTTTGTATTAAAGAAGCTAATTCTGGTGCATCTAATAAAAGCGCAAAAAATGTAAGCACTACTAATAGAAATATAGAAAAGTAAAATTGAACCATAGTTTACAAATTACTTAAAAAGATTTTTTTAAGTTGTATAAAATAATGCTTTGTTTACATAATTAAATATCTTTACCTAGAGAAGTTTAATTAGAGAATAATTAAGAAGCTTCAGGAGAAAAAATAGTCCTATTTTTTTTTGCCAATACTCACAACCTTTAAGTAAATGATCTTCCTGTGGCATGTGTTTTTCGTTTCTTGGACATATAAAGAAAGTAGTAAAAGTTTCTGTAGTGCTCTAGCGAAAGTGATCGAAAGTAATACAAATCTTTGTACGTTTTCGTTTTAGGATAGATTCTTTTAGATATTCCCATTTTGAAGGATTTAAATTAATCATGATTACTGGAATTTATTAGTAACAATTTGCCAACCTCCTGAAATTAACTCATTCCATGTTTCACAAGCACACTCAACAGAGTGAAATCTTGAATTTTTAAGTTGGGCTGGCTCACCTAATTCATTTGCATAGAAAAGGTGAGTATATACTTTTAAGTTATTAGATACAGTTTTCTTATAAATCTCAAAAGAAATTAATAAACCACTTTTTTGGTTAAACAACCAGCCAATTGGGGGGTCAATAAGGCTGCCACGATAAAAATTAGTCCGAACATTAGCAACTCCTGATGCCATAAGAGATAATACTTTTGTACTATTAATATAAATGTACTACTCTGAGACGTCAAGTATTCGTCCAGATAATTATTTAAATACAAAAATTACTTTCAAGAAATAATCAGCCTAAACTTGTTATTTGGTAATAGGGTATACAAGTAACTCCTACAAAAGGAAAATATCATTAAAGAATATATCCATAAAATAAAATGTATCGAAATCCCTTCTATTTAGGATGGAATAAAGGTTGGTCTTTTCTATTTTTTTTGGAGGGTGGCATTCCAAAAATTGAAGCAAAAGGTTTTGGTATATCTATTACAACAAAAGTTGAGAAAGGAGAATCACCTTTAGAATCTGCGGATAGATTAGTCTCGAAAGAGCAAAGAATTAGAAAATCAAGATATTATTCCTGGCTTAGATCTGTTAATGAAAAACATTAAATTAAGCAGTCAACAAATTACTTAAGTAATTTGTTGACAATCAATTTAAAATAAAGTTTAGTAATATATTTTTCGTGTCCAATAAATTTTATGAATGGTGGAAAAACCACAGAAAAGTTGTAACCTATGGGGCTTTTATCATTTTGTTTAGTTTTTATTTATCTCCTGTTGTCAAAGACGCAAAATATAAAAACCAATGCATTAAGTACTCTACGAAAGGAGCATTAACTAAATTTAATAAAGACGATATTAGAAAAACTTTATTAGAAGAAACAGGTTTGAATATTGATGAACTAGCGAAAATTGAAGGTTATAAGAATTGCATTAATTAAAAAGTTTGCAAAAATTACGCTGAGTTTTTAAATGATTAAGGGTATGTTTAAGCTTATTTTATTAATTTTATTATTTGGATTTATAACAATAAGTCCAAAAACAAGATATATGATTGCCATATCTCTAAAACAAATTTCTTCGTTTCTTTTATGGACTGTTAAATATGAAGATATAGAAAAATGGATGATAGATAAACCAAATTGGATACCTAGCCAAATACTTAAGCCATCGTATTAAATGAAGACTTATTTAGAAGAACGAATTGAATGGTATGACGATAATTATAGAAATGGCAATGGTTTAATTTCTGATAAGCAATTCGACCAACTTGAAAAGAATTTATTTAAAACAAACCCAAATTGTGATTACTTTAAAAAGAAAAATAAACTAGTTTTACCTTCATTAGAAAAGGATACTTTAGATAAATTTTTGAAAGGATTATTAGCAGATACCAGATTATTAATTGAGCCTAAAATTGATGGTTGTGCTGTCGCATTGCAATATAGGGATGGAAACTTAGAGAAAGCAATTTCAAGAAAAGGGACTGATGTTACTGGTAAACTTATTAAAGTCCAAGACATTCCCAATAATTTCCCTTTACGAGGAATTCTTCAAGTTAGAGGTGAATTATACGCGCCCAACCAAAGTCCTAATATCTCCCAGAGAATCGCTTCTGGATTTCTCAGAGCTAAAGAAGCATTTCCTGAAAGTCTTAGCTTCTGCGCATTTCAAATACTTAATTCAAAACTTAACCAATATGAGTCCAAAAAGAGTCTTTCTAAGCTTGGCTTCACGATCCTTCAGGATATTTCATGCAACTTTACGAGCCAAGTCGCAGTATTTAGAAAACAATGGCTAGAAGGAAAGCTTTTTGGGAAATATCCAACAGATGGAATAGTAGTAAAAATAAATTCTAGAAAATTACAATTAATTAGAGAAAAATCAAATTTAGATTATCCTTATTGGCAAGTGGCAATAAAAAGTTAATGGAATTAATACACCAGATTTTTCCTACTTGGCATATTTACTTGGACATGTTTTTGGTTGGCTTTGGAACTTACGGTTATCTAAGAATTAAGAAAAAAATAAAAACCAAATAAATAATTCATAAATAAAGTTTTTAAATCATCCGTGGTCCTTAAGCATGGATTTAAGTTGTTCGCTATCCAATTGCTCGAGATAATTTCTCATTACCAACCAAGATCTTCTGCTTTCTAACTTTCCGCTTTGTTTAAATAAATTTGCGGAAACTTTATCTATCAATTCTTTATGAGTCATATTTATATTCTTCATCAAGTTCAATGACAACACCATTAAAAAATTCTGCCAATAATTTTGATGAGTCTTGAATAGATATCTTTCTATCTACTTTTGATAGTTTCTTTTTGATTGGATTTAAGTTAGTCATACTGATTCAGGTAATTCAAGTTCTTCAAAAGTCCAACCTTCTAATTGAAGGTCATGCCATTTATCCCAAGCATTATCCAAATACATTTGAGTTGATGATTTAATTGCCATTGGCTCACCAAGATCATTTGCATAATATGTATGAGCAAAAATTCTCATACTATTTCTTGGAGATTTTTTATTCCTTGTAAATAAAATTAATCTGCTGCGGTCTGGGCTAAGTAACCAACCACTTGGGGATTCATTACGATAACCGTAAGAAAAATTAGTCCAAACATTAGCTCCTCCTAAAGTCATTACATAATAATACATGTGTACTATCAATATAAATACACTAGAAATAGATCGTCAAGTATTTTGGCAAACAAATTATTTATCCTGATATGGTTTAACTTCTCATGACTTAAGAAGAGTTGTAATTACTGCGCTAATAAATGAAGGTGTATCTCCTTATAGAATTTGGGATGTAGTTAGACATAAAATCCCAGGGATATCAGAAGTAACAATGATGTACAACCGTCCAACAACAGAGAATCTTATTGAAGCAATGGAGATTATTGCAGAGTAAACTTTACAATATAAAAAAATTATTATTTATCTGCAAAAGGCAAAAGGTACTTTATTTAAAATCTTCTTTTGTTTGATTATCATTTTCCCTTCCCCAATAGTCTTCATATTTTAAATTTCTTTTTTGATAATCTAATGCGTTCATGTTCTTATCGAGTATGGCAAAAGGAGAATTAGTAAATTTCATGGCATAACATCTATAAAAAAATAGTTTATTGAATATCTAATAGATATGAGATTTTATTTATCTCAAGTAACTAGAGCCTCTATAAGTAAGCTTTATTGTTTTCTCTTCTTGGCTCTTGCAATATACGAAAGATTTGCCGTTAAAATACATGTTTACCATGATGCAGCTCCTGGTCTTGATCAAGTCCCCGTCCTATGGCTTGATTCGTACTGCGGTCTATCTAATAGCAGATCGGACGATTTGGTAGCATTTACTACACTTCATTTATAGAGTATTTATACTCAGTTGTCAACCCTTAAGATTAAAGTTCTCAGTCGCAATAGACTAAACAATGCTGATTAGTTGGGTGTTCTCTGCATTCCCTCTTCCAATAGTCTTCAAATAAATGGTTATCTCTATCAAGATTTCTTGTTATTTCTTCCATTCTGTTTCCAGCATAATTAAATGCTTTTAGGTATCTTGGAAGGATTGTGAATTGATTGAATAGTTTCATTTAGACCTCCTAGATCTATACCTATATTTTCCTTCTATCGCCTTGAAATTTATAGGTCGGTTTGAGGAACTATTAGGTACGGGAAGAGGTATATTTTTTGAATCAATAAATACGACAGCAGTCCTAGAATTAATACATGGTTGTCATGAGGCAGTTGCAGGGATACAACTGAAGCCAACCATAATTTATTAGAGATGAAGTTAAGGCATAAAACACACTCATCACAAGGTTCATTTATCTACCCTTATGTATATATGGGAGACTAAACCGTTACCTATATAGGGGAAACCTACAAACTGTTATCTAAACAGAGGAAACCTAAACCCTTAGGTAAACAGAAGAAAGGGGGTACACCTCCGTGTACAGGGGAAACTCCAAACCGCTACCTATAGAGAGGAGACCGAACCGTCATGTATACAGGGGAAGACAACAAGACAACAACTAACTCCTAACTAAAAATTGACTGACCAGCAGACTTAACTAACTGCAATTACTACCTTATAGGGCGGGCGGTAGTTCTTATAAGACAGAGGGCGGAGGGCTAACTTAAAGACAACAAGTTAGTTATACGTATATCCTCAGCGAGACGAAGTCGAGCGGGTGAATGGATATCTTATAACACGTTCTCTAACCTATACCAACCACTCCCAACTTCCTCTAAATAAAAGGGATAGTGTCAGCCGCAATTAACCATTAATAACACTATTGATACCAATCTATAAATTTAATAACAATCTATAAATTCTCAAAATTACTATTTAAAAATGACAAACATACACAACATTAATACTTCCAAAACTTCCCTTGAAGAGGCAATCAAAACATCCCTCTTCTACAAAGACGAATATGGAAGATTGAGAAAGAAAACAAATGATTATTCTAGACTTAGAGCTACCTTTGCTAATAAACTATATGTTGATAGTGGAGTAGTTAGAACAAGGAAGAAAGATAGTTCAGATAATCAATTTTAAATCAAGAGAACTTCAGGCGGTTTAATTATTGACAGTCGATCTAAAATAAGGGGCAATAAGCTTTAGAGTCCAATTCTGCTTAACGGTGATTTTCTTGCTTTTTCCTTATTTTTTCGTAAGTATGCGTATATAGGCTCTAATTTGCTCTAAATAGCTCTATTACTTGCTTATTTAGGCTTATTTTCCTCTAAAAATGTCACATAGGGGTTGACGATTATGCAAATTCCAGACGAAATGTTGAAAGAAATTAGAGAAAGTGGATACGATCAAGAGCTTGTATATAACTACATAAGAGAACTATTAAACAGCGATAAACAAATTAAAGAAAATAACAATCTAGAGCTTATAGACAATTACTTATTAGATAAAAGATTTATGAGAGAGCTTGAAGATGATAAAGAATATGATGCTGCTTAATTAGATAAAGTACCTATTTTTTCCTATTTATTTAAAGGTTATTCTTTTGAGCAAATAACAGGATTAAAAAAATGATGAAACTTGCGATCATTTTCTTACCAATTGTCTTTGCACTTATATGGGCTTTGTTTGTTGGGTTAAGAATAAATAAAGTAGAAACTAGAGATGGAAAGAGAAAATTAATTAATTATTAATTGTTTGACAGTCGATTTAACATAGAGGGATAAAACCCTCTTTTTTTATGAACACATTAATAGTTTCAACTTTTGATTGTACTTTTGAAGATTTTGACAACTTTGTAGCTGATTTCCATGAAAAGGAGGGACATAAATATGTCGAAGAATATGAACTCATCAAGGTAAATGAACATAAAAGTCACTTAATACTTAAAGTAAAGGATTTAGAAGGATTTGCAGCGGCTACTAGTACTCCAGAGATGAAAGAGTGGGATAAAGAAAATGGTTATAAAGACATTTGTTATTCATTAACTCCAGTTGAATAATTTGAAGCGCTTAATACTCCACCGCTACTAGTTAGTTATTGACATTCGATCTGAAAAAAGGGGCAATTAGCTCCTTCTCTCCCAATCAGGAGATCCACTAAACCAATCAGGTAGATCATCATTTTTGGGATTAAAATGATTTTCAGTTTGTGATTTCTTTAAAAATGTAGCTGATACAAAATAGTAAAAATTCAGTATTTGCAAAATATTATTTTGTTATTTTATTTCTAATTTCTCCGCTTACCTCAATATTTGATTCTTAAAAACAAACGCATCTAACTTTTCTTCTTTTTCTTATTTTATTCAGCAGAACTATTAAATATAAATTGATTTATACAAAATCAAAGTTTTTTATTAATCATTAAATTAATTTCAATAAAAACGAATAAACTCAAATCATTAGAAAAATATAATTTAAAAGTTTTCAGAAGAATTTATTTTTTAATTTATATTTTTACAATTATTTTTATAGACATGTCTGCTTAAAATGTTAGTATTTTAAAAATAAATGGCGATTAAAATAAATAAATCATTTGATGATACCAACTAGTTTTTATCAAGATATTTCATTACCTTTTCTTAGATCAAGTATTAAAGCATTTAAGTCAAGAGAAAGGGATCAGAAACATAAACAATTGCATCAAGAATCAGTTTCTTGCTTAAAAAATAATTTCAATAAATTCGCTAAACAAAATATTGTTGTAGCAAGTTCATTTTCCTCAGACGAGAATATCTTAATTCAAGGATCAAAGCAGTCCTTCTTGTCAATTGGATTAGAGAATCATCCCTTTGTATTAATAAGTAACTTTCTTAATAGCAGGCAAAAAGAACACCAAAGTGTGGATGAACTTCATATTATTGCCCACGGCAACCATGAAGGAATTGAACTTGGAGGTCAATTTATTGATGCTTCTGAATTAGAAAAGCATAGAGACAAATTAAATAATTGGTGTCTTCAGCGAATTGTTTTATGGAGTTGTTTTGTAGGGAGCAACTCTAAATGGATTCAAAAATTAGAACAATTTACAGGTGCTGAAGTATATGCAAGTGAAAAAATAATCGACAAAGAGCATTGCTGGACAAAAAACAATAAAAATAAAAGATATAAAAAACTTTCAGAGATTATTGATCCAAAAGTATTAAGTAATTGGGAAGGTCATTTGAGTTGGGAAAAAGTAGGCGATGATATTGATGGAGAAGCTGCAAATGATTATTCAGGATATTCAGTCAGTCTTTCTTCTGACGGATCGGTAGTTGCTATCGGT